>NZ_SAVA01000006.1:0-293462 GCF_004022465.1 Paenirhodobacter huangdaonensis | reverse complement strand
GCCCCGAGGCGGCGGCCGATCGCATCGCCTGGCTCGTCGGCGCGGCGCGCCGGCTCGGGGCGACCGGCGTTGCGCTGAAGGACGAAAGCGCCGCCGCAGCCCTGCCTGCTGGCTGACCGGCTCAGGCCGCCGTGCTTGCGTCCCCGGCGCGGCGGCGCCAGACCGCGGTTGCGGCGGCCCGCCTCACGTCGGGGGATGTTGCGGACGCCCGGCTTCCGCCCCGCGGCGCGGCGCCGGCACCTGGTCTGAAGCGATGCACGCGGCCAGATGGCGCAACCCGGTCCAGGAGGGCATCCCGAGCGGGCCCTGCTCGACCATCTGCGCGGCCAGCTCCGGCGTGATCGGGACGCGCGCCTTGGGGGCATCCGCACGGACATAGGCATAGCGGGGCGTTTCGTGGCGCGCGGTGATCGTCGCGGCCGTCGCCGTCTCCCAGTCGATAGAGGGGACATCGCGCCAGAATGACGGGTCGGTCTCGAAGGCACGGGCGAGCTGCGGGGAAAGATCCTGCGCTCCGGCCGAAACGACGACCGGCGCACAGCGGTCGAGCGGCACCTGCTGCAGCATCTGGGCGATGCTGGGTTGTCCGGGGAGGCGCGTCAGCGGCGCCAGAACCAGCCCCCTCTGGGCCAGTCGCAGGGCGCAATCCTTCCCCATGTACCCCATCAGGGTATCAAGCCAGACCGAGCGGCCGGTCAGGAGCACGGCGCCCCCCTTGGCCCCGACGATCTTGCCGGCCAGGGCGAAAAGCTCGGCCTCGACCGTGGCAACGGCCGATCGAAAGGCCTCGACCGGGGCCCGCCCTGCGCACAGGGCATCGTTGAGCAGCAGATAGCCGATTTGCGATGGATGGCAGCTCGAGTCGATGAAGAGGCGCCGCACCTCATGCATCGGGGCGCCGAGGAGCGGCGAAAGATCGACGATATCCGCACCGGGAAACCGCCCGACCACATCGGCGTCGTTGAACACCGGGTGGTGGGAACCTCCGCCGCCGATATGCTGGCCGGCCAGCCTGTCATGGACCTGCCGCCCGAACAGGTCCCAGAATACGAACCGCACCCTGTCGCCGAACGCCTCTTGCCAGGCCTGCACCGCGGTCAGTCCGCGCTCCAGCTACCAAAGCACACAGTCCGGCAGGGGCGGAGTGTCCTGTTCTCGATATCGGCGGGGGCGAACCATCTGTCCACCGACTGCCGAGCAGCCGGTGGACAGCAGGCAATCAATCCGTGTGGCGAGCCTCTTCTTCCCGGACGAGGGTATAGAATTCCATTTCCCCCTCATTTCGGGAAATCCATCTCTTCAAAACTTGCGGGTCGACGGTCTCACCCCTGTCGCTTTCATTTAGTCGCGGGACCTGTGTCTTTATGGAAAAGTTCTCCGCCATGAACCGGTTCAGGCCTGCCATCTTTTCCAAGGTCGCAGCCATGACCAATTTTGTGCGAATGAAATCGCGAGGGTCCGTTCGGGCAGCGGCGGGCATGTGATTGAAGATCTGTGAATTGACGTTTTCGAGCCATTCATTCACGGACTTGAAACGCATGGGGAGCGGCACCCCCTCATCAATCTTGCGCAATGTATAGAAGTAGCTGGACAGAGTCGTCTCGGCCGGATTGCGCAATACCGTGGCGAATTGCGTCGCCTCCGGATAAAAAGTGTCTGTGTCGGTCTTTTCTGTGCGGCGAAAGTGCCCGTAAATGCACGCGGGCTTGATCTTGGCCAGCTTTTCCAGCTCTGACCAGACAAACAGACCGGGACGTCGTGAGATCAACACGCCAGATGAGACCAATTGGCCGTTATAATGCGGGAACAGATTCTGCCCAAAGGCTTTGGTGAATAGGTCTCGAATGGACGTCCCGCCCATCTTGGGGATGTGGCAATAGATCAGGGGAAGATTCTTCTGGTATGCTTTCACCCGTCTTTTCCTTCTTTCGTGGTCTTACCGCGAGCTTGCTTCCAGAATGTGAGGTCGGCTAATCTGCATCACCAGATCAACGCCCCCTGTCCATCCTTCGTCTTGCGGTTGCGCAATTCCTTTTGGCGTTCGGTGAAATACGCATCCACCGTGATCGTCGCGGGCTCGGGGGCGAAGTCGAGCGGCTGCCCGGGATCGACCGGGGCAGAGGCGAGGGCGTCGGTCCCGAGCCCGGCCGCCTGACCAAACAGGCGTTCGACCAGATGGGCCAGCGCCCCGTCGTTTGCCCCGCTTTCCGGGGCAAAATGGGTCAGCTTGAGCTCCGCCAGCGGCTGCAGACAGGACGGGCGGACCCAGAACATCGTGCCGGCGTAGAACGCGCCGTCTTTCGCCCCGATGTCGTCCAGCAGGCATTCGGCCAGCGCGCCATTGTCGTGATAGGGGTACTTGTCGAGCGACAGCAGGAAGGGCTTGGGGCCGACCATGTTCAGCTGCTTCCGGCTGCGGAAGGCATCGAGAATCTCGGTGACCCGCTCGGGGCTGCCGAGGAGCGCGCTGAAGGTCTCCTCGCGCCACATCTCGCCGAATTCGGGGATCATGCGATCGGCGCGGAAGTAGCCACGCTTGGTCTGCAGCTTGAGAACCGCGTCATAGTCCTTTTCCAGCATCGCCGGCAGCAGGTCGATGAACGGGCCGATATCGCGCCCGCGATTGGGCGCGGCGTAGAACAGCGCGTCCGGATGGGCCGCCCGGACCATCTCGACGATGCGGCGGGTGCCCCAGTCCGGCATCGTCACGATCAGGTCGAAGGGCTCCCGGATCGCCTTGAGATGCTCGAGGATCTCCGGCACGAGGTCGGTGTAATAGAGGTGCGCGACGACCGCGATCCGCTTGCCTGTGCCGGCGAAGGCCGCGTGCAGCTGCGCCTGGCGGCGTGCCTCGACGTCCTCGGCAAAGGGGAACTCCGCAAGAGCGAGCGCATCGGCGCTTGCCGCTTGCCGGAGGTTTTCCCACACCACGTCGGCCTTCACCGCCCGCAGGCTCTTGCGCGGCGAGCGTCCCTCGAGGATGCCGGCGTTGCAATAGTGCCGGACCGGATCGATATGAGCCGTCTTCACGTCGCCATAGGTGGCGAGGTAATACTCCGGGTCGACGAAGCCGCCCAGTTCGATGATCCGGCTGCGCCCGGCCGGGGTGCTCCACAGCGTGTCGAGCCAGGACAGGAAGGCCGCGTTGCTGTCGGCGTGCACATGCGCCACGAGGCGGCGGAACATCGGCAGGTAGTTTTCGGCAATCGCGTCATCGGGGGTTGTGCCGAAGTCGGCGGATGCGCCGTTCGCCATGATCTCGGCGGCCCGCTTGAGATGGGAGAGCGTCTGCATGGCGGTCGCGGCGGGGATCGAGGGGGCCGGCGTCCGGCCCTCGGCGAAGCCCCTGTGCAGGAAGTGTTCGACCGGAGTGATGCCGGCTTCGGCCACGTCGCGGTTGGTCGCCATATAATAGTCGGGATCGACGAGGCGACCGATCTTGATGACCTCGGCGCGGCCTTGCTCCGTGCCCCACATCGCATCGAGCCACTCGGTGGTAGCCTGGATGCTCTTGATCGCCAGATGCTGGCGCAGCCGGCGCACGATCGGACGATAGCCGAGCGTGGCGCGCGTGCGCGGTTCTTTCGGGGCGGCGGTCTGGGCCGCGGCCGGCGGCGATTTCGGCGGGATCGCCGGAACGCCGAACTCGGCCTGGTTGGGAACCGAGAGCCCCCAGAAGACCGCCGACGAGGCGAGGGACTTGTGCGCCGGGGCGCAGGCGTTCCAGTATCCGCTGGCAAACTTGACCGGATCGCCCCCGCCGATCTGCTGCAGTTGGCGGATCAGGCTGAGCCGGCAGCCGAAGCCGGACGGGTCGCGTCGGATGGCTTCCGGTTGCAGATAGCCCCCGAGCATGAAGTTGCGCAAGATCCCCGCGGCATCCAGGTAGGCGTCCCGATCGAAGCTTCCCGACAGGACGTCGTCGAGCGTGGGGAACATGTCCTTCGGCTTGTAGACGGCATCGCCAAGCACGACCACGGGCTTATCGTAGTAAAGCGCCTCGAAGCCGACGGAACTGTTCACCGTCACCACGATGTCGGCGAGGTTGAACAGGCGGGAATTGGCCAGAGGGGTGTTGTCGTCACACCAGATGATCCGGTCCGACCAGGGATGCAGCGCCCGGCGGGCGAAAGAGTTCGCATAGAGCGAGCCCTTGCGGAACTTCGAGGCCGGATGCGGCTTGATGATCGTCATGTAGCCGGCTTCGGCCAGCTTGGGAACGACATCGAGAACGACGTCGCTCACCGTGTTGTAGGGCGAGAACCGCAACAGGTTCGCGTCGTCGAAAAGCTGCAGCGGCAGGAATGCTGCCTTCTGGTTCATCCAGCGCGCATCCAGCTCGCCCGGCAGGGGCTGGAACTGCTGGGCATAGCCCGGGGCTGCGATGCTCTGCGAAAAGCCGAACAACGCCTCGTGGCGCGACATCGACTGGTTGTCGACGATTCCGCGCAGGTCCTCGATGGTCAGTTTCGGCACGACGCCGGCGCCATTGGTCCCATAGGGGTCCATGACGACCGAGTTGAGGAAGGGCGGCCGGGTGCAGCCGAGCTCCATCGCCACGCGGGTGACCGGGCGTTCCTCGAGGAAGCGGGTGACCGCACCGTTCTCGCCCCAATGGACGATGACCTCGAACGGGAAGATGTTCCAGATCCGCCGCAGCAGGTCCAGCTGCCGTTCGCTGACCTTGCCCTTGCCCGACATCAGCTTGAGCCAGACCGGCAGGCCCTCGGTCTCCCAGGGCAGTTTCTGATACTGGCTGAAGAGCGCTTCCTCGTCGCGGGTGGTATGGATCAGGCGGTTGTCGTGCGGTGACAGATGCGTCTTGCCGAGATGGGTGAAGGTCGCCTCGTTGGCAAAAAGCCGGATGTCAAAGCCCGGTGCCGACGACAGAAGCGGCAGGAACTCCCGGACGATATCGGCGAAATGCGTCAGCGTGTCGCGAATGGGGTGCGGTTCGACATAAAGCAATACTCTCATTTCAATCCCGCCAGGCTCTTGAGTGCGTCGTTGTAGCTGGTGTTTTCGAGGAATGCGAAGTTGCGCTTCGCAAGCTCGATCCGGGCTTCCGGGGCCAGGGGCGCCGAAAGCGCCTCGTACCAGTCGTCGGTGCTGGTCGCGAGGGTCAGGCGGTCCTCTCCGATCGCCTGCATGTCAGGGATCGGGCTGGCGATCAGCCGGCAGCCGCCGATTGCCGCCTCGAGGAACTTCACGCGGGATTTGCAGTCGTTGAACTTGCTCGCCTCAAGCGGTGCGATCACCGAGGAGCACATGGACATGAGCGAGGGCAGGCGGAGAAAGTTCACCACCGGAGCGGTGTTGACATTCGGCAGCGCGGCCAGGCTGCGCGGCATGACCACCGGCCCGACCACCAGCAGGTTGAAGTGCGGGTTCTCGCACAGGACGCGGTGCAGCGCCGCCTCGACGATCGGGAAGTCCTTGTCGTGGCTGCGGGTGCCGGCGAAATAGCCGATATTGGTCGCCGAGCGTTTCAGGAACGGGGTCTGGTTCGCCCGCTGGATCGACAGGATGGATTCGGGGATGACATTGGGGGCGCAGCACACCTGGGCATCGGGATTGAACTCCCGCGCCCGTGCCGCGAGCGGCTCGGTCGAGACTGTCACCTTGTCGAACTGACGCAACCCGGCGAGGTTGCTCTTGAAGGCCACGATCGCCTTCTCTTCGGTGAGGGTCCCGTTCTTGACGGCGGAAGAGACCAGCGCCAGCTCCTCGTCGCCAAAGATCAGGTCGTCGTAATCGGCGATCAGGGTGGCGCCGAGCTTGCGGAGCCCGGCGAGCACCGAAGCGAAGTTGGCGCGTGCCATGTTCGGCCGGTGGAACACGTAAACATCGTGCTTGAGCAAGGGGTTTTCATAAAACGTCGCGGCCGCGACGACGGTGCAGTCATGCCCCTCGGCGACCAGCGCCTCGGCTGGATGATAGCACCGATAGCGGACGGAGGGATCTTGCAGCGGATCCTCGACCCGGCCGGTTTCGCTCACGAAGCAGATTGACCTTCGCTGCGTCAAGTCGACGTGTTTCTTGCTCATTCTCAATCTCTCGTCCTGGTATGCATGTCGAACGTCAGGGCCGGTAGGGAGGCCTTTGTTTCGGGGATGGTCCCGGAGGTCTTTCCATCAGCAGTCAATTTGTTTCTATTCGTGTCGGGGCTGGTGTGTCGGGATGGGCGAAACGGCTTCATGCGTTGGCCGCGTTCTTGGCGAGTACACCGATCTGGCACAAAAGCGTGACCGGTGGCGTCATCTGGTCTGAAGGGCCCCTGTTCGGCCCCTCCGAAGGCGTCTTGTTGGGGGCCGGCGCGCCCGGGTGAAAGATCGAGACGCCGATGTCCGATGCTGCACCGTAGCATTGCCATGGTGCATGTCCTAGGGTCAACACCGGTATGGAAAATTCCTCGTGGATCCGGCTGAGAACCGCCGGCGTCCTGCCGGGGCCGGGACGGCGCAGGAAGGAGGGCGCTGGAGGGGCGGTTCGCCCTGCAGATCCGCCCGGTCCCTGTGCGAGCACAGGGCGCGAGACGGCCGATGCACCTGGCCCGGACGGGGGGCATCCCTGCACGCCGGAGCGGCGCCACGATCGGGGCAAAAGGGGGTGCTTGCCCGATGGAACATGCCGCGGTCCGGACGGTGATGGTCATCGCAATCCCTCAGAGAACGCCGGCCCGCAGGCAGTCATGCAAACGCAGAAGCCCGATCGGACGCCTGTCGCTATCAACCACAAACAGGGAATGGATTTTATGACGGTTCATCAGGCCGACAGCCTCGGCTGCGGTGGTCGTCATCTCGGTGGTGATCGGGGCGCGGGTTGCAACCTCGTCGGCGACATATCCGAGAAGCCCGTCCATGTTTCTGCGCAGGTCGCCGTCGGTGATGACGCCCACCAGCATTCCGTCGCCGTCCACCACGCCGGTGATGCCGAAGCCATGTTCGGTCATTCTCAGGATCGCCTCCGACATCGGGACCTGCCGGCCGACGATCGGAACCAGGCTGCCCGAATGCATCATCCGGCCGACGGTCGCCAGCCGGGCGCCCAACCGTCCGCCGGGGTGGAACATCCGGAACTGCTCGGGACCGAAGCTGCGCCGTTCCATCACGGCAACGGCGAGCGCGTCCCCAAGGGCGAGCGACAGGGTCGTCGAGGTCGTCGGCGCCAGCCCCAGCGGGCAGGCCTCTTCCGCGGCGGGAAGTTGCAGCCGGAAGGTGGCGGCCCGCATCAGCGTCGAGTCTGCCTCGCGCGAGATGCCCACGATCGGAATCTCCAGAAGCAGACAGTGGCTCAGCAGATCGCTGAGCTCGGTCGTCTCGCCGGAATTGGAAATGGCGATGACCACGTCGCCGGTCGTCACCATTCCGAGGTCGCCGTGGTTCGCCTCCCCCGGATGAAGGTAGAATGACGGCGTTCCGGTGGAGGCGAGCGTCGCCGCGATCTTGCGCGCGACATGCCCGGATTTCCCCATCCCCGTCACGACGACGCGGCCGATGGTTTCGACGAGGAGCCGGACAACCTCTTCAATGTCCTCCGGCAGCCTGTCGGCAAAGTCCGTGAGCGCCTCTCCCTCGAGTTTCAGCGTTCGGCGGACAGTTTCGGCGATCTGGTCAGAGGTCTGCTCGACGCTCGATCGGGGTAGCGTTCCTCGCACGAAATCACCTCTTTGTTGACGAATGAAGCGTTCGGACGCGGCAACGCGCGTGGGCCATCCCACAATGCGGTGCCGACCAGCACTTTCCAACCAGACGCATTCAACCGGCACGGAACACCGTTCCAGAGCCGGGTCGTTGCCGGTTTTGTGGTCATCAAGCGCAGATCGTGGCCAGAGAATGGACGGGACGCACAGGGCGACGGAAGGGGCGTTGCATGTTCCGGGGCGCACGGTGACGCCCATGGCGGCCCGCGGCGGCCTGATCTGGCGCCCCGGTTGCGGCGGCAAAGGCGAGAGGCGGGGCGTGGGGGCGGTGGGCTCAGCCCGCTTCCTGCGGCGGCAGCGGTGGCGCCGGCGGATGCGGCAGGGCGCGCAGCGCGCGGAACCGGGCGATCTCGCTCAGCCCCGAAACCTGCCCGTCCAGACGATCGAGCCGCGCGTGCAGTGCCGCCACCCCTGCCGCAAGCGCCGCGGTCTCCGCCTGGATCGCGCGCCCGCGCGCCTCCTGCTGCCAGCAGCCCACCGTTGCGGCGATCTCGCCCCGGCGCAGCGCTGCAGCCTGCTGCGGCGTGCTGTTCGTGGCTTCATACTGCGCCACGACCCGATCCCAGAGCGCGTCCGGAACCGGCGTCAGCGCCCGCGCGGCGCGATCGGCATAGACCCAGAACGCCTCCGGCTGAAGGCGCTCGAGATGCCAGCGCATGTTTGTCAGCAGCCAGCGCAGCGCGGCCTCGGCATGCGGGCTCTGCCAGTCGCCGATCAGCGCCTCGATCGTCTCGAAATGGGTGAAGAAGGCGGCGAGGCCCGGGCCGGTTGCAGCCATCGTCTGGCCGGGGCGATTGACCCGGTGCAGGCACAGGACGCGGTCGTGAAAGGCGATCGAGCTCGCCTTCAGGCACACCGCCCAGTGGAAGGGGTTATCTTCGTAGAAGAAATTCCCTTCCGGGAAGCGCAGGCCCTCGGTGCGCAGGAAATCGGCGCGGTAGAACTTGCGCCAGGGCACGGCGATCATCTCGAGCGCGCAGGCGCGGGCGGCCTCGCCCTCGCCCTCGCCCTCGTCGCGCGGCAGCGCCGCGGCGCGCGCCCAGACGGCAAGATCGGCCGGGCGGCGGCTGGCCCCGGAGGCTTCGTCATGCTCGAGATAATTGCCGAGCAGGATCTCGGCGCCGCTCGCCTCGAAGGCGGCGCGGCAGGCGGCAAAGCCCGCGGGCTCGAGCCAGTCGTCGCCGTCGACAAAGACCACCGCCTCGCAGCCGGGATCGGCCAGGGCGTGATCCAGGCCGGTGTTGGCGGCGATCGCCACCCCGCCGATGGTGTTCGTGCCAAACGCGATCAGCTCGACCTGGGCCGCGCCGAGCTGAGCGCCCAGGCGACGTTCAAGATGCTCGGCGGTGCCATCGCCCGAGCCGTCATCCACCACCAGCACCCGGTCCCCGGGCCGCGTGCAGAGGCCGACCGTATCGAGACAGCGGTCGATATAGGGCAGGATGTCGAAGCTGGTGACGATGAAGGTGGTTCTCACGGCGCATCCCCCGCCAGATAGTCGTTGAGGCGCGCGGCGAGGTCCGGGTCGCGGGTGGCGATCAGGGTGAAGAGCGGCAGCTCGAAGCCCTCGCGCAGGAAGCCCTGCGCCTTCCAGCGAAAGGCCGGGCGCAGGGCGGCCCCGAGACCGTCCTCGATCCAGCGGAAGAGGGAGAGATAGAACTCGGCCACCGCATCGGCATAAAGCGCGGTGCGGATCGGATCGGCCTGCAGATCGGCCTGGACCGGGTCGAGGGCGCGGAACACCTCGAAGCGCTCGGCGCCGGTGCGGTTGGTCAGGCGCTGCCCGTCTTCCTCGACGAAATGCTCGGCGCAGAGCCGTGCCGTCGCGAGAATCCGGCGCGCCTCGAAGAAGCTGCGCCAGTGCAGCTCGATGTCGTTGTGCACGGGGATCTCGGTGCAGCGGATCCCGGTCTCGTGCAGAAAGCCGGTGCGGTAGATCTTGTTCCACGGATAGGCCGAGATCCGCACGAGCCGCGCCGCCTGATCGGGGCGCAGCGGGACGGGCCGTTCGGGAATGCCGGCGCGGGTCCAGTGCCGCTGGTCGGTGTCGAGCGGGCCCGGCCGGCCCGCGGCGCGCAGCCGGCTGTCGACATGGCGGAACAGGCAGAAGTCGAAGCCGGGGGTGCCGGGCGAGAGAAGATCGTCGAGGAGGCCGGAAAAGGCCGGCAGCAGCAGGTCGTCGGAATCGAGGAACAGCACATGCGAGGTCTGCACCTGTGCAAGGCCGAGGTTGCGCGCATGACCGGCCCCGCGCTGCAGCGCGCTGCGCAGCCAGGTCAGGCGCGGTTCCTCGGCCAGCTCGGGCAGGTCGAGCGCGGCCGCCGACAGCGGCACGTCCGAGGCATCGTCGACCACGATCACGCGCAGCCGCTGCGGCAGCGCAAGCAGCTGCCTCAGCAGCCGTGCCAGGCCTTCAGGGTCGTTCCAGACCGGGATGACGACCGAGAGGCCGGGCTGCGGGAGCATCGCTGCGCGCCGCTCAGAGCGCGAAGACCCGCAGGTCCTGCAGGTCGATGGCGCCGTTGCCGGGGCGGAAGAACAGGATCAGTTCCCGCCACGGCGCCGGTGCGGCCAGGGCGGGGTGATCGGCGAGGCTGAGCGCGTCGAGATGCAGGCTCGGCTCGGTGTAGGCGATGGCGGTCTTGCGGAAGAAGATGTCGTCGAAGCCGCCCTCGCGCCCGTTGCGCAGGCACAGCCGGAAGGTCTGCGACGCCGGGGCCTTGCTGCGGATCGCGACGCCGAGGAGCATCTTGCCCGCGAGCGGGCAGTCATTGAGGGCGATGTGCAGCCCGAGCCAGCGCGCCTGCCCGGCGACATCGAATTGCGCCGAGAGCAGTTCGCCGGGGCGGCTTGTAACGGTGACGGTGGTGGGGGCCTCGGGGTCGGTGTCGAAGAACAGGCCCGGCACCAGCGGTTCCTGGGCGGGCTGCTGCGTCGGCTCGAGGGTCAGCTGCCGCAGCACGGCCAGGCGGGAATTGACGCCGGCGTCGGAACCGAGATCGAGGCTGTCGGACATGGAACGTTCCTTCTGCTGGGGCCCGAACCGATGGAAAATTCAGGGTGTTCCGGGCCTTGTTCATTCCCCTTCAGAGTTAGGAGGGGGAGCGGTGGAATGTCAATCTGGCGAGACGGAGGCGCCGGGGCGGGCCAGCAGCATCCGCACCCGGGCGAGGATTTCCGTGGCGCGCCGGGCGAAGCTGTGCTGGTGGCGGACGGTTTCGTGCAGGGCTGCGGCGCGGCTGCGGCGTTCCTCCGGATGGGCAAGATAGTGGCGGATGGCCGCATCCAGCGCCGCGCCGCTGTCGACCTGAACGAGCGGATCGCCGAAGATCTCGGCGCCCTCCACCCGGTCCGAGATCAGGAACCCGCCCGCCATCGCCACGTCGAAGAGCCGGTTCGAGAGGAAGCCGTGCTGCGCCATGTCCGGCCAGTGATCGTTGAGCACGATCGCGGCCCGGCGATACCAGGTGCCGAGGTCGCGGTTCGGCAGGCTCTCGCCCTGCACGAGGGCGGCAAAGGGGGTATCCTCCCATTCGGCGCCATAGAGGGCCGGGACATGGCCGTTGGCCACCGCCTCGGCCACGATCCAGCGTTCGGCCCGGCGCGAATTGCCGACGAAGAGCAGCGGATGTGCGGGAATGGCGTCCGCGTCCGCATCCGCGTCCGCGTCCGTGCCCGGGGCGCGGGTGTCGGGGGCGAAACGGCTCGGGTCGGAACATTGCAGCAGCGCCGAGACCCGGTCGTGCAGGATCGGGCGCAGGGTCCGGGTGTAGCTTTCGGAGGCGACGAAGACATGGTCGTACCCCGCCATCTCCTCGGGCGAGACCCGGCCCGGATGGCTGATCATCCACATCAGCCGCAGCGCGCTGCCGAAGCGCGGGGCCGACCGCACGCCGCGCAGCAGCAGCGTTGCCTCCGGCGCCTGCGCGGCGGGGCGGTCGGCGAGTGCCCCCCAGGCGTCGGTCAGGCAGATCTCGGCCTGCGCGCCCTGCGCCTCGAGGGCCGCAGCCAGGCTCTCGGCGAAGTGGAAGTCCCCCCAGCGATAGGCGCGGGCCTGATCGGGGGCGGGGCAGAGGAGCGCGATGTGCGGGCCCCGCGCGGCGGCTGCCGGGCGCCGCGCGGGGTGCCGGGGCAGCGGCTGGGGCGGGGGCAGGGGCAGGAGCAGCGGGTCCGGCCCGCCCTGTCCGCTGTCCTGTGCCACATCCGCCACCAGTGCGGCCAGCGCCGCGCCGGTGCTGTCGGCGGGGGCGGGGCTCAGCCGCAGCCGGCCCTGGCGCAAGGCCGCGGTCTCCTCCTGCGCAAGCTGCCGGGCGACGGCGTGATCGGGGCTGGTGTCCAGCACCAGCCAGTCCGGGCCCGGCGGCGCGCGGCGCAGATGCGCGCGGATGGCGGGCAGGTCGGCGGCGGACTGCGCCGTCAGAACGATCGTGCGCCGGGGCAGGGGCGGCACAAGGCCGAGGCCGTGCGGATCCGGATCGAGCCCGCGCGCCCAGCCTTCGCGGGCGTAATGCAGGATGGCGGCCTCCTGTGGCGCGACGCGGCGGGCCGAGAGCGTGTCATAGCCTGCGACGTCAAACCAGGGGGCGGGGCGCCCGCCGCGTCGCCAGCCGCCCTGCAGATGTTCGTGCAGCGGCGCCGCGCCGCGCGGGTCGGCGGGCTCGAACAGGCAGACCAGTCGCCACAGGCTTTGCGGATCGGGGCAAAGGGCCCGCCAGGGGTGCAGCTCGGGGGGCTCGCCGCCCCAAAACCAGGCCGTCTCGAGCCAGCTTGCCGCACGCGCTGCCGCCTCGGGATCGAGGCCGCACAGGCGCTGCAGCCGCAGTGCCAGAAGAGGGGCCTGCGCAAGGGGGAGGAGGCGGGACGGCGGCAGGCTCATCGGCGGAATCGCTTGGCTGGGGACTTCTGATAAAGGCCAGGACGGGGAAGCCGTCGACCCCAGAACTGTATCCGGGCTGTGGCTTTTTGCAATGCGGCGCATAAAAATGCGGCAGTGCGGCGAAATCTGGCCGTCGCCGGCCGCGAGAGTTGCCACGATGCCGAAGCTGCGATACCTCTCGAAGCACCTTCCCTAGCGGAATTTCGAGAATGCAGATTGAAAAAACGGCACTGAGTGGCGTTGTCGTCATCACCCCGCGCCGCTTCGGCGACGCCCGGGGCTGGTTTTCCGAAACCTGGAATGCAGAGCGGATGGCGGAGGCCGGTCTCGATCTGGCCTTCGTGCAGGACAATCATTCCTTCTCGGCCACCAAGGGCACCCTGCGCGGGCTGCACTATCAGCGTCCGCCGCATGCGCAGGACAAGCTGGTGCGCTGCACCCGGGGCGAGATCTTCGATGTCGCCGTCGACATCCGCAAGGGCAGCCCGAGCTATGGCAAATGGGTGGGCGAGGTGCTGAGCGCCGAGAACGGCCGGCAATTGCTGATCCCCAAGGGATTTCTGCACGGCTTCGTCACCCTGACCGCGGATTGCGAAGTGCAGTACAAGTGCACCGACCTCTACGCGCCCGACTGCGATGGCGGCATCCGCTGGAACGACCCCGCGATCGGCATCGACTGGCAACTGGGCGGGGCCGCGCCGGTGCTTTCGGCCAAGGACGAGGTCGCGCCCTTGCTGGCCGATTTCGACAGCCCCTTCACCTGGGAGGGGGCGGCATGAAACTGCTGGTGACCGGCGGTGCCGGCTTCATCGGGTCGGCCGTGGTGCGGCTTGCCGTCGCGCGCGGGCACGCGGTGGTCAATGTCGATGCGCTGACCTATGCGGCCTGCCTCGACAACGTGGCCTCGGTGGCGCAAAGCCCGCTTTACGCCTTCGAGCAGGCCGACATCCGCGACCGTGCCGCGCTTGACCGGGTATTCGCGAAACATCGCCCCGATGCGGTGATGCATCTTGCCGCGGAAAGCCATGTCGACCGCTCGATCGACGGGCCGGGCGACTTCATCGAGACGAACGTGACCGGCACCTTCAACATGCTGGAAGCGGCGCGGAAATACTGGACCGAGGCGGGCCGCCCCGAGACCTTCCGCTTCCACCACATCTCGACCGATGAGGTCTTCGGCTCGCTGCCGAACGACCCCCGGGTCAAGTTCACCGAGGACACGCCCTACGATCCGCGCAGCCCCTATTCGGCCTCGAAGGCCTCGTCCGACCATCTGGTGCGGGCCTGGCACGAGACCTACGGTCTGCCGGTGGTGCTGACCAACTGCTCGAACAACTACGGCCCGTTCCACTTCCCGGAAAAGCTGGTGCCGGTGATCATCCTCAACGCCCTCGCGGGCAGGCCGCTGCCGATCTATGGCGACGGCTCGAACATCCGCGACTGGCTTTTCGTCGAGGATCACGCCGACGCACTGCTTCTGGTGGTGGAGAAGGGCGCGCTTGGCCGCAGCTACAACATCGGCGGCGAGAACGAACGCACCAACCTCGAGCTGGTGCGCACGCTGTGCGCCATTCTCGACGAGAAGCGGCCGAAGGCGCAGGGCAGCTACGCCGACCAGATCACCTTCGTCACCGACCGCCCCGGCCATGACGCACGCTATGCGATCGACCCGACGCGGATCCGCACCGAGCTGGGCTGGCGCCCCTCGGTCACCGTCGAGGAAGGGCTTGCCCGCACCGTGCAATGGTATCTCGACAACGAGCCGTGGTGGCGCGCGCTGCAGGGCCGCAAGGGCGTCGGCGAACGCCTTGGAGTGAAGGCATGATCCTCGTCTTCGGCAAAACCGGACAGGTCGCGACCGAGCTGCAGGCGCTCGCCTCCGGGGCGCGTTTTCTCGGCCGCGACGAGGCCGACCTAGCGGCTCCGGAGGCCTGCGCGGCGCAGATCCGCGCGCTCGGGCCCGTGGCGGTGATCAATGCCGCCGCCTGGACGGCGGTGGACAAGGCCGAGGCCGAGGAGGAGGCCGCGACCGTGGTCAATGGTGCCGCCCCGGCGGCGATGGCCGCGGTCTGTGCCGAGCTTGGCATCCCCTTCGTGCAGATCTCGACGGATTACGTCTTCGACGGCGCCGGCGAGGCCCCGTTTGCCCCCGATGCCCCGACCGCGCCGCTTGGCGCCTATGGGCGCTCGAAACTCGTGGGCGAAGAGGGCGTGCGCGCCGCGGGCGGGGTGCATGCGATCCTGCGCACCTCCTGGGTGTTCTCGGCGCATGGTGCGAATTTCCTCAAGACCATGCGGCGGCTTGGTGCCGAGCGCGAAAGGCTGACCGTGGTCGCCGACCAGATCGGCGGGCCGACGCCGGCGCGGGCGATCGCCGAGGCCTGCCTGACGATCGCGCAGGCGCTGATCGCCGATCCGGCGAAGACCGGCACCTATCACTTCTCGGGCGCGCCCGACGTGTCCTGGGCCGAGTTCGCGCGCGAGATCATGGCGCAGGCCGGCCTGCCCTGTGCGATCGAGGAGATCCCGACCAGCGCCTATCCGACCCCGGCACGCCGTCCGGCCAATTCCCGGATGGCCTGCGAGACCCTGTCCGCCTTCGGCCTGAGCCGCCCCGACTGGCGTGCGGCCACCCGCGAGGCCCTCAAGGAACTTGGAGCAATCGCATGAAACGCAAGGGCATCATCCTGGCCGGGGGCTCCGGCACGCGGCTTTATCCGATCACCATCGGCGTCTCGAAGCAGCTGCTGCCGGTCTATGACAAGCCGATGATCTATTATCCGCTGTCGGTGCTGATGCTGGCCGGGATCCGCGAGATCGCGGTGATCACCACGCCGCAGGACCAGGAGCAGTTCAAGCGCACGCTTGGCGACGGCAGCCAGTGGGGGCTGAGCCTGACCTATATCGAGCAGCCCTCGCCCGACGGTCTGGCGCAGGCCTATCTGCTGGCCGAGGATTTCCTTGCCGGTGCGCCCTCGGCGATGGTTCTGGGCGACAACATCTTCTTCGGTCATGGCCTGCCCGAGCTGCTGTCGGTGGCCGGTGCCCAGGGCGAGGGCGGCACGGTCTTCGGGTATCGCGTCGCCGATCCGGAGCGTTATGGCGTGGTCGATTTCGACGCCGACGGCAAGGTGCGCTCGATCATCGAGAAACCCGAGGTGCCGCCCTCGAACTATGCTGTCACCGGGCTTTATTTCCTGGACGGCTCGGCACCCGAACGTGCGCGCAAGGTGGCGCCCTCGCCGCGCGGCGAGCTCGAGATCGTGACGTTGCTCGAGATGTATCTCGCCGAGGGGCTGCTGAACGTGCAGCAGATGGGGCGCGGCTATGCCTGGCTCGACACCGGCACGCATGGCTCGCTGCTCGATGCCGGCAACTTCGTGCGCACGCTCTCGAGCCGGCAGGGGTTGCAGACCGGCTCGCCCGAGGAAATTGCCTTCATGCAGGGCTGGATCGACCCCGCCCGGCTGGCCGAGATGGCCGAGACCTACAAGAAGACGGGATACGGGCAATACCTGAAGGGGCTGCTGGCGACCGCGCGGGAGTAAGGGGCCGCTCTGCAGGGCGGCGTTTGTGCAGCCGCAGGCGATGGCGGTGTTCCTGATGTTCTGATGAAACCTGTCTCGAAACTGCTCAGGAGCGATGAGGCGACGCATGCCTGAAATGTCTTGCACTGACCGGGGGATTTCCTCAGATTTCTACGACCTGATTGCCCACAGCGGCTATTTCGATGCCGACTGGTATCGCGCGCGCTATCCGGATGTGGCGGCGACCGGGCTCGACCCGTTGCAGCACTACCTGAAGATCGGGACGCTGTTGCGGCGCGATCCCTCGCCGCTTTTCGAGACGGCCTTCTATCTGCAGCAATGCGGGGCAGAGCGGCCGGCCGGAGTGCCGCCGCTGGTCGACTTCCTGACCCGCGGTCGCGGCAAGGGGTGGAAGGCGCGGGCGAGCCAGGGGCAGGCGGCCCTGGTCGCGCATGTCTTCCATCTCGATGTGCTTGCCGACCTGTCGCATTATGCCGCGAACTTCCCCGCCGGCTTCGATCGCTTCGTGACTTGCCCCGACAGCTTCGGCCAGGCGGAGCTTGACCGGATCCGCGCGGCCCTGCCGGGGGCCCGGATCGTGCCGGTGCCGAATGCCGGGCAGGATGTGGGCGCGCTGATTGCGCTGGACGCGCAAGTCGGCCTGACGCGCTATGACGTGATCTGCAAGATGCACAGCAAGAAGGGCGCGAAGGAGCCCGCGCGCTGGCGCCATGCCCTGCTGCGCGGCATTCTCGGTTCGCGCGGGCAGGTCGATCAGATCCTCGAGGCTTTCGAGCGCGATCCGCGTCTGATGCTGGCCGGGGCGCGGCAGCTCTACCTGCATGGTCCCACCTACATGTGGCAGAATGCCGAGACGCTGGGAGAGATGTTCTCCGGCCTGATCGGCGATTTCGACTACCTGCGGCGTGACTGGGGCTTCATCGGCGGCACCTGCTTCTGGATCCGGGGCGCGGCCTTCGGCGAGATCCGCGCGGCCCTCGCCTCGGTCGAATTCCGGCCGGCCGCCTATACCGACGACGGCACCGTGGCGCACAGCGTCGAGCGTCTGTTCGGCATGGTCGCCGCCTTGCGCAACGGGACGGTGATGCTGTGCGACGTGAGCACCCCCGAGGCGATGGAAATCGTGCACGGGGGCTTTCCGGCGAACGGTTCGCGCGAGCGGGTGATGATCTCCGACCTGCTGCGCCAGATCGACTTTCCCGAAGAGCTGGTTCGCACCTGGATGCCGCGCGGCGCGATCAATGGCAGTGGCGCCACTTTTGTGCGCGGCTGGCTGGCGCTGATCGGAGATCCGCTGCCCCGTCGCGGCTATCTGCAGATCGAAGGCGAGCGGGTGCCCTTCCTTGCCGGAAGCTTCCGCGCCGACCTCAAGCAGCACGGCGTCAACGACGGCTGGCACGCGTTTCAGGTCTCGGTTCCGGGGGCGCTGTGCGATGGCAAGCCGCACGAGGTGGTGTTGTTCGACGAGGCGACCGGGGTCGAGCTCGGCCGGCACAACTGCAGTTGGGCGAAGCCGAAGCGCGACTACTGGGATTTCCAGGGCTTCCTGAAGTCGTCGATGACCCAGCCCGAGGTGATGACCCCCTTTGTCGAGGAGGACAAGCGCGCCTTCGCGGTGATGGAGAACATCGCCAACCGCCTGGCGCGCAAGGGGCTGGCGGCGGCGCCCCGGCCGCTGGTCTCGGTGGTGATGCCGATGTTCGACCGTGCGGGCGTCGTCGGCGAGGCGATCGCCTCGGTGCTGGCGCAGACCTATCCGGACTTCGAGCTGATCGTCGTTGACGACGGCAGCCGCGACGACAGCGTGACGGTGGTGCGGCGCTTTGACGACCCGCGCATCCGGCTGATCGAGCTCGGCGAGAACCGCGGGGTTACCGTGGCGCGCAACACCGCCTTGCGGCAGGCCCATGGCGAGATCATCGCCTATCTCGACAGTGACAACACCTGGGACAGCCGCTTTCTTGCGGCGCATGTGGGGGCATTGCTCGAGCTGCCCGACGCCGACATGATCTATTCCGGCGTGCTGCTCTACAGCGGCCAGGCGACAGAGCCCTATGCGATGCGCTATGGCCACCTGCACCGGGCGCTTCTCGAGAACAAGAACTACATCGACAACAACATCATCGTTCACCGGCGGGCGTTTTTGGACCGGCTCGGCGGGTTCGACGAGACCCTGCGCCGCTATGTCGACTGGGATCTGGTCCTGCGCGCGACCGAGGTCGGTCGGGTCTATTCGGTGCCGATGCTGCTGTGCCATTACTATTACAGCCGCACCGAGAACGCGATCACCGACAACCCCACCCATGTCGCCCATCTCGAGGTGCTGCGCGAGAACCTCGCGGCGCGGCAGAAGGCGCATCTGGCGCAGCTCGACACCGCCGATCTGGTCCGTCCGGTCAGCATCGTGATCCCGAATTGGCAGTCGCTTGACGATATCCGCGACTGCATCGAGGCGCTGCACCGGCGCGACTGGCAGGGGATGCTCGAGATCATCGTGGTCGACAATGACTCGAGCGCGGAGGTGCGGGCCTATCTGCGCGCCGAGCACGAGGCCGGGCGCATCCGGTTCGAGCCGCTCGACGGCAACTACGGCTTCACCTATGCGGTCAATATCGGCATCGCGCTGGCCCGGCCCGAGGCGGATGTCATCTTGCTCAACAACGACGCGATCGCCCAGCCCGGCGCGGTGCAGGCGCTGCAGCGCGCCTGCCTTGGCAATCCGCAGGCCGGCATGACGGTGCCGCGCCAGATCCTGCCCGCCGGCACCAAGACCCTGCGCACCCATGTGCCCTTCGCGCGCGAGACGAACGATTGCGATGTGAACATCTCGGCCCATCACCGCAATGTGGCACAGGTGCCGGTGTTCCATGACGGCGGCGAGCTCGAGCTGAACTATGCGGCCTTCTTTGCCGTCTACATCCGGCGCGAGCTGCTCGACGAGATCGGTCCGCTCGACGCCGAATACGGCCGTCACTATCGCTCGGACCGGGTCTATTCCGACCTGATGCGCAACCTGACGGATTACCGCATGTTCTACGTGCCGGAGTCGCATTTCATCCACAAGCTGCAGAAGGCGACGGACCATCTGCGAGAGGTGGGGGAAAAGGACAAGAGTTTCGAGCTGATGTTCAAGCGCAACCAGTGGGATGCCGAGACCGCCGGGCGGCTGAACTTCCGCGCGCCGCCCTGGGACGTGTTCTGAGGCGGGCAAGCCGCAGGCCCCGGGGGGCGGGGCAGGGATGCCCTTTTGAGAGCCTCGGCGCGACACCGGTTGACGGCCGGCCGTCTTTCGTCAACATCTTGACGGAAATCTGATTTTGTAAGGATAAATCTCGATGGACTTCAGGGCATTATGGCCTGCCAGGGAGACGGTGCGGCGGTTGGCATGCGTCACGATGGTGCGGGATGAAGACTACTTCATCGAGATGTATATCAAGCATTATCTGATGAATTGTCCTGATGCGGATTTCTATATTATCGACCATGCCTCCACGAGGCCGGTCAGTTCCGTGATCCGGGAGAAATTCCATGATCTCGCAGAGGGGCGGGTGAATGTGATCCGGATTCCGGATATCCCGTTCGATGACGACTTCAAGTCGATGGCGCTTTCCTCGGTCGGCAGCATGGCTTGCGCGGCATATGACATTGTCATCGTTTCCGATGTGGATGAGCTGGTCGTGCCGCTCAAGGGGGATCTCGTCGGAACCTGCCTTGCGCTGTCTGCCGATGTCATCGCGCCGCTTGGATTCGAGGTGATTCAGAATTCGGTCTTTGAGGCGCAATATGATGTCGATGCCCCGGTATTTTCCCAGCGGAAATACGGGTATTTCAAATCGTCGCAGACGAAGCCGGTGATCTGGAAAGCCGCGAGCATCGTGGCGGCCGGCATCCATAAATGCATGTATGATTATGTGTTTTCCAGCGACCTGATTACGGTGCATATGCGGTTTGCCGACCGTGAGCAGGCCCGATATCGGGTGAGCCATCGTCGGCAGGTGACGTTTTCGAAAAATCAGATCAACCGAAAATACGGGGTCTATTGGTCGGTTGCGGAAGATGTTCGGCTGCGGTTTTTCGAGCATATAACCAAGGCGGACTTTTCCCGGGCCAGCGATATCATTCCGGAATTCATGGAGCATTTGTCCAAAACCAAGCACCGGAATGCCCATGGATATTTCAGCCCCGACTTGCACCTGAAAACGAAATATTGTTACTTCGACTGAGGTTGCGAAACCAGACGGCCGCGCCGGGATGGGGTTTCCAGGGGTGATGATGAACACCAGACTTCTGGAGGGCGGGGCGGTCGAGCTGTTTTCTGCCGGGCGTGACGTCTTGGGGGCAGCCCCGAAGGGGGGCCCGCGCGGCCGGTCTCGCCCTGTGCCGCGGCGCGGGGCGGGCGGTTCCCCCGCGGACGGGGGCGCCGGGATGCCGTCTGATGGAAACGCCGCGCCGTCGTTTTCCGCGCCGGTGGCGATCGGCGGGCTGGGGGGGAGCGGCACCCGTGTCGTTGCCCGGATGCTGCAGCTGAGCGGCTGCGACATCGGGTCCCGGCTCAACGGCGCGCTCGACAACCTGTGGTTCACGGTGCTGTTCAAGCGCATCGACTGGACGCGCCGCGCTCCTCGGCCCGAGGAGCTCGAGCTGGCCGCCGCGCTGTTCCGGCGGGCAATGACCGCAGGTCTCGGCGGCACGCCCGGCCCGGCCGGGGTGCAGCTCCTGGACAGCCTGCGGTGGGATCTGCCGCCGAATGGCGGCTGGCGCTGCGGCGCGCAGGTGCCGGATCTCGACGCGCTCCTGCACAGCCCGGGGGCGGGGGGCGACCGCTGGGGCTGGAAAGAGCCGAACACCCATGTCTTCCTGCCCGCGCTGGTGCGGCACCTGCCGGGGCTGCGCTACATCCACGTCGTGCGCGACGGGCTCGACATGGCGTTCAGCCACAACTTGCAGCAGCTGCGGAACTGGTCGCATCTCTATGGCCTGCCGCAAGATGAGCCGGAGTCTCCGGCGCGGCAGCTGCGCTACTGGACGGCGGCCAACCGCAGGGCGCTGGACTTCGGTCGCACGCATCTTCAAGATCGTTTCCTTGTGGTGTCCTACGAGGCGGTCTGTGCCGAACCGCTGCGGCACTGGCAGCGGCTGCTGCGCTTCCTGGGCCAGCCCGAGGACCGGCCGCTGCCGGAAGAGTTCCTGATCCGGCCGTGCTCGATCGGGCGGGCCCAGCTGCAGGACCTGTCGTGCCTGCCGGCGGCGGATGTCTCGGCGGCGCAGGATCTGGCGGCCGAGGTCGCGCGGCTCGACCAGGCCCCGTTCGCCGCGCGGCCCTTCTCCGCGCAAGCAATCCCCGAAGAGGATTGAATTGTAACGATATTGCTTTTGCATGAATGCCGGACCTGCCCCAAGCTGGCCTTTCTATTGGAAAGATTGCTCAGGGCGGAGTTTTCATGAAACAGCTTACGAAACCGGCGTGGCCGGCCGCGGCCGCGATGGCCGTTGCCGCAGTTCTCGCCTTCCCTGCACAGACGGCCCGGGCCGGGGATATGCCGTATCTCGGCGATATCATTGCGGTCGCCTATAGCTATTGTCCGGTCGGCTGGGCACCCGCCGATGGGCAGCTTCTGCCGATCTCCGGCTATTCGGCGCTTTTCGCACTCTATGGCACCACCTATGGCGGGGATGGGCGCAGCAGCTTCGGCCTGCCCGACCTGGGCAGCCGTGCGGCCTCCGAGCAGGGGGGGGCGGCTGCGCCGGGGCTGACGCCGCGCGACATCGGCGAGAAATATGGGCAGCCGACGCAGACCCTGAGTGTTTCGCAGTTGCCGGCACATGTGCATACGGTCAATGCGAACAATCTCGACGGCAATTTCCCCGGCCCGGCCGGCAAGGTTCTGGCGGCGGCGCCGAGCGGGGGCAGCGGCAACGAGACGATCTATTCCGGTCAGCCGGCCGATACCACGATGTCGCTGCAGATGATCACCCCGACCGGTGGCGGACAGCCCCTGGCGACGCAAGATCCCTATCTGGCGATGCAATATTGCGTGGCCGTGTCCGGGGAATTCCCGATGCGGGAGTGAGCGTCCGGGAGAGCGCGTCTTCCCGCCGCCTGTGCGGCGTCAGGATACTTGACACAGATTTTTCAGACAGCGGAGACTCTTTATGTCCTTTCTGAAATCCGCGACGGGGGCGAGCCTGCCCAGCCTCGCAGTGATCGCCGCCCTTGCCGGAGCAGGTTCGGCGATGGCCGGCGAGGAGCCCTATATCGGCGATATCATGATCGTCGGTTTCAACTTCTGCCCGAGGAACTGGGTGCCGGCGCAGGGCCAACTCATGGCGGTCGCGCAAAATCAGGCGCTTTTCGCATTGCTTGGCACCACCTATGGCGGAGATGGGCGGACCACCTTCGCACTGCCGGATCTGCAGGGCCGTGTGACGGTCGGTTCCAATGCGCTGGCGGGGCCGTCGCGCGGCGCGAAGGGGGGGCAGGAAACGGTGGCGATGACCAGCGCCACAATGCCCGCCCATACGCATCGGGTTCTGGCGACCGAGGCGGATGGCGATCAGCCCGGCCCCGGCGGCAAGCTCCTGGCCGGCGCGCCGAGCGGTGGCACCGGCAACGAGACGATCTATTCCGACCAGCCACCGAACAAGCTGATGTCGGATGCGATGATCTCGAATACCGGCGGCGGGGCAGCGTTCTCCGTGCTCGATCCCGGCCTGTCGTTGTTGCATTGCATCGCGGTCACGGGCCTCTTCCCGCCGCGCAGCTGAACCGCCTTTCGGAGCAAGGATATTGTGGAGATGACGATGTTTCATTCGAAGATGGTTGCGGGCGCGGCGCTGGTGCTGGCCGGCATCTCGGCTCCCGGTCTCGCCCGGGCTGACAGCATGCCGTTCATAGGCGAGATCTGGACGACCGGCGTGGTCGGCTATTGCCCGCGCGGTTCGCTTCCCGCCGAGGGGCAGCTTCTGGCGATTGCCGAGTATGAGGCTCTGTATTCTCTTTACGGCACGACCTATGGCGGCGACGGGAGGAGCTCCTTTGGTCTGCCTGACCTGCGCAGCAGGGTGCCGGTCGGAACCGGGGCAGGGGCGGGGCTGTCGCCGACGCCTCTTGGCCTCATCCGCGGGCAGGAGGCGGTCACCCTGACCCAGGCCAATCTTGCCCCCCACCATCACGGGGTTGCGGCGAACAATCTGGACGGCAATCTCGCCGGGCCGACCGGCAATCTCCTGGCCGCGGCACCGACCGGAGGCACCGGCAACGAGACGATCTATTCCGACCAGCCGCCGAACAAGCAGATGTCGGCGCAGATGATTGCGCCGGTGGGGCAGAACATGCCAGTCGAGGTTCTCGATCCGACGCTGGCCGTGCGCTATTGCGTGGCCACCACCGGCTTCTATCCGCCCCATCCCTGAGGGCCGCTTGGGCAGTCCCGGGGGCGGTGAGGCGCTGCCTCCGGGTGTTTTCATGCTTGATCTTTCGCCTATAACGTGTGGTCCTGCGCGGCGGAGTGGGCGCGTTTCGACGGTATTCGCCTGCGCCGGCCACTGCGCGCGCATCCGAGGACACTGGGCACTGACATGATCGTATCGAAACCCCGGCTGCTGTTCCGGCCGGACCCGGTTCTGGGCTGGTCGCTGACGCCCGGCCATGCGGTGCAGGTCGCCTTTCGCGACGGTGTGGTCCAGCGGATCGGGGCGGATGGCTGGCGTCAGGTGCCCGGCCGCAGCGCCGCGACCGGGCCGCGGCTTGCGGTTTATGGCTGTTCCTTCACCTACGGCACCGGTCTTGCCGACGAGGAGACCTATGTCGCGCGGCTGCAGGCGGCCCTGCCGGAGATCCGCCTTCTCAATCGCGGCATCGGCGGTCAGGGCACGGTGCAGAACCTTCTGCAGTTCCGCCGCGACATCGCCGCGGGGGCGGTGGATGCGGCGATCTTCGCGATCATCAGCGATCACCGCTTCCGCAATATCCCGCACCCGTCCCGGATGCGGCAGTACCTGTCGCTTGAATGGTCCTCCCTGGGGGTCGAGCACGTCCCGGTGCTGCGCCGCGGCGGTGCCGGGCGGCCGCGCATCGTCTATCTGCCGATCTGGCAGCCGGTGATCGCGCGTGGCGGGCTCGAGGCCTTCCTGCCCGACGACTGGATGATCATCGACGCCACGCTTGCCGCGCTGGAGATGATCCGGGAAGAGGCGGCCGCGCACCAGATCCCGGTGGGCTTTGCACTGCTCGACGCGCTGGCGCCGGCATTCAACACCGCGGTCCGCGCGCGCTGCGAGAGCTGCGTCGACATCTCGGTGCCGATGGACGCGGCCCATACCCATATGCCGCATGACCGCCATCCGAATGCCCATGCCAACGCCCTTTACGCCGAGCGGCTGCTGCCACTGGCGCGCACCCTTGGCGAGACGGCGCGCAGCGGGGAGCCGACATGAGTTTCCGTGTTCTCGGGGTTTCCGCCCATTTCCACGATTCGGCGGCGGCGCTGGTGCAGGACGGACAGATCCGGGCGGCCGCGCAGGAAGAGCGCTTTTCCCGTCGCAAGGGCGATGCACGCTGGCCTGCGGCGGCCATCGCCTCCTGTCTGGCGCATTTGCCCGCGGGGGAGCGCCCCGACCGCGTCGCCTATTACGAGGACCCGGGGCACAAGATCCGGCGCATTCTCGACACCGCGCGTGGGCTCGCGCCTTCCGGGGCGCTGCAATGGCCGCGGATGATGCACAGCCTGCACACGCTGGCCGAGGACCTGCCCGGGCAGCTGACCGCGCTGGCGGGGGCGGCGGAGCGGGTGGTGCTGGTGCCGCATCACCGCAGCCATGCCGCCTCGGCCTTTTACCCCTCGCCCTGCGAGACTGCCGCGGTTCTGGTGCTTGACGGGGTCGGGGAAGCTGCGAGCACGACGCTTTGGCACGGCAGCCGCGACACCGGCCTGACCGCGCTTGCCGAGACCCGCTTCCCGCATTCGCTGGGGCTGTTCTACAGCGCGTTCACCCAGTATTGCGGCTTCAAGGTGAACTCGGGGGAATACAAGCTGATGGGGCTCGCCCCCTTCGGCACGCCGAGCTGGGCCGGACGCATCCTCGATCAGCTGATCGACCTGCGGGAGGACGGCTCCTTCGCGCTCGACATGCGCTATTTCGATTTCGACCGACGGCAGAGCGGCACCTCGCCGCTGTTCGAGGCCTTCTTCGGCCAGCCGCAGCGCCATCCCGACGAGCCGATCACGCCCTTCCACATGAATGTCGCGGCCTCGGTGCAGGCGGTGCTCGAGGCGGCGGTGGTGCGGCTGGGCCGCACGGCGCTGGCGCGGACGGGGGCACGCGCGCTGTGCCTTGCCGGCGGCGTCGCGCTCAACTGCCTTGCCAATCGCCGGCTGCGGCTCGATCTGCCGGAACTCGAGACGCTGTGGATCCAGCCGGCGGCAGGGGATGCGGGCGGCGCGCTTGGTGCGGCGCTCGAGGTCTCCGAGGCCGCGGCACGGGCCGAGGGGCGGGTGGCTCCGGCGGGCGACCGGATGCAGCATGCCCTGCTCGGCCCCGGCTTTTCCGCCGCGGCGATCCGCGCGGCGTTGCAGGCGGCGGGGCTTGTCTTCGTCGAGCAGACCGACCCCGCGGCCTATGCCGATCAGGTCGCCGCGGCCTTGGCCGAGGGGCAGGTCGTCGGCCATTTCGACGGCCGGATGGAATTCGGGCCACGCGCGCTTGGCAACCGCTCGATCCTTGCCGATCCGCGCGGGCAGGAGACCTTGCAGCGGGTCAACCGCAGCATCAAGTTCCGCGAGGACTGGCGCCCCTTCGCGCCGATCGTCCTTGCGGCGCGGGCGGCGGAGATCTTCGAGCCGCCGGTGGACAGCCCCTATATGCTGCTGGTGGCCGACCTGCGGCCGGAATTCCGCGGCGCGACCGACCTTGGCGCGGCGCGGGCGCAGGGGCTGAGCACGCCGATGGAGCTGCAAGGCGCGATCGGCAGCGCTTTCGATGCGGTGACACATGTCGATTTCAGTGCCCGGTTGCAGACGATCGACCCCGGCGACGGGCGTCGTGCCGGGGCGATCTTGCAGGCCTTCGAGGCGCGCACCGGCTGTCCGATGCTGCTCAATACCTCGTTCAACGTGCGGGGCGAGCCGATCGTTTGCCGGCCGAAGGACGCGATCGACTGCTTCCTGAACACGGGGCTCGATCTGCTGGCGATCGGGCCGTTTCTGGTCCATCGCGCGGCGCAGGGGGAATGGGTGGAGAGCCGGGTCGGGAGGGCACGCTTTGCAGCCGACTGAGATGTCAGATTTCTTCGAGCGGCTGGCCGCGGTGCTGGCGCTGGCCCCGGCGCCCGAAGCGGCGGGGCGGGGCGCGGTCGCCCCACCGGGCACAGCCAGCCTGTTTGCGCCGCCAGGCGTGGCGCAGGCGGCCCCCTTGCGCAGCCTCGGGGGGCTGTGCGCTGCGGAGCCGGGGATCTGGCCGGCGCTTGCCGCCGAGGCCGAGGCGGCGGGCGATGCCGCGATGGCGGCGCTGTGCCGGGCCCTCGCTGCCGGGCTTGCCGATGGCAGTCTGCGTCCGCCCGGGGAATGGCGCCCGATGCACCGCCTTGCCGATTTCGTCTATCCTGTCATCTGAGGGCTGTCAGCCATGGCGGGAGACGAAGGATGAGGCGGATTGTCTTGCATGTGGGGCCGGGGAAATGCGGCTCCTCCTCTGTTCAGGCCGCGATTCTGCGCCCGGCGACCGCCTTGCACGATCATCTGGCGGGGGTGCTGCTGCAGCCCGCAGAGCTGTTGGGGCTCGATCGTGAACAGCCCGAGGCCGCGGTCGAGGACCGGTTTCACCGGTTGATCGCACGGGCGCAGGCGGATCATCCCGGTAAGGTTCTGGTGCTGAGCCACGAGATGATCTTCAAGATGGTGCCGGTGTTGCGCAACCTGGCTCGGATCGCCCGCGCCCATGCCGACGAGGTGGTGGTCGTGGCCTATGTCCGGCGGCAGTCGGATTTCCTGGTCTCGGCCTACGGGCAATGGCTGTTCCGCGCGCCGGCGCGAATCGCCGAGACCGCCGCGGTCTTGCGCGATCACGGCCTTGATCCCGCGCTGTTCTGGGGCGTCGAGCGGCACCTGATCGCGGTGCTCCTCGGTGGATGGGAGGTCGGGCGGCAGCTCAGCGGGCATCTCTATTTCGACTGGTCGTCCAGCGTGTCCGAACGGGCGGCGGCGCTGGCGGCGCTTGGCGTGCCGCTGTCCGTCGGGCTGTTGCCGCGGCCCGGTTTCGAGCGGCCGCTCATTGCCGATTTTCTCGCGCGGATCGGTCTGCCGGCCGAGTTTGCGGCCGCGGTCGAGCAAGTCCGCAATCCCGGCTTTCCGCCAGCCCTCATTGAAGGCGTCTGCGCGGCGATCGAGGCGGGCTATGCCATGCCCGGGCCGGGCGAGCACACGGATTTCTTCGACTTTATGGGGACGGTGAGCGCGGACGGGGCAGGCCCGAACGAGACCTTTCTGGCCCAGCTCAAGGACCGGGTGGACACGGCCTTTGCGCCGGCGAACGCGGCCTTCGCCCGGCAATTCAGCTTGCCCGTGTCCTATTTTGCGCCACGCCGGCAGGTCACGCAGGCGCAGGCGCAGGACGAGATCTGGCGCGAGGGGGGCGTTCGGGCCGCGCTGCCAGAGGCGTTGCGCCAACGCGAGCGGGCCGCCCGCGCGGCTCTGGCGCAGATGGCCTGGGCCGCCTACCGCGGGCGGGGGGCATAGGCCTGCGGGGGGAGGAGTGGCTTGCCGCCTTTCCCGGGCTTGGCTTAGACTGCGCTACCACCAACGGGTCCGGCATCTGCGCCGTGCCAGAAATCTGACGACGGACAGCGGGCAAATGACGAATTCTGGACTGCAGGACTGCCGGGCTGTTTGTGTTTTTGTTGCCGAGGACGATCTCTTGGACAGCTGCCGCGAAATGGGGGTTCGCGGCTATCTCATCGACGGCGAGGACGGGCTCGTGCTGATGACCTCGGCCGCCGACGCGGCCGCGATCGGGGCGCGTTTCGGCACGCTCACCTTCACCCGAATGGCGTCGGTGCGGGCCCGGGAATTGCCCGACGAAACCCGCCGGCTGTCTCGCAAGGTTGCGACAACGTCCCGGGGCCGGATCGACGGCTGCGACGGCAAGACGAAGATCTGGGGCTGGTTCCATCCCGATCGCGTTCCCGGCCGCGAAATCCAGATCTTCCGGGGGGGCGAGCGGATTGGTGCCGTTTCGACGGATGTCTTCCGGCCGGATCTGTTCGAGGCGGGCGTCGGCGATGGCGTGGCGGGGTTCATCTGCTCTTTGCCGGATCTTGCGGCGCGGCGCGGCGACGTGACCATCCGCAATCTCGACGGCGATCTTCTTGGCACCTGGACCGACCCGGCGCCGAGCCCGGCCCAGGAGGCCACGCCGGCGGCGCCCGCGGACCGCCGCAGCGTCGCCACGGTGCTTGGCGCCGGAGAGCTGCCCGGCGCCGAGGCCGCGGGGCATTACAGTGCCGATCTGGGGCGGTTCGCGCTGGATTACTTCCTGGTTCCGGGCAAGACGAAGCGGATGATCGTGTTCTCGCCGGGCTTTCTGGACGCCGGGCGGTTTCCCTACCCCTATTTCCAGCGGATGAAATGGGCGCAGCAATTCGAGGATACCTGCGTTTTCCTCACCGATCCGACCCTGCTTCTGGGCAATACCCAGATCGGCTGGTTCATCGGTGACAGGACGACCCATTACCTGCCGGTGGTCGCGCGCTATCTCGAGACGCTTGCCGCCTCACGCGGCACCGCCCCCGCCGAGATCCTGTTCTTCGGCTCGAGCGCGGGGGGCTTTTCCTCGATTGCGCTGGCGGCGCATGTCCGGGGCGCGCGGGCCCTGGCGGTGAACCCGCAGACCAACGGGCTGAAGCTGCACAGCCCGTCGCAGCTGACGAACACGCTCCGCTCGTGCCTTGCCATCAGCTCGTTGGTCGACGCCTATGACGAGTACAAGGACCGGTTCGTTCTCAGCGAGATGCTCCGCCGGCTGGCATATGTGCCGCGCATGACGATCTGGCAGAACTTCTATGATCGCTATCATGTCGAGCATCACCTGCTGCCCTTCCTGCACGAGATCAAGGACCTCGCGCCGACGGAAGAGCTGGACGTGCATATCGCGGCCCGTCCCGACGAGGGGCATGAGCCGCCGAACCTGGCGGTCATCAAGCACTTGTTCTGGCCGTAGGGGCCGGGGCGACGCAGGACGTCGGCCGCGAGGGGCGGTGGTGTCAGCTCCTGCCGCGCCGCTCGGCAAGACGATGCTCGTATTGCTCGACCTTCTTCAGGATGAGCTGGCCATCCGGACGGGCGCGTCGGGCCAGCAACATGAGTTTGTAGGCATCGCTCAGGTCAAAATCCGCAGAGATCTCCATGCGCACGGCGAGATCCCGCAGCATGTCGGCATCTTCCTGGCGAAGGCCGCCGCTGATCAGGGCCCGCATGTAGATGGAGATCAGAAGATTGTCGATGGAATCGCTTGTCTCGACGGGGGCGCCGATCAGATGAGCGATCTTGTGCAGGCGGCTCACATCCAGACCGGACAGATCGTCCAGATATCCTTCGACCCCCTGCACATCCTCGGTTGCGGAGACCTTCGGATAGGCAATGCCGAATTCAGAGTTCAGGTATGAAATTTCGTCGTTCTCGGCGGGAGAGAGGGCCATCGAGAGCATATTCCGGTCGAGGCGCCCCCCGTCATCCTGGCGGAACTCGTTGGCGAGCAGGGCCATGACCCTGGCGCGTGCAGCGACACGCTGCCGGCTTCCGAATGTGTTGATCGGAAGCTTGTTCAGCCGGTAGATCAGCTTCGTTGCCGCGGATGAAAGCGATTCATTCGCCCGGACCGGAGATTTGATATCAAGCCCGATAATTTTTGCGAACCCCGTGGAGATATCGCCGAATTCGGAGATGGTCTTCTGGAAATCCCTCACGATCAAACAGTCCGCCGGCAGCCCCTTACGGAACTCATCCAGTCTGACGCGATACCGGGTCGAGATTTTCGGAAGGGATTTTGCGCCGCCCTTGATGTGTTCCTGAATCGATGATGCGGCAAAATCCTGAGGGTCCCGGACAAAGGTGAAAACCCTGACGTTCAGGCCGTGCGTCCTGAAAAAAGAGATCAGGTCTCTTTTCTCCTCCTCATAGAGGGTGCTCATATCCTCGCCCGATATGATCAGTCTTTCGTACCTATTGTCGGAAATGTCTTTTTCGAGAATATCGAGGTAGTCCGCGCGTTTTTCTTCGACCTCTGCGCGGCTTAATCCAAGCTTTCTCCAGATGTGATAATCGTATCGATTCCTTGAGAAAATCGTCGTCATCGGGATGGAGTGATTGACTTCCTGGAAGCTTGCAGAGCGGGTGGTCTGGTCCGCATACCCCTTCAGGCTTTCCTGTATCGACGACGATCCGGTCTTGTGGATGCCGATGTGCAGCAAGACTTCCTTCATGTCGGATGAACGCCCCCCGATATTCCTCGCACTCATTGACCTGCAAGCCGCATGCCGTTGCAACACAAAAATGCCGCGGCATATAACTCCCCCTTGGCCCGCGGGGCGGGTTTCGGGACACCGGCGAAGGGGCGGCGGCGCGCGCCGTCTCGTGTCGGTGCTTCTCTGCCCCGGCGGGCGGTCAGCTGCGGCGAAGGTGCCTGACGATCCATCGCATGGGGGAGGTGAGGCGCCACGAGGTCGAATGCATCAGGGCATCGTTATGGGCACTCACCGCCGAGAGCTGCTCTTTCGTCTGCTCGTAGGTTCCGGCGAGGTCTTCGACCTGTCGGCGCAGCGCCGCGAGAAGATCCGCGAGGTCCTCGGTCGCGGCAGAGACGCCCGCCGCAGGCAGGTCGAATTTCTGCGACAGGAGCCCTTGCGTCTCGGCGAGGGCGGCGCGGGCGGTCTCGATCAAGCTGCGCTGCCGATCGGCGCTGGCCCGGGCGTCTTCAAGGCCCTGCTGGTACTCCAAGATGATTTTGGCGACTTCCGAAAGCTCGGTGTCGCGTTCCGCGTTGGAGGCGCTGAGGGCGGAAATTTCATCCGCCTGGGTCTGCACCTTGCGCTCGAGCACGCCGTGCTGCGCAGCGAGGCGGACCACGTCCGCTTCGGCCTCGGCGAGGCGGCCCGAGGCCCGGGCCAGATCGCTTTCGCGCTGTGCGAGGGTCGTCTCGCTTTCGGCAAGCCCGCTCTTCAGCGCCAGATGCTCGGTTTGCAGCCGGGCCATCTCCGCCTCGCGGCGCGCCAGCTCGGCCTGGGCCGCGGCAAGGTCGCTGCGGGCGGCCGCCAGGGATTTGGTGATTTCCGAAAGCTCGGTGTCGCGGCGGTCGCGTGCCGAGCGCAGCGCGGAGATCTCCTGCGCCTGCGATTCGATCCGCAGCTCGGCCCGGGTCAGGAGGTCCTGCGTGCGGTGGAGGGCGGCGGCGGCGTCGTCGATCTCGGCCTTGCGCTGCGTCAGGGTGTTCTGCGTCCGGTTCAGCTCGTCCTGCAGGGCTTTCCGTTCGCTGCTGAGCACCTCGTCCCGGCGGGCCCGTTCGGCCAGTTCCGCGGTCAGCCGGTCGCGTTCCGCACTGGCGGCATTGCGCTCGGCGGTGAGGGTGTCGACGGCCTTCGCGCGCTCGATCAGCCGCGGCTCGATCTCGGCGGCCTTCGCCCGCGCGGCATTGCGCTCGGCGGTGAGGGTTTCGATGGTCTTTGTCCGCTCGGCCAGCTGCGGCTCGATCTCGGCGGCCTTCGCCCGTGCGGCATTGCGCTCGGCGGTGAGGGTCTCGATGGTCTTTGCCCGTTCGGTCAGCTGCGGCTCGATCTCGGCGGCCTTCGCCCGTGCGGCATTGCGCTCGGCGGTGAGGGTTTCGATGGTCTTTGCCCGCTCGGCCAGCTGCGGCTCGATCTCGGCGGCCTTCGCCCGTGCGGCATTGCGCTCGGCGGTGAGGGTCTCGATGGTCTTTGCCCGTTCGGTCAGCTGCGGCTCGATCTCGGCGGCCTTCGCTCGCGCGGCATTGCGCTCGGCGGTGAGGGTCTCGATGGTCTTTGCCCGCTCGGCCAGTTGCGGCTCGACCTCGGCGGCCTTCGCCCGTGCGGCATTGCGCTCGGCGGTGAGGGTCTCGATGGTCTTCGCCCGCTCGGTCAGCTGCGGTTCGATCTCGGCGAGTCTGGAGCGCGTTTTTTCCAGCTCCTTGGCGCGAGCATCGCCCGTGGGCGTGACCAGCGAGCCGAGCAGCACCGCGCTTTCGTCGAAGGCGTCGCGGATCTCGTCAAGACGTGCATGGTCCTTGGGATTCTCGCCGGTCTCGGCCCAGGATTGCATGATCCTGTAGGTCTCGCGCAGCCAGCCGGACAGCAGCGGATCTTGCAGCGTCGCCTCGGGGGGCGTGCTGTGGTGCTTCAGCCCGGGTTCGATGGCGTCGCGCAGCATCGGCATGTTGACCGGCGAGAACCGCGGCCAGGAAATGCGGAGCTCGCGGCCCAGCTTTTCGGCCACGCTGCCCCAGTTGTTCAGGAGCTGGTCATAGCTGGTGAAGGCGCGCGGCAGCCCGCGGCTGCCGGCCTCGGCGTCGAGGACATGGCGCAGCCAGAGCAGGGAGCCGTATTCCGGGGCGAAGGCATTGCGGGTGTGCAGCGAGGCCGCGACCTCGAGCGGGTTGCGGTGGGTGTGCACGACGATCGGCTGGATCTGCATCTCATCGAGCAATCCGGTCCAGAACGGCAGGAAGCGGCAGATCCGGGGGTCCTTCAGCGCGAAGAAGCCGGAGTCGCCATATTCGGTCTCGAGGGTGGTGCGGATGCGCTCGCGGAACTCGTCGGCCTTGGGCGAGCTCAGCCAGGAGGCGGGGAAGGGGCGATAATCGTTCCAGCTGCTGCCAGCAGAGGCAAGCAGCGCCTCGTGCTGCTTGAAGAGCGGAAAGGATTCGAAGAAGCCACGCGGATTTTCCTCGGCCGCGGGCATCGGCGTGGCCGGACCGTCGCAGCCAAGGGCGATGAGCAGTTCCGACAGGGCAGAGGTGCCGGAACGGTGCATGCCAAGGATCAGGACGACCTTGCGTTTGAGCGAACTCTTTCGGGCGGAACTGCGTGCAGTGGCACCGGAAACCTTGGAACTTTTGGATGTCGTCATGTCGCTGGTATATCGCAAAAAAGAGGCCTGTGAGCCGACCCTAGCTTGGAACTGCCGTGCCGGCTACCTCTTTGCGCGTCTTGCGGGCGGCGGAGACCGGCGCGGGGCAAGCCGGTTGCGCGCGCCGTGGTAACCGGATCTTTGCCCCATCGCGGAACAGTCGGCGGCAGCGCATTTGCCCGGAGAGCCCCGATGACCGACACCACCGCCAATCTCGACCTGCCGCGGATCCTGCCGGCGCAGGCCCAAAAACACGTCACCCACAACGAGGCGCTGCAGTTGCTTGACGCGGCGGTGCAGCTTGTCGTGCAGGGCTTTGACGCGGTGGCACCCCCCGAGATCGGGAGCGAGGGCGAGGTCTGGGCGCTTGGTGCCGGTCCCACCGGGGCCTGGGACGGGCAGGCCGGCAAGCTCGCGTTCCGCACCGAGACGGGCTGGCTGTTCCTGACCCCGCGCGTGGGCTGGCGGGCCTGGGGCCGGACCGAGGCGGATCTGCGGATCTGGCATGGAGACGGCTGGGTGTCGCTGTTCACCGGCCGCGCCGGGCTTGGCATCAACACCGGCTTCGATGCGGTGAACCGGCTCTCGGTCGCGGCGGCGGCGACGCTTCTGAACCACGAGGGGGCGGGGCATCAGCTGAAGATCAACAAGGCCGCGGCGGGCAACACCGCATCGCTGTTGTTCCAGAGCGGCTGGTCGGGCCGGGCCGAGATGGGGCTTGCCGGCAACAACGACTTCTCGGTCAAGGTCTCGGCCGACGGCGCCTCCTGGGTGACCGGGCTGACGATCTCAGCGGGCGGCGTTGCGGCCCTGCCGTCCGGGGCGACGATCGGCGGGACGCGGGCCTATGCGCGGGGCAATGTCCTCGGCGCGGTGGCGCAGGCGGCGGGGGTGCCGACCGCTGCGCTGATCGAACGCGGCAGCAATGCCAACGGGGAATATGTGCGCTTTGCCGACGGCACGCAGATCTGCACCTATTCGGCGGTCGGCGCGGCGGGGCCGATCATGACGGCCGAAGGCGCGATCTGGCGTTCGACGGAATATTCCTGGACCTTCCCGGCAAGCTTCGCCGCAACCGGCAATCTTGCGGTGAACGGGTCTTTGCGCACCGGCGCGGCGGCCTGGCTCAAGGTTCGGGTGACCGGCATCTCATCGGCGAGCGTGATGCTGTTTGCCGCAAATTCCAACGTCAACAACTTCACCGTCGATTTCAGCGCCATCGGCCGCTGGACCTGACCGAAGGGAGCCCGACATGTTTCTCATCACCCTGAGCCCGATGCGCCGCGACGACACGCTGACGGTTTCTGTTGCCGGCGATGTTCTGGTGCTGAACGGTGTGGCGCTCGATCTCGGCACCTACACCGCAGATCCCGAGGCGCCGCAGGACTGGATCGTCGGCCAGCCGGTGCAGGACGGTGGCGTCTGGTATGTGACGCTGGTCTTGCCGCATGGCGCGGATGCCCCCGAGGCAACACGGTTCCCGCCGCCGATCACGGTGACGGCGGACGGGCCCGTTGCGCTGGGCTGAGCCCCCGCGTCAGGGCGTGAAAAGCCGCACTCCCGCGCCGGGAGCCGCCGTGCGGTGGCGCAGCGCGGCGAGGTCGCGGGCCTCGATGGCCTGCAACAGATTGCGTTCTCGCGCATCCCAGGGATCGAAGCCGGGCCGGCCGGCGCCGCGCGGCAGCGCCGCCGCCGTCGCCTTCACCTGGTCCGGACCAACCGGCCCGGCTTCGGCCTGCGCGGCGATCGCGTCGAGCGCGGCCTGCGAGAAGCCCGGGCGCTCGATCCCCTCGTGCAGGGTGAAGGCGGCGGGGGCGAGGCCGGTGATCTCGGCCAGAAGCTGCGCCTCCCGCCCGGGCAGGTCTTCGGCACGATAGAGCAGCATCGGGCTTTCGGGGAAGGCCGCGCACAGCCGTTCGACCAGCGGCAGCCAGCTCATCGCCTCGGGAGGCCAGCGCAGGAAGGTGCGGAACGGCCGGAACGGCGTCGATTTCAGGGTCTCGCAATAGAGCGAGGGCAGGAAGCCGGCGAAGCCGCGCAGCCCCAGCACCAGAAGCGGGGCGTGCAGCCCGAGGTGGCGCGCCACGATCTGCGCGCGTTGCGCGCCTTGCGGATAGAGCCCGGCCGGGGTCACCGCGTCCTGCACCAGGGCAAGGATGTTTTCGTCGAAGACGAGGCGGCGCGGGCAGGCGGGGAAGGTTTCGGCCGGGGCGGGGGGCTCGGGGTGGCCGGCATGCAGCAGCGGCCGTGTCCAGGCGGAGCGGAACGGTTCCAGTCCGACCCAGCCCACGCCCGCCGCCCGCAGGGTGTGGTGCGAGCGGTCGAGCGACTTCTGCAGGAAGGTGGTGCCGGTCTTGTGCAGGCCGAGCCAGAGAATGTCACGCGGCATCAAATCCATTCCCGCCTCGCCCTGCGCCGGCCCGATCCGTCAGGTGCTCAGGATGTCCTTGTGATAGCGCATGAGCAGCACCAGCCCGAGCGCGCACAGGGCCAGCCCAACCGCCACCACATAGGCCGTCGAGACATAGGTGGCCTTGTACATCGGGTAGAAGCCGCGTCGCATCAGGCCGATGACGTGAAACAGCGGGTTGTACCAGAGGACCTGCTGCACGGCGTGGGGCAGCCGCTCCATCAGCATCAGCACGCCCGAGGCCAGGAACAGCGGCCGGGTGATGATCGACCAGATCATGCTCCAGGCCGGGTAGAGGCCCGACAGCAGGCAGTTCATCAAGCCGACCCCAAGCCCCAGGAAGGCGGCCAGAGCCAGGGCCGTGAGGATCGGGCCGAAGCTGAGCACCGAGCCGGTCTTGGCGATGATCAGGATGCCGGTGAACAGCAGGCTGATGACCATGAGGTTGGTCAATGTGTTCAGGATGAACCGGGCGAGCGCCGCGTCGAGCCAGATCACGCTCGGATAGCGCAGCAGCGGGCGCGAGAAGTTCAGGGAGCTGGCGATCGAGTTGGCCACGCTGTTGTAAAGCGTGAAGGGCATCATGCCGGTGGCGTAGAACAGGATGAAACTGTTGCCCAGAGCGGGCGAGCGCACGAGCAGCGAGAACCCCGCCGCAAGCACCAGAGTGCCGCCTAGGGGCTCGAGGATTGCCCAGAGATAGCCCCCCGGAGAGCGCCCGTAACGGGTCGACATCTCCCGCAGCATCAAAGCGATGATCGTGCGCAAAGTGGCGAAGTGGCGCGTCTGCACCCGGCTTGGCACGTTCGGGGGGGAGATGTCTGTGGGGGGCATCGCACAAATTGTTGTTCTGGTTTTTCAGGCCCTCATTATGTAGAATAAGCTGAGCAAGATCAATTCCGGCGGCACCTGGATAATAGTTTGACAAAGCAAGACAATCTCAAAGACAGCAAAGACGCGCTGGAAACCGGGCCGAAGACGGAAGGGGCGGGGACCGCGTCGACCGAGGCTGCGGGGCCGGGAGAACGGGCAGAACTTGTGCAGATGCCGCAGCGCCCCGGCGCCGGTCCCGGGCGTCGGCCCGGTGGCATGGGCGGCGGCAAGCCGGGACCCGGGCGGGGCGCCGCCAAGGAACCGCCGACGGTCATCGTGCGGCCGCTGCCCGCCGCCGCCGCGGTGAAGCGCCGCCATCGCGGGCTGCTCTACAGTCTGGCCGCGGTGGTGCTGATCCCGCTCTTCGTCACCGCGCTCTATCTCGGGCTGGTCGCACGCAACCAATATGCCTCGACCGTGGGGTTCACCGTGCGCCAGGAGGACGGCACCTCGGGGGCGACCTCGCTTCTGGGCGGGCTGTCGCAATTCGTCGGCACCAGTGGCGGTTCGCGCGACAGCGATATCCTCTATGAGTTCATCCAGAGCCAGGAGATCGTTTCGGACATTTCGCAACGGATCGACCTGGTCGGCCTCTATTCGAAGAACTGGCCCTGGGATCCGGTCTTCGCGCTCTCGCCCAATGCCTCGATCGAGGATCTGCTGCGCTACTGGCAGCGGATGGTGCGGATCTCCTATGATCAGTCGGCCGGGCTGATCGAGGTGCGGGTGCTCGCCTTCTCGCCCGAGGACGCGCAGAAGATCGCCTCCGAGGTGGTGCGCGAGAGCCAGAAGATGATCAACGACCTCAACACGACGGCGCGCGAGGACACGATGCGCTACGCGCTCGAGGATCTCGACACCTCGCTTTCCCGGCTGAAGACGGCGCGCGAGGCGATGACGCAGTTCCGCACCCGGACGCAGATGGTCGATCCGGCCTCGGATCTGGCCGGACGGATGGGCGTGCTCAACAATCTGCAGCAGCAGCTGGCGCAGTCGCTGATCGACCGCGACCTGCTGCGCGACCAGAAGGGCAGCCCGGGCGACGATCCGCGGCTCGACCAGGCCAACCGCCGCATCGACGTGATCCGCCAGCAGATCGTCAAGGAGCGGCAGAGCTTCACCAGCGCCACCGGCGAGCCGAACTCGCTGCCCGAGAATTATCCGAACCTGATCTCGGAATACGAGCGGCTGAATGTCGATCAGCAATTCGCCGAGGAGACCTATCGCGCCGCCCTGGCCGCGGTCGACGTGGCCCGCGCCAATGCCGCGCGGCAAAGCCGCTATCTCGCCGCCTATGTCCGCCCGACCCTGCCCGAGACCTCGGAATTCCCGCGCAGCTGGGTCATTCTCGGCCTGATGGCGCTGTTCCTGACCCTCGCCTGGGCGATCGCGGCGATGGTCTTCTATTCGATCCGGGACCGCCGCTGATCCATGATCCGCTTCGAGAACCTGACCAAGAGCTTCTGGGTGCAGGGCGAGCGCCGGGTGGTGATCGACAATCTCAACCTGACGCTGCCCACCGGCTCGTCTCTGGCCCTGCTCGGGCGCAATGGCGCCGGGAAGTCGACGCTGATGCAGATGATCGCCGGCACCATGCGCCCCGATCGCGGCCGGATCACCTCGGACGGGACGATCTCATTCCCGGTGGGCTTTGGCGGGTCCTTCCACGGCGAACTGACGGGGGCACAGAACACCCGCTTCATTGCCCGCATCTACGGTGTCGATACCGAGGAGCTGATGGCCTTTGTCGAGGATTTCGCCGAGCTTGGCGATTTCTTCTATGAACCGATCCGGGTCTATTCCTCGGGCATGCGCTCGCGTCTCGCCTTCGGGGTGTCGATGGGCATCCGCTTCGACACCTATCTGATCGACGAGGTGACGGCGGTCGGCGACGCCTCCTTCCGGCGCAAGAGCCAGGCGGTGTTCCGGGAACGGATGAAGACCTCGGATTCGATCCTCGTCAGCCACGACATGGGGCAGATCCGCGAGATGTGCAGCGCCGGCATCGTGCTCGACCACGGCCGGCTCAATGTCTTCGACGATCTCGACGAGGCGATCGAGTATCACCGCAAGCTGATGCTGGGCTGAGGCAGCTCAGTCCTCTCCGCTCCAGCGCAGCACCTCGGCATGCGGCACATGGCGCCGCCCGGTCAGCCCGTCGCGGATCGCGCGCCCGATCAGCGCGGTGAAGCGCCCGCGCGCCCCGCCATGCGCCCGCGCCTTCATCAGCCATTTCGGCAAGATCACCAGCAGCACCGGCCAGAACATCGGTCCCGCCGCCAGCCGATAGAGCAGCAGCAGGTTGCGGTGATAGTAATAGGCCTTCCACAGCGGCCGGAACTCGCCGCGCTGCTGGCCGGAGAAGGTGCCCATGTCATGCACGAAGCGGATCCGCGGCTCGAAGCACATCCGCCCGCCCTTCGCCGTCAGCCCAAGGGTGTAAAGCCCGTCGTCGCCATAGATGAACAGGTCCGGGTCGGGATAGCCCGCCCGCGCGATCCCGGCGCGCGAGATGAAGAAGCCGACGAAGGAGGTCACGTCGATCGGGCTTGGCCGGTCGAGCGCATAGGCCGCGGGCGTCAGATGAAAGCCGCCGCGCCCGCCGCGCAGCGTGCGCAGGAATTCGCGGCCGTGCCAGAACGGGTTGCGCGAGGGGCGGTTCATCTCGCAGATCGTGCCGTTTGGGAAATAGACCGCGGCCGCCATCCCCTCGTAGCCGGTCTTGTCGAGTGCGTGGAAGGTGGCGAGCGCCCCCGGAGCGGGCGAGCCGTCATCATCCATCACCACCAGCCAGTCGGGATCGAAACGTGCCATCGCCTCGCGCATGCCGCGGGCAAAGCCGCCCGCGCCGCCGCTGTTGACCGGCTCGCGCAGCACGACGAGGCGCGGGTCCTCGAGCGTGGCAAGCCAGGCCGGGGTGCCGTCATCCGAGGCATTGTCGACGACCAGCACATGATCGAGCTCGCCCGCCGGGCTCTCGAGCAGCCGCGCCAGCGTCACCTTCAGCTTCTCGAGCCGGTTGAAGGTCACGACCACGGCGGCCAACCTGTCTGCGCCTGCTGTCCGCGTCATCTCGTCTCCGCCATCCGCCTCTCTCGGGAATAGCCAGTCCGGTACAGGCCGGCAGTCGTCAAGCCAAAACTGGGGCGTGGTGGCATGGGCAGAGAGCCGCCGAGTGCCATTGCCCTGCCCCGGCGACTGTTGCTAGGGTAAATCTGTCCTGTTTTCGGAGGCTTTCGTGCATATTCTTCTCGTCGGGGCCGGGTTGTCCGGTGCGGTGATCGGGCGGCATCTGGCCGAGGCCGGGCACCGGATCACCATCGTCGATGCCCGCGACCACGTCGCCGGCAATTGCCATACCGAGCGCGACGCGGAAACCGGCGTGATGGTGCATGTCTACGGGCCGCACATCTTCCACACCGACGATGCCGAGGTGTGGGACTACGTTAACCGCTTCGAGACCTTCCAGCCCTACAAGAACCGGGTGAAGACCACCTCGCGCGACCCGCAGGGGGAGCTGGGCGTGTTCTCGCTGCCGGTCAACCTGCACACGATCAACCAGTTCTTCCGCAAGACCCTGCGCCCCGACGAGGCCCGCGCCTTCATCACCGAGGAACAGGCCGACACCTCGATCGCCGATCCGCAGACCTTCGAGGAACAGGCGCTGCGCTTCGTCGGCCGCGATCTCTACGAGGCCTTCTTCAAGGGCTATACGATCAAGCAATGGGGGGTGCAGCCCTCCGAGCTGCCGGCCTCGATCCTGAAGCGGCTGCCGGTGCGTTTCAACTACGACGACAACTATTTCTTCCACCGGTTCCAGGGCATGCCGGAAAACGGCTATACCGCGATGGTCGAGCGCATCCTCGACCATCCGGCGATCGAGCTGCAGCTTGGCACCTCCTTCCGCCGCGACCAGGCGGGGGAGTATGACCACGTGTTCTATTCGGGCCCGCTCGATGGCTGGTTCAACTATGAACTCGGCCGGCTCGGCTATCGCACCCTCGATTTCGAGCGTTTCAGCTATCAGGGCGACTATCAGGGCTGTGCGGTGATGAATTACGGCGAGGTCGACGTGCCCTATACCCGGATCACCGAGCACAAGCATTTCGCCCCCTGGGAAAGCCACGAGGGCTCGGTGTGCTATCGCGAATTCTCGCGCGCCTGCACGCCCGAGGACATCCCCTACTATCCGATCCGTCAGGTGAGGGAGAAGGCGCTGCTGGCCGATTACGTCGCGCGTGCCGAGGCCGAGCAGGGCGTGACCTTCGTCGGCCGGCTGGGCACCTATCGCTACCTCGACATGGATGTGACGATCCGCGAGGCGCTCGATGCCGCGCGCACCTTCCTGACCCATGCCGAGGCCGGCACCGCGATGCCGGCCTTTGTCGCCGCCCCGCTCTGAGCCCCGGACCGCGGGCAAGCCGGCGGTGCCGGTGCCCGGTTACTCGAGCGTGGTGATGATGGTGCGCAGCACGTCGATGCCCTCGCCCTTTTCGGACGAGGTGACAATCAGCTCGGGATGCGCGGCCGGGTGCTTGGCAAGCGCGCCCTTGACCTGCTCGAGCACCGCCTCGCGCTCGGTGCGGCTGATCTTGTCGACCTTGGTCAGCACCACCTGGAAGGTCACCGCCGAGCGGTCGAGCAGCGTCAGGATCTCGTCATCGACCTTCTTCACGCCGTGGCGCGCGTCGATCAGCACGAAGGCGCGGCGCAGGTTCACCCGGCCCGAGAGATAGGCCTTGAGCAGATCCTGCCATTTCTTCACCACCGGCACCGGCGCCTCGGCAAAGCCATAGCCCGGAAGGTCGACGAGATAGGGCCCGCCGGTGGTGGTGAAGAAGTTGATCTCCTGCGTCCGGCCCGGCGTGTTCGAGGCGCGGGCAAGGTTCTTGCGGTTCGTCAGCGCATTGATGAGCGAGGATTTGCCCACGTTCGAGCGGCCGGCAAAGCAGACCTCGACCCGGTCGGCGGGCGGCATCCCCGACATCGCGACGACGCCCTTCAGGAAGTCGACGGGGGCGGCAAACAGCAGCCGGCCCTTCTCGCGGGCGAAATCGTCGGGCTCGGGGGCGAGGGTGAACTGCATCTGCATCAGAGGATCTCCACGGTGTCGCCGCGCGCGATCTCGCCGCCGCGGGTGACTGTCGCGTAAAGCCCGAAGAGCGTGTCGCCGTGCAGCGCCTTCAGCGCAGCGAGCGTGTCGACGTCTTCGGTGCCGGTTTCGGGATTGGCGCAGGTGGCGCGGCAGCGGGTGATCGGCGTCGCCACCTCAAGCTCGGCCGCGCCGATGCGCAGCCGCCGGCCGACGAGGTCGCGCTCGGCCCAGGGCGCCCAGCCCTCGACCCAGAGATTGCCGCGGAATCGGTGGCGCGACATCGGCGCGCCGGTCGCGGCCGAAAGCGCCTCGAGAGAGGCGAGCGACAGGATCGAGACATAGGGCTCGGAGGCGTCGGCGAGCGTCACCCCCGGCACACGCTCGACCCGGCGCGGGGCGGGGCGGTTCGCGGGCCACAGCGGCGCCAGCCAGGCGATCAGCCTTGTCTGATCCTCGGCGCGGTCGGGATCGACGGTGAGGGGCCGCAGCTCGGGATGGGTCAGCTCGATCCGGCCATCGTCCAGCATCCGCGCGCTCACCGCCATCAGCCCGGGGGCCGCGGCGCCGCGCACGAAGTTGCGTTTCGCCGTCCATTCGGTGAGCGGGCCGTCAAAGCGCGCCTCCGCATGCGAGATGGCCCAGAGCCGGTCAAAAGGCATGGCGCGCCCCTCGTCGAGGAGCGCGCCCGTGATGTCCTCGTGGCCCACCGACTTGATCGGGTGGCGCACGAGATGCGCAAGATGCGCCGTCATTTCTTCGGTTTCTCGAGCGCGGCCCTCTTGCGGAAGCCGGTCTTGATATTGCCGAAGAGATCGGGCCGTTTGCCGTGCATCGACATGATCGTGTACTGCTGGATGAAGGTGATGGTGTTGTTGCTGATCCAGTAGAGCACGAGCCCCGAGGCGAAGCTGCCCAGCATGAACATGAACACCCAGGGCATCCAGGCGAAGATCATCGCCTGGCTCGGGTCGGTCGGCGCCGGGTTCAGCTTCTGCTGGAACCACATCGAGACGCCGAGCAGGATCGGCAGCACGCCGAGCGAGAACATGAAGAACATCGAGCCCGGTTCCGGCGTGGCGAAGGGCAGCAGGCCGAAGAGGTTCAGGACCGACGACGGATCGGGCGCGGACAGGTCGCGGATCCAGCCGATGAAGGGCGCGTGATAGAGCTCGATGGTGACGTAGATCACCTTGTAGAGCGAGAAGAAGATCGGGATCTGCAGCAGCACCGGCAGACAGCCTGCGGCGGGGTTGACCTTCTCGCGCTTGTAGAGGGCCATCATCTCCTGCTGCATCTGCTGCGGGTTGCCCTTGGTGCGCTCTTTCATCGCCTCCATCTCGGGCTGCAGCTCCTTCATCTTCGCCATCGAGATGTAGGATTTGCGCGCCAGCGGGAAGACCAGGGCCTTGATGATGATGGTGAGCCCGATGATCGCCCAGCCCATTGCGCCGGGCAGGTTCAGGCCGTTCGCGCCGATTGCGCCGTGCAGCCAGTGCAGCAGGCGGAACATCGGCTTCGTCAGGAAGAAGAACCAGCCCCAGTCGATCGAGTCGACAAAGCGGGTGATGCCGGCATCGTCCTGATAGTGCTTGATCACCTCCCACTCCTTCGCACCGGCGAAGAGGCGGGTTTCGGCGACGGCCGAGGCGCCCGGGGCAACCTCCATCACCGGCAGGCGGGTCTCGGCCTGATAGAGGTCGGCGCCGGGGGTGTATTTGACGACCGAGGTGAAGGCCCCGTCCGTCGGGATCAGCGTCGTCATCCAGTATTTGTCGGTGAAGCCGATCCAGCCGTTTTCGCTTGCCGAGATCAGTTCGGCCTGGCCCTCGCCGGCGACGGCGTCGAGCTTGGTCAGGTTCTTGTACTTGATCTCTTCGAGCGTGTTGTCGGTCATCCGCACCGCACCTTCGTGCAGCACGTAGACGCGGCGGCTTTCCGGAATGCCGTGGCGGGCGATGATGCCATAGGGGGCAAGGCGCACCGGCGCGCCGGTGTTGTTCTCGACGCCCTGGGCGATGGTGAAGAGGTAGTTGTCATCGACCGAGATCGTGCGGGTGAAGCGCAGGCCCGCGCCGTTGTCCCAGCTCAGCGTGACCGGGGTCTTCGGGGTCAGCACGGCATCGGCGGGCGCGGTCCACAGCGTCTTCGGCCCGGGCACCAGCGCCGGGTCGAGCCCGCCGGCGGGCGACCAGCCATAGACCGTGTAATAGGGCTTGGCGTTCAGATCGGTGCTGCCCACCGGGGCAAGCAGGCGCACCAGCGGCGAGTCGGGCTCGAGCGTTTCCTTGTATTTCCGCAGCGACAGGTCGTCGAAGCGGCCGCCGAGCAGCGAGATCGTGCCGGTGAGCGCCGGCGTGTCGATGCGGATGCGCGGGGCATTCGCATCGCTCGTCTGGGCCGCCGCCGTCGCGGCATCGAGCGTCGCGCCGGCCACCGCAGCAGGGGCCGCGGGCGCGGCCGGGGTGGCGGTCTGTGCCGCAACCGGGGTGCCGTCTGTCGGGGCCGCGGGCTCCGGCGGGAAGAAGTAGGTCCAACCGATCAGCACGAGCGCCGAAAGGACGGTCGCGATGATGAGGTTCTTGTTCTGGCTATCCATGGGGGTCCATCCGCCTGCCGGTCCGGGTTTGCGGTGGTTCAATCGAAGGGGCGGCCAAAGGTCAAGCGCTTTTCCCCGAAATCACGAGGAAACCATGGGCTCCGGCCGGGGCGAAGGCGGGTTTGGTCCCGTCTGCGCCGCCGCCCGCCGCCCGGCTCAGCTGCCCTGGATGCGCGGCGTCGCCGCCAGCTTCTCGGTGTGGCGCTCGAGCCAGTCGAAGGTCTCCTCGAGGCGCATCGGCGGGGCGATCGCGTCGCCCTGGACGTGGTTCGCGCCGAGCTGGGAGAGCATCGCATGCTCGCCGATGCTCGATACCCCCTCGGCGAGGGTCTCGATGCCGATCTGCTCGGCCATGGTGATGATCGCAGTGACAAGGCGCTGCTGATCGGGGTCGGTGTCGACATTGCGCACAAAGCTTGCATGGATGCGCACGCGCTGCGCGCCGGTGCTGCGGATCGCGCTGACCGGCACCTCGCCGGTGCCGAGCCCGGCAAGTTCGAGCTGGCAGCCAAGCGCGGTGCAATGCACGAGATTGCGCCGGATCACCTCGTCGTCGAAGCGCGAGATCGCGCCACCGCTCAGCACCAGGCGCAGCCGCTCCGGCTCGATGTCGAAGCGTTCGAGTTCCCATTTCAGCCGCGTCGCCATTTTGGGGTTCGACAGCACCTCGGGCGAGATGCCGATCGACAGCGTGCTGACCGGCAGCCCGACCCGCTGCCAGCTGCGCAGCGCGCCGAAGCCCTGGTAGAACATCAGCTCCGCCAGCCTTTCGCGCAGCCCCTCCGAATCGATCGCGGGCAGGATCTCGGCCTCGGTGAGGATGCCGCGCTCGCGATGCAGCCAGCGCGGCACCGCCTCCATCCCCGAGACCTCGCCGGTGTCGGTGGAAAGCTGCGGGCGGAAATGGCAGACGATCTGGGCGGCTTCGAGCGCCTCGAATACCTCGGCGGCAAGCGCGCTGTGGCCGCGCTGGCTGTGCTGCACCTCGGAGGAGAAGGCGCGGATCGCGCTTGGCCCGTTGCGCCGGGCCTCTTCCGCCGCCCCCTCGGCCGCGGCGATCAGCCCGGCCCCGGTCGGCACCGGCGCGCGCCGCATCAGGCAAAAGCCGACATGGACGCTGGGCGCGAGGCTGCGCCCCTTCACCGAATAGGGTTCCTCGCAGCCGGTCTGCAGCCGCGCCGCAAGCTGGATCAGGCTTTCGAGGTCCTGCCGCTGCGTCGGGTGCAGCATCACCGCGAAGCGCGTGCCGCCGAGCCGGCCGAGCCGGTCGCTTTCGCGCACGGCGCCGCGCAGCCGGTCTGCAAGCAGTTGCAGCAGGGTTTCGAACTCGTCGGGCAGGAGCTGCCGCTCCAGCCGCTCGCTCTCGTCGCAGCCGACCACCAGGCAGGCGGTGTGCCGCCCGGTCCGCTCCGCCTCGCGCAGCAGATCCTCCATCAGCAGCTCGCTTTCGCGGCGCAGTGGCAGGCCGGTGACGCCGTCGCCGCCGGCACTGTCGGCGGCGGGGGCGAGGGGGCGGGTCAGCCAGGCGACGGCAAGCGCGGTGACGCCGATCACCAGCATCGCGTCGATGCCGAACCAGACCCCGGCCAGCAGCATCGCCGGCAGGAAGGGCAACAGTTCCTTGCGGCCGAAGACCGGCCCGATGCGCGTGCGTCGCAGGGCGCCGCCCCTGCCCATGTGCCAGAACCTGACCATCATCCTTCCCCCAAGCCGTGCCGCACGGGTCCCGCCCGCAGCCGTCACGCTAGGCCGAAGAAGTCAGCGGAAGGTTAATTCAGCCGCGCAAATCCGGGACCCCGGGGCTTGCGGGCATCCCCTCGGCCGGCGCGCCGCGCATCAGCGCCGCGAAGTCGAAGATCGAGGGGTCGCACAGATGCGACGGGCGCACGTTCATCAGGGCGCGGAACATGATCTGCCGCCGGCCCGGGCTGCGCGCTTCCCAGCCGTCGAGAATCTGTTTCACCTGAACGCGTTGCAGCCCTTCCTGACTGCCGCACAGATCGCAGGGGATGATCGGATAGTGCATGGCGCGGGCGAATCGCTCGCAATCGGCCTCGGCAACGAAGGCGAGCGGGCGGTAGACGAAGAGATCCCCTTCCTCGTTCACCAGCTTCGGCGGCATCGTCGCCAGACGCCCGCCGTGGAACAGGTTCATGAAGAAGGTCTCGAGGATGTCGTCGCGGTGATGGCCCAGAACGACGGCGGAACAGCCCTCCTCGCGCGCGATGCGGTAGAGGTTGCCGCGCCGCAGCCGCGAGCACAGCGAGCAATAGGTGCGGCCCTCGGGGATCTTCTCCTTCACCACCGAATAGGTGTCCTGATACTCGATCCGGTGCGGCACGCCCATGTCCTCGAGGAACTTCGGCAGCACCGTCGAGGGAAAGCCGGGCTGGCCCTGATCGAGGTTGCAGGCGAGCAGGTCGACCGGCAGCAGGCCGCGCCATTTCAGCTCGTGCAGCACGGCAAGCAGCGTGTAGCTGTCCTTGCCGCCCGACAGGCACACCAGCCAGCGCGCGCCGCGCTCGATCATGCCGTATTTCTCGATCGCGTCGCGGGTCTCGCGCACGATGCGCTTGCGCAGCTTCTTGAACTCGGTCGAGGAGGGGGCGCCGGCAAACAGCGGATGGATCGGGGCGTCTTCGTCGTCAAGCATGGTCATGGTCCTTGCAGCGGCGGTGCGCGTCGAAGTCGGGGTCGGCGCCGGGCACGGGATCATAGCCGTGCCCGCCCCATGGATGGCAGCTGAGCACGCGTTTTGCCGCGAGATAGGCCCCCTTCAGCGCGCCATGCCGTTCGAGCGCCTCGAGCGCATAGGCTGAACAGGTGGGCTGATAGCGGCAGCCGTGTCCGACCCAGGGGCTGAAGAACAGCCGGTAGGCGCGCACCGGAAGGGCGACGATCTGCGCAAGCGGGCTCATCCCTTGCCCCGGCGCCGGCCCTTGGCCGGTTCGGTGCGCGGTCGGGCCTGCTGGGCGCGGCCGGAATGGACATCGCGCAGCGCGCGGGCCAGATCGGCCTGCAGCGCGGCGAAATCGCGGCTGATGGTCGCCTCGGGGCGGCCGACGAGCACGTAATCCCAGCCGGGCTGCGCGAGCCCCGTCAGCACCAGCCGTGCGATCTCGCGCAGGCGGCGCCGGGCGCGGTTGCGCAGCACGGAATTGCCGACCTTCTTCGAGCAGGTGAAGCCCACCCGCACGAGGCCGGGCAGGGCGGTTTCCTCCGGCCGGCGCGCACGGGCCTGCAGCAGGAAACCCGGGGTTCCCTGACGCAGCGCCGCGGCGGCGCGCAGAAAATCCGCCCGCTTGCGCAGCACTTCGATGCGCGGCACGGGGGCGGTCTCCGGATAAACGGAAACCGCCGGGGCGCTGCCCGCGCCCCGACCCTGCGGGTCAGTCACGGGAGCCTCCGGCGGTGTCATGGCGTGCAGATCTGTACGGCCTTACGCCGACAGAACCTTACGGCCCTTGGCGCGACGGGCGTTAAGGACCTTACGGCCGCCCTTGGTCGCCATGCGCGCGCGGAAGCCGTGACGGCGGGCGCGCACGAGTTTCGACGGCTGGTAGGTGCGTTTCATCGCGGTTACTCCGGTTCGTTCTACGGTCGGGCAACACAAACCTGCCGGATTCGGCTGCCGCTCATATTCGAGGCCCGTGCTTTAGGGGCAACCGGGCGGCAAGTCAATTGATCTGTGCGTCTTTTTCTCGCGCCGCTGCGCTTGTGGTCGCTCACGGCAGGGCAGCAGCGATGCGCGCCCTTCCGCCCGCCGCCGGTGGCACCTATTTATTCGCGGTAACAACTGGTATTTCATGCGAAATGCCGCGTTCGGTGTTACAGGCGGGGAAAGGGCCCGCGGCAGGCGGCCCGCAGCACGTATCAGGATGAAGATCAACACACTCTCCGGCCGGTTCCTTTTGCTCACGACGGTCTTCGTCGTGCTGGCCGAAGTGCTCATCCTTCTGCCGGGCCTTGCCAATTTCCGCGAGGACTACCTGCTGACGCGACTCGAGCGGGCGCAGATCGCCTCGCTCGCGCTGCTGACGACCGATCAGATGATCGAGCCGGACCTCGAGCAGGAGCTGTTGAACAACGCCGGCGTCTACAACGTCGTGCTGCGCCGCGATGCGGTGCGGCAGCTGGTTCTGTCCTCGCCGATCCCGCAGCCGATCGCCGACACCTACGACCTGCGCGAATCGACGTTCTGGACCCGGGTGCGCGATGCGCTCTCGGTTCTGGCCGATCCCGAGAATCACGTGATCCGGGTGATCGGCGATCCGGTGCAGAAGGGCGGGCTGGTGATCGAAGTCACGCTCGCCACCGGGCCGATGCGGATCGCGATGATCGAATACGGGCTGCGCCTGCTGTCGCTCTCGGCGATGGTCTCGGTGATCACCGCCTTCTTGCTGTTCTGGCTGGTGCGGCGGCTGATGGTGGTGCCGATCAAGCGCGTCGTCGCCCATATGGCGGCCTATGCCGAGGCACCCGAGGATGCGCGCCGGATCATCGCCCCCGAAGCCAGCATCGAGGAGCTGCGCGTGGCCGAGGATGCGCTGGCCTCGATGCAGCGCCAGCTGACCGCCGCGCTGAAACAGAAGGAGCGACTCGCCCAGCTCGGGCAGGCGGTGGCGAAGATCAGCCACGATCTGCGCAACATCCTGACCACGGCGCAGCTTTTCGCCGACCGCATGGAGGGCTCGGACGATCCGGTGGTGCAGCGCGCTGCGCCGAAGCTGATGAACTCGATCGGTCGCGCGGTGAACCTGTGCGAGACGACGCTCGCCTTCGGCCGGGCCGAGGAATCGCCGCCCAGCCTGTGCCGCTTCCCGCTCGCCGCGCTGGTGCAGGAGGTGACGGAAAGCGAGCAGCCGCCGGCCGATGCCGCGCAGATCGACTTCGTCACCGATGTGCCGCCCGCGCTCGAGATCCGGGCCGATCGCGAACAGCTCTACCGCGTGCTGTCGAACCTCGTGCGCAACGCGCGGCAGGCGATCGAGGCGACGGGCAAGCCCGGCACCATCGAGATCGGCGCGGGGGAAGAGCCCGAGGGCTGGTGGATCCGGGTGCAGGACACCGGCCCCGGCCTGCCCGAGCGCGCCCGCGAGCACCTGTTCCAGCCGTTCTCGGGCGGGGTGAAGAAGGGCGGCACCGGGCTGGGTCTCGCGATTTCGGCGGAACTCATCCGCGGCCATGGCGGGCGGCTTGACCTCGTGCGCACCGATGCCGACGGCACCGAGTTCAAGATGCACCTGCCGCGCGAATTCGCGATCGCGTCGCAGGACTAGCCGGCCTGCGACGTCCTGTCGCGACGGAACCGGGCCGGGCGGGCGTTCCACCGCCAGCAATGTTGCGAAAGGCCAAAACCGTGTCTCTGCGTTCCTGGGCTACCCCGCTCGTCATCGGCTCCTTCCTCCTGATGGGGGTGACCGGGGTGCTGATGTTCTTCCATCTCGACACCGCGACGATGAAGACGGTGCACGAATGGGCAGGTTTCGTTCTGGTGGCGGGCGCCATCGCCCATCTGGTGCTCAACTGGCGTCCCTTCACGCTGTATCTGCGCCGGCCGCTCGCCGCGGCGATCATCGGGCTTGGCGCGCTCGCGCTGGTCGCGACCTTCGTGCCGAATCTGATCCCCGGCGTGGTCGAGGGGGCGGGGCTTGGCCCGAAGGTGGTGATGGATGCGATGGGCAATGCCACGATCCCCGCGCTTGCCGAGATGGCGGGCAAGCCCACCGACACGCTGCTGGCCGAGTTCGAGGCCGCCGGGCTGACCGGCATCGACCCGGCGAAAACCGTCAGGCAGAACGCCGCGGGCGACGGCGGCAAGCTGCGCGAGATCCTGAGCGTCGCGCTGGTGCCGCAGGGCTGAGCCGCAGGGCGCGCAAAAGGCCCGCCGGATGGGCGGGTGAAAAAACTTTCCGAAAATCCGGATTTAGCCCTTGCGCCCCCCCGAAGCAGAGGCTAAATCCCGCCGCACAGTGCACCCGTAGCTCAGCTGGATAGAGCATCAGACTACGAATCTGAGGGTCGGGCGTTCGAATCGCTCCGGGTGCACCACTTCCCCTCTCTGTCAGACGTCATCTCTGCTTTGCCGGCTTTTGGGGCCGCAAATCTGCCCTGTTCGGCGGATGTCTTCTGGTCTCTGGCGTGGGCCACCCGATCGCGCTGCGGCGCGTGAGGCGGGGCGAGCCCGGTTTCCTGCCGGCTCTGGCCTGTTGCGCCGGCCCCGCACCCTTCCGCACGATCCGGTCTCGTCTTTTCGCCGCTTCCTGGCGGCAGGGCCTGTTGCCTGTCCCTTGCGCTGACGTGACGTCTGTCGTGGGGCGGGGCGGGGCTGGCGAGTGCTGAGGCTTTTCCTGCCGCTGTGTTGTGCCTAAGCTGAAAAAGGCCGTCCCGGAGGTGGATGGGACAGAAATGAGGAGCTTTCCCGTGGCAAGCTGGACCGTGTGTTCAACCGTGGCGGAACCCCCCGAGCTGCTCTGTGCCTTCGCGGCGCATTATCTCGACCTCGGGGCCGAGGAGGTGCATCTCTTTCTGGATGCCCCCGACGAAGAGACGATCGACATCCTCTCGGCCATGGACGGGGTGCGGCTGACGCTGTGCACCGACGAATACTGGCGGGAGGTTGGCGGCAGCCGGCCGCAGGGGCAGGTGATGCGGCAGTTGCGGAACGCCAACCTCGGCTATGCCGAGTGTCGGAGCGACTGGTTCTTCTTCTGTGACGCGGATGAATTCCTCGCGGTCTCGCGCGATGTGGGGGCGCTGCTGGACGGTTTGCCCGGCACCTTGCCCTTCTGCCGCCCGAGGATGAGCGAGCGGGTCTTCTCCGAGGCCAGCCCGCAGCAGGGGCTTTTCGATGGCCGTTACCGGCGGATGCTGTTGCGCCCGGCAGCCGAGCGCAGGGTCTATGGCGAGCTGGCGCCGATGGTGACCCGGGGGCTGACGGGCCATGTGGCGGGCAAATCCTTTGTCCGGACCGGGCAGGACCTGCGTATCCGGATTCATTTTCCCGTGCCGCTGAGCGAAAAGGAGGAAGCCCTGCGCAAGGCCGGCGGCGACCTCGTTCCCGGTCCCTATCTGGACGAGAGCTGGCTGGTGCATTTCGACGGCATGACGCCGCTGCACTGGCAGCTGAAGCTGCTGCGCTACTATCTGTCCTATGCGCCGCAGTTGAAGGCCGAGGGCCGGACCGGGTTCCTGCAGCGCACCCCCGCACGTTCGGCGCAGCTGATGGCGCTTTACGAGAGCAGCGGTGACCCGGCCGAATTGGCGCGACTGCTGCGTCTGATCCGTCTGACCCCGGAGATGGTGGCGGAGCTGGAGCAGATCGACGGCTTTCTCGACCTGTCCCTTGATCCGACCGCTTCCGCGCGCGACCGCGCGGGGCGGAACATGACCTTCAGCGCGGCGAATTTCGACGCCGTCCTGCGGGCGCGGCACGGGGAGCTGATCCGCGAATACGGGCTTCTGGGATGACCGTCCCGGTCGCTCGGTCATCCGCCGTCAAGGGCGGTGACCGCGGTCTTGGGCGGGCGTGCCGCGGCGCTGCGGGAGGCGCGGCGCAGGCACACGGCCCGCGCGCGTCAGCCCTGCATTTCCGGGGAGGGCGGCTCCCTGCTCATCGGGGTGACAGCGCAATTGCGAGAGGGGGCAAAACCTGCCAAATGTTGGGGTGATCGGTATTTCCCCGCTCAGACCCCGCGATCCGTCTGTTCAAAAGGAAGATCCATGCAAAGGAAACTTTTCCTGCATATCGGCAGCCATCGTACGGCAACCACCTCCATCCAGCAATTTATGCATCAGAATTTCGAGCCGCTGAAAAAGCAGGGAATTTTCTACCCGCTTCGGGTGCCCCGGCATATCCGCCTGATGAACGAGATCTTCTCGGGTCGGGACAAGGCGGGGGATGTCGCCATCAGCCTGAGCCGCCGGGCGGACAATCAGCCCGAGGACATCCACACGCTGGTGCTGAGCGATGAAGATGTCAGCATGCGTCGGGATCTGCGCGCCCTGGTGCCCTTCACCGAACGTTTCGACGTCAAGATCATCTATTCGATGCGGCGTCAGGACCTCTGGCTGGAAAGCTGGTACTTCCAGAACATCAAGTGGCAGTGGAACCCGGCGCTGAGCCATTGCACCTTCGAGGAGTTCCTGCAGCAGCGTGACGCCTTCCACTGGATCCACTACGATCGCTTCGTCCGCCATCTCGAAGATCTCTTCGGGGCCGAGAACCTGATCCTGAACGTGTTCGAGAAGCAGCAGATGCCGGAGGGGCCGGTTGTCACCTTCTGCAACAGCATCGGGCTGACCGATCTGACGGGGTTCCCGCCGCCGCCGCATGTCAATTCGTCGATGTCGGCAGAGATGGTGGAATTCGTCCGCCACATGCCGCTCGACAGCCTGGAGCCGCCGGAGCGTGATCTGCTGCGGCGGGCCCTCGAACAGGTCGACCGCGACATCCTGGGCCATACCGGCAAGCAGAGCGAACAGTTGCTGCCCCGGGATCTCCGGGAGGCGATCCTTGCCGAATATGCCGAGGGCAATGCCGCGATCGCCAGGCGGTATTTCGACCGGGAAACGCTGTTCCTGGATCCGCTGCCCGCCGCCGATGCGCCGCTCGCCAAGCTGGAGATCCCGCAAGACAGCGCGGCGCTGATGCAGCGCTTCGTTGCGCCGCTGCTGCAGCAACTGGTGGCCAATGGCACGATCTCGGCAGCCAACAAGGCTGCGCCTCCGCAGGATCGGACATGAGATGACGGATCAAGGCACTCAGCAGGGCACCGTTCTGCAGGGCCTGATATGGCCCGAGGCCGGGCTTTGCACGGAACGCGATCTCTACATGCGGCTCTCCGACCGGGCCGCGATGTCGCAGCGCGACCACGAGATCTACTTCCTGAAGGGGGGGCAGGCCTCCTTCAACACCTATTACAACCTCTTCAACGTCGGGAAGTGGTCGAAGAACTGTAACCTCAGGACCCTGTCGCTTGCGCTCGAGGGCGAGGGCACCTTCGAACTGATTGTCTTCCTCGTTCAGCCCGAGCGCTCCTGGGAGCGTCTGGCAAACGAGGTGGTGACGCTGACGCCCGGCCGGCCGCTGTCGGTGCGGCTCGACACGCCGCACGGGTTCGACAGCCGCGGCGTCGCCTTCTTCGAACTGCGGGCCCTCGATGATGCCGGCGGCCGGCTGCGCGCCGCATCCTGGCAGACCGCGGATGCCCCCGCCCGCACCCCCGAGCTGATGCTCTCGATCACCACCTTCCGGCGCGAGGCCGCCGTGGCCCGCACCGTGGCCCGCTTCGAGGCGTTCCTGAGCCGTTCGGCGCTGGCCGATCACCTCCATCTCACCGTGGTGGACAATGGTCAGAGCGCGGCGATTCCCGTCTCGGATCACGTCACGCTGGTGCCGAATGAAAACCTTGGCGGCTCGGGCGGCTTTGCCCGCGGGCTGCTCGAGGCGCAGAACCGGGGCGCCAGCCATTGCCTGTTCATGGACGACGATGCGGCCGTCCACATGGAGGCGATCGAACGGACCTGGATGTTCCTCGCCTATGCGACCGATCCGAAGACCGCGGTCGCGGGGGCTGTCTCGAATGCCCAGCACCGCTGGCAGCTGTGGGAGAACGGCGCGCTCTTCGACAAGGTCTGCCAGCCGCAGCATATCGGGCTCGATCTGCGCGACTTCGGCCAGGTCCTGCAGCTCGAGTTCGACAGCACCGCGACGCAACCGCACAACTTCTATGGCGGTTGGTGGTATTTCGCCTTCCCGGTCGCGGAAGTGACCCATATGCCCTTCCCCTTCTTCGTGCGCGGCGACGATGTCAGTTTCAGCCTCGTGCATGATTTCAACATCGTGACGCTGCCCGGGGTGATTTCCTATCAGGACGAGGATTTCTCGGTGAAGGAGAGCCCTCTCACCGTCTATCTCGACCTGCGCAGCCACATGGCGCACCATCTCGCGCTGAGCTCGATGGAGATCGGGCGCAAGGGGCTGGCAGGGATCATGCTGCGCTTCTATCTGCGCAGCCTGCTGTCGTGCCATTACGAGACCCTCGAGGCCGTGGCACTGGCGCTCGAGGACGTGCAGGCGGGTCCGGGCTATTTCGCGGGCAATGCCGACGTGGCCGCCCGGCGCAAGCAGATCGGCGCGCTGACCGTTGCCGAACGCTGGAAGCCCGAGGAGAGCGAGGCGGCGCAGCGCGGCCGGGGCCGGGGCTGGTTGTCGCCGCACCGGCGGCTGTCGCGCGCCTTCATGAAGATCACCCTGAACGGCCACCTGCTGCCCGGCTTCCGGCTGATCGGCAACCGGATCGTCCTGCCTGCCGCGGCCCGCGGCCAGATCCGTCCGATCTGGGGGGCGATGGACATCGCCTATGTCTCCATCGACGGCAAGCGCAGCTACACGGTCCGGCATTCGAAGCGCCGTGCCGTTCAGGTCAGCTTGCCCATCCTGCGCAGCATGTGGCGGATCTGGCGGGGCTACGACGGGCTGCGGGAGACGTGGCGGTCCGGCTACGAGACCCTGACCGCCCGTCAGTTCTGGCAGGCCCGCCTCGGCGCCGAGACCGGCCAGGGGGCACAAGCCGAGGCCCCGGTGTCGGCTGCTGCCACGGGCGAGAGCGCGGCCTGATTGCCGCGCGGCGACTCGGGCGGGCAGTGTGGCCTGCCCGTGTGGCGCCAAGGGTGCCCGGCGGGTGCCCGGCGCGGACTGCCTGGGTGAGACCTGAACGCACCCCTGCCGCGGCCGCGGCGCCGCCGGCCGGGGGAGCGCAGCCTGCAGCGGCGCCCTCATCGGGCATCTTCATCGAAGTCGCTGAAAAGATTTGGAGGCGGGTACCGGAATCGAACCGGTCTTCACGGATTTGCAATCCGCTGCGTAACCTCTCCGCCAACCCGCCAGCCTCAAGGTTGTCCTCACCTAAACAATCGCGCGCGCTCGCGCAAGTGGTCTTGCACAATCCCCGGCGCGGCACCGCGGCATCTGTTGCCCCGCCTGTTTTTCTGTGGCACAACCGATCTCAGGCACACCAGACCGAAGAGTTCAGAAGATGCAAGATTTCGCCACGCGACGCACGATGATGGTGGATACTCAGGTCCGCCCCAATGACGTGACGAAATTCCCGATCATCGAGGCAATGCTCGCCGTGCCGCGCGAGGACTTCGTGCCCCCCGCGCGCCGCGAGGCTGCCTATATCGGGGAGAACGTTCCGCTGGCGCCGGGTCGCGTCCTGCTCGAGCCGCGCAGCTTTGCCAAGATGCTCGACGCCCTAGACATCCAGCCCACCGATCTCGTCCTCGATGTCGGCTGCGGCCTCGGCTATTCGAGCGCGGTGATCGCGCGCATGGCCGAAGCTGTGGTGGCGCTTGAAGAGGGCGACATGGCGACGCTTGCCGAGGCCGCGCTCGCCCGCGTCGGCGCCGACAATGCCGCCGTCGTTGCCGCCCCGCTCGCGGCCGGTTCCGACAAGCACGGCCCCTATGACGTGATCCTTCTCGAAGGTGGGGTCGAAACCGTGCCTGCCGCGATTCTCGGCCAGCTGAAGGACGGTGGCCGCATTGCCGCGATCTTCATGCAGGGCGCGCTCGGCGTGGCGCGGCTTGGCCGCAAGATCGACGGCGAGATCGCCTGGCGGGACATCTTCAATGCGGCCGCGCCGGTGATCCCGGGCTTCGTCGCGGAAAAAGAGTTCGTGCTCTGAGCCCGGCTTCGCGGTATTCAGGGCTCATATAGACGGATTGGAATATCTGGGCCGTGCCGCGGCCCGGAGCCCGGAGCGCCAAAAGAAGCGACCGGCACGCCCCCAGATGAGGACCCAGGCATGACGCGCAAGATCCTGAAACCGCTTCTTCTCGCCACCGTGGCGGGCCTCGGGCTGATGACGTCCACGCTTGCCGTCTCGGCCGAGACGCTCGCCGATGCGCTGGTCTCGGCCTATCGCAACTCGCACCTGCTCGAACAGAACCGCGCCACGCTGCGCGCCGCTGACGAGGATGTGGCGCAGGCGGTGTCGGCGCTGCGCCCGGTGCTGCAGTGGACCGCCGATTACGGCTATTCGGCGACCGACACGACGATTGCCACCTATCGGGCGCAGGGCAAGAGCTATGACCGGCTCACCGCCTATACCTCGCTTGTCGCGCAGATGACGCTTTATGATTTCGGCCGCACCCGGCTGGCCATCGACATGAAGAAGGAAGCCGTTCTGGCAACGCGCGAGGCGTTGCGCTCGGTCGAGCAGAGCGTGCTGCTGAGCGCGATCAGCGCCTATACCAGCGTCAAAAGCACCGCCGAGCAGGTCTCGATCAACGAGAACTCGGTGCATGTCTATGGCGAAGACCTGAAGGCCGCGCGTGACCGTTTCGAGGTCGGCGAGGTGACGAAGACCGACGTGTCGCAGGCCGAGGCGGCCGAGGCCGCGGCGCGGGCAGCGCTGGCGGCGGCGCGCGGCAACTATCAGATCGCGCGCGAGGCCTACAAGGCGTCGATCGGCCATTACCCCGACAAGCTGTCGCCGCTGCCGAAGGCGCCGACACTGCCGAAGTCGCTTGATACCGCGCGCGAGACCGCGCTGCGCAACCACCCCTCGATCAAGCAGGCGCAGCACACCGTCAGCATGTCCGAGCTGGGCGTTTCGGCCGCGGCGGCCGAGCGGCTGCCGACGATCGACGGTTCGGCGGGCTTCACCAATTACGAAGGCGGCAACAAGGCGACGAATGTCGGCGTCGGTCTGACGCAGACGCTCTATGCCGGCGGCAAGCTGTCCTCGGCGCATCGCCAGGCGATCGCGAGCCGCGACCAGGCGAAGGCGGCGCTGAGCGAGGCGGGGGTCGAGATCTCCGATTCGGTGGCCCAGGCCTGGGCGCAGATCGGCGTCTACCAGGCGCAGATCACGGCCTATGACGAGCAGATCTCGGCGGCGAAGATCGCCTATGAGGGTGTGAAGGAAGAGGCGACGCTGGGCGCGCGCACCACGCTCGACGTGCTGGACGCCGAGCAGACGCTGCTCGACGCCCGGGCCTCGCGGATCACCGCCGAGGCCGATCTGCAGGTCGGCTATTATCAGCTGCTTTCGGCGATGGGTCTGCTGACGGTCGAGGATCTGAAACTCGGCATCCCGACCTATGACCCGGCAGCCTATTACAATGCGGTCGAGAACGCGCCGCTCACCAGCGTGCGGGGCAAGAGCCTTGACCGCGTGATGCAGGCGATCGGCAAGAAGCCCTGATCGACCCGGAAGACCCGACCGGGCCCGTGTCGGCCCGGCCATGACCTGCCCCGGCCTTTGCGGTCGGGGCTTTCTGTCCTTGTCCGGGGCTGGACAGCGGCCCCGCCCCGTCGCAGGATGGCCAGCGTGATGAATGAGCCCGGAACCCATATCGAGATTGAGGACGTCCTGACGTCGATCCGTCGCCTGGTATCGCAGGATGCGACCAGCGCGCGAGCCCCTGCCGTGTCGCATCGGGCCGCCGCGCCGGCGGCCGTGCCGCCGCCGGAGGCCGAAGCCGAGGACGCGGCGCAGGACGCGGCCTGCCTTGTGCTGACGCCCGCGCTGCGGGTCGAGCCGGAGGCGGAGGCCGCCGGTGAGGCGAATGCCGGTGAGGAGGCCGCACCCGTGGCCGAGGTTCCCGACGCAGATATCGTCGAGGAGCTGAGCCGGCTCGAGACCTCCATTGCGGAAATGGAAGCGGCCGTGGCTGGGCATGGGGCTGAATTCGCTGCGCAGGCCGGAGACGACGTTTCCCTTGAGGCCGACCCCCTGCCTGAAACCGCGCCGGAGCCTGAGCGCGACGTCGCGCCCGAGGCCGGGGACGATGCCGAGCCTGCGGACCTGTCCGGGGCGGAGCCGCTGCCGGCCGAGCCGCGCGATGACCGCGAAGAGGCCGAGGCGCCCTTCGCCGAGGATGTCGCGCCCGAGGATCTCGAGGCGCTGCTGCTCGACACGGCGGATTTTGCCGAGGCAGAGGCCGAAGTCGGCGTCGAGGTTGCGGATCCCGATGCGGAGGGTGTGGCCGTCGAGGAGGCCGGGCCTGTGCCGGATCAGGCCGTGGGGTTTGACGCAGAGGCGGAGGATGCCGTCGAGGACGACGAGGGCGACCCGGACCTGCGCGACGAGGCCTGGACCGAGGATCAGGGCGCGATGGACTGGGCCGAGGCGGCGCTGAACCTCGCATCGACCGGCTCCGGCCCGCGTCGCCTGCATCTCTCTGACGCCCTCGAGGAGGATCGCCGGCCGGAGATCCTGCGCTCGAGCTATCAGACGCTGCGCGACGAATATGCGCGCGACGAGGACCTGCCGGGCATCGAGGCGGCGCTCGATGACGAGCCGCTGATGGATGGCGGCCTGATCGACGAGGAGGCGCTGCGGATGCTGGTGGCGCAGCTGATCCGCGAAGAGCTACGCGGCGTTCTGGGCGAGCGCATCACCCGCAACGTGCGCAAGCTGGTGCGGCGCGAGATCCAGCGCGCGCTGATGGGCGAGGATTACGAGTGATCTGCCGCAGGCGGCTGGTTCCCAGCCGCTGAAATGCAAACGGCGCGCCAGTGGCGCGCCGTTTGATCAGGAGGATCCGCCCGGTCTCAGGCGGCCTCGGCCTCTTCCGCCGCCATGCGACGTTCGCTTTCCTCGCGCGACAGCGCCACCGAGGTGCGCACGCCCTTCGCGACGAATTCCATCAGGCCCTTCACCACGCGCTCGTTCGGGTCGATCCCGGCGCAGGACAGCACCTCGCGGCCATCGCGCGAGCGCGCCCAGCGGGCGATCTGTTCCGGGCCATTGCCGTATTTCTTGTCATCGGCGATCGCATCGTCGAGAGCAGCGAGAACGACGGCGGCGAACAGCTTGCGCGCCCTCTGTCCCTGCTCATAGTTGAATGCGGAGCCGTCAACGAAATCGCGCATTATTCCGTCCTTTGTTATTGCTCTTGCGTTTCCTGGCGTGGCGGCCATCTAGGGCGCATGAGGGGCGATTCGATATGGCCTGCGAGGAATGCCTGCCATGCACCATGCGCATACGACGCCCTGTCCAACCCTTGGGGCCGGCCCCTGTTCGATGGCCAGTCGCGCATATATAGGCCCGCTTTGCCACCGATCAAGGCATTTATTGCCGGATTTCAGGCAAAGTGCGAAGAAACCGCGGCTTTTCGGCGCAGCGCGGCATGGCAGCGCAGGGCGCCGGGTCATGATCGGGGAGATGTCTCACGATAACGTGAAAACAGCCGGCGCCGGGGCCTATCCGAGGCTCTCTTCGAGGTGCAGCCGCGCGTCGCCGGCGGTCATCACCCCGTCGGTCCGGTCGAAGCGCAGATGCGCGATCGCCCGTCCGCCGGACTGGGTGAAGAGCGTGCCGACAGGGCGTCCCTCGGCCTCGATCGGGGTGCCGACCGGCGCCGCGCCGTCGATCGCAAGCCGCACCAGCCCCTTGCGCAGCTCGGTCTTGTGCTTCATCCGCGCGGTCACTTCCTGCCCGACGTAACAGCCCTTGCGGAAGTCGACGCCGTGCAGCCGCTCGAAGCCCGCCTCGAGGATATAGGTCTCGGGCGTCAGCTCGATCCCGGTCTCGGGGATCAGATGCGCGACCCGGATCGCGTCCCAGTCACTGCCGTCATCCCCTGCCGTCTCGCCGTAAAACCGCCAGCCAAGCGCCGGATCGCGCGGGTCGGCGACGGCCCCCTCGGGGGCGGGGCCGGTGCCGCGATAGACCCCGAGCGCCGAGGGCGCGATCGCCACCTCGGCGCGCAGCTTGTACATCGCAAGCCGCTTCACCGTCGCCTCGGCGATGCGGGCGTCGATGTCGAGAAGGATCGTCTCGCCGCGCGGCACCAGCAGGAAGTCGGCCAGATACTTGCCCTGCGGCGTCAGCAGGGCGGCATAGACCGGGCCGTCCTTCAGCCGCCGCACGTCGTTGCTGACGAGGCCTTGCAGGAAATGCTCGCGGTCCGCACCGGTGATCTCGTAGATCCGTCTTTCGGCCATGGCCTGTTCCTTCGTCATTCGACGAGCTGCATCCGGCACAGGCCGGCATAGGCGCCGCCGCGGGCAAGCAGCTCGTCATGTGTGCCCTGTTCCACCGCCTCGCCCTCGACGATCACCACGATCCGGTCGGCGTCGCGCACGGTCGAGAGGCGGTGCGCGATGACCAGCGTCGTGCGCCCTTCGGAAAGGTGCGAGAGTGCCTGCGCCACCTTTGCCTCGGAGGCGGTGTCGAGCGCCGAGGTGGCCTCGTCGAGAAGCAGGATCGGCGCGTTGCGCAGCACCGCGCGGGCGATCGCCACGCGCTGGCGCTGCCCGCCCGACAACGCCGAGCCGCGCGGGCCGGCGGGCGTTTCGAGGCCAAGCGGCATCGCGTCGGTGAACTCGGTCACATGCGCGACCTCAAGAGCCTGGGCCAGTGCCGCCTCGCTGACGTCGGTGCGGCCCAGAAGCACGTTCTCGCGGATCGTCTCGTCAAAGAGTGCCGCGTCCTGTGCCACCATCGAGAACATGTCGCGCAGCGTGCCGAGATCGAGCGTCGAGACCGGCACGCCGCCCACGGTGACCGCGCCGCTGTCCGGATCGACGAGCCGGGTGAGCAGGTTGAAGACGGTGGTCTTGCCGGCACCCGAAGGGCCGACGAGGGCGGTGGTCTTGCCCGCTTCGGCGGTGAAGCTGAGCCCGCGCAGCACCGGCTTGCCGCCATAGCTCAGCCGCACGTTGTCGAGCCGCACCTCGGTCGTCGCCGGGCGCGGGGCCGGCCGCGCCGGCGAGCGGATCTCGGGGGTGATGTCGAAGACGCCATAGAGCCGTTCGAGGCTGGCGGCGGCGGTCTGCCAGGTGCCGGCAAGCCCGCCAAGCCGGCGCAGCGGCTGGAAGGCCAGCGCCATCGCGGTGAAGAAGGACATGAACTCGCCGACGGTGCGCTCGCCCTCGACGATCTCGGGGCCGCCGAGCACGAGGACGGCGAAGAAACCAAGCCCGGTCACCACGTCAATGAGCGCCGGGATCATCGACTGCGACACCGCCATCTTCACCATGGCGCGGCGGATGAAGGCCACCAGCGTCTCGAAGCGGCGCATCTGGTAGGGTTCCATCCGGTTCAGCTTGACCGCCGAGATGCCGTGGAACACCTCGTCGAGGCGGGTGGCGCGGGCGCTGGCCTGATTGCGCATCTGCCGCGTCTTCTTGCGGATGTAGCGCTGCGCCATGGTGGTGGGCAGCACCAGAAGCGGCGCGCCGATCAGCGCGGCGAGCGTCCAGCGCGGGTCGATCGACAGTGCCACGCCGAACAGCGAGACGAGCGCGATCGCATCGCGCCCGGCGCCGGTGATGAAGGTGGTCCAGACCCCCTGCACGGCAAGCGTGTCGCCCTGCACCCGCTCGATCAGCGCGCCGGGCGGGTTCGCCTGGAAGAAGGACTGGTCGAGGGTCAGGATGTGGCGCACCAGATCGACCTGCATGTCCGAGGAGGAGCGTTGCGACACGTCCGACAGCAGCGCCCGCGAGCCGACCGAGGTGACGGCGCGGATCAGGAACAGCCCGAAGATCGCGCCGCCCACCCACCAGATCATCCCGGCCTGGCCCTTCACGAAGACGGTGTCGAACAGCGGCTCCAACATTGCGCTGAGCGCGCCGAGGGTCGAGCCCTCGATGACCATCAGCACCATGGCGACCATCATCTTCGGCCAGTGCCGGCGCAGGTAGCGGTTCCACATCCGGGAAAAGAGCGTGTGCGAACGATAGGGGGTGTCGGGCCTTGCCACGGAAACCTCGCTGAGGGCGCCGGCGGGCGCGGGGTGAGCCCGATCTAGCGCGAAACCCGCCGCCCGGCAAGTTTGCCCGCCGGCGCCCGGTGGGGGAGGGGCCGCGGGCGTTGACCCGGCAGGGCCGGTTCAGTACCGAGGAAGGATCAGTTTCAGGAGACACCGATGAGCCTTGCGCAGGGCCGCACCTATCTCGCCATTCCCGGGCCCTCGGCCATGCCCGACCGGGTCCTTGCCGCGATGCACCGCGCCGCGCCGAACATCTACGAGGGCGACATCGTCACGATGACCCGCGGCATCGTGGCCGATCTGCGCCGCGTCGCGCTGTCGAGCAGCCATGTCGCGATCTACATCTCGAACGGCCATGGCGTGTGGGAGGCGGCGATCGCCAACCTGTTCTCGCGCGGCGACCGGGCGCTGTCGCTTGCCACCGGGCGCTTCGGCATCAACTGGGCGCTGCACGCGCGCGCCATGGGGGTCGAGGTCGAGACGCTCGATTTCGGCCTGAAGGCGCCGGTCGATCCGGCCCGGGTCGAGGCGGCGCTGCGGGCGGACACCGCGCAGACCATCAAGGTGGTGCTGCTGACCCATGTCGACACCGCGACCTCGGTGCGCAATGACGTCGCCGCGGTGCGCGCGGCGATCGACGCGGCCGGGCATCCGGCCCTGCTGGCCGTCGACTGCATCGCCTCGCTTGGTTGCGACGCGTTCCGCTTTGACGACTGGGGCGTCGACGTGATGGTCGCGGCGAGCCAGAAGGGGCTGATGGTGCCGCCGGGTCTTGGCTTCGTCTGGGTGTCCGACAAGGCGCTCGAGGCAAGCCGGACGAGCGATCTGAAGACCCCCTACTGGGACTGGGCGCCGCGTCTCAACCCCGAGCATTATTATGAATACTTCGCCGGCACCGCGCCGACGCACCACCTTTTCGGCCTCGTCGAGTCGCTGAAGATGCTGCTCGACGAGGAGGGGCTGGCCCATGTCTGGGCGCGGCACGCGACGCTTGCGCGCGCGGTTTGGGCGGCGTTCGATGTCTGGGGCGAGGGTGGCGAGATCACGATGAACATCGCTGATCCGGCGCATCGCGGCCATTCGGTGACGGCGGTGCGGATCGGCGGCGGTGGCGCGGCGCGGCTGCGCACCTGGTGCGAGGAGGAGGCGGGGCTCACCCTCGGTATCGGGCTTGGCATGGCCGAGCCGGGCACGCCCGAGGTGGCGAATTACCTGCGCATCGCCCACATGGGCCATGTCAACGCGCATATGACGCTTGGCGCGCTGGCGGTGATGGAGGCGGGGATGATCGCCCTTGGCATTCCGCACGGCGCGGGCGGCGTGACCGCCGCGGCGGCGGTCTGCGCGCAGGGCTGACGGCGGGGTCATGGGCAGGCGGCGAGGGGAGGGAACACCCTCGCCGCCTGCGACACGACGCCGGGTCAGGGGAGACCCCGGCGCCGCAAGGCGGAAGGCTCAGGGATTGCCGTGCTTCTCGAGCCACTGCACCATCCAGTCGACCTCGGCCTGCTGGTTGGTGATGATGCCCTCGGCAAGCTTGCGCACGTCCGGGTCATCGCCATAGTCGCGCGCGATCCGCGCCATCTCGATCGCCCCTTCGTGATGCGGGATCATCGCGCGCACGAAGTCGATGTCGGCGTCGCCGGTATAGGCGACGTCCATCGCCATGTGCATCTTGCGGTTCGCGGCCAGGAACGCCTCGGTCGAGGGGGCGGCATCGGCGGTCGCATTGGCGCCGCTCATCTTCTGGCCCTCGTGGTCATCGCTGCCGCCGCGGCCCTGGGCATAGGCGCCAAAGGCGATGGCGAAGGCGACGGGGCTGAGCATCGCGATCCGTCGGGTGCGGTTGATTCTGCTCATCTGCAACTCCTGTTCCCTTGGACAGGAGCCTGCGCCCGCGTCGCGCCTGCGGCAAATCACCACTGAGCGAGGGAAACGTGAGTCCCCGTGGCCCTCAGAGCGCCGCGCGGGCGCGGGCCAGCGCGGCGGGAAGGGCTGCGGCAAAGGCCTCGACCTCGGCCTCGGGGCCGCAGGAGACGCGGATGCAGCGGTCGAGCGGCGCAACACCGGGCATCCGCACGAAGATCCCGGCCGCGGTGAGCTCCGCCAGCACGGCCCGCGCGAAGGCGCCGTCGCGGCCGCAGTCGATGGCGACGAAATTCGTCGCCGAGGGCAGCGGCTCGAGCCCGTTCTCGCGCGCGATGGCGCCGATCCGGTCGCGCGAGGCGGCGATCAGCCGGCGCATGTAGGCAAGCCAGGTGGTGTCGGACAGTGCGGCCAGCGCGCCGGCCTGGCTGATCCGGCTCATGCCGAAGTGATTGCGGATCTTGTCGAAGGCGGCGATCAGCGGCGCCGCGCCGATGGCATAGCCCACCCGCGCCCCGGCGAGCCCATGCGCCTTCGAGAAGGTGCGCATCCGGATCACCCGCGGGTCGTCGGCGTCGATCGGCGCCTCGGTGCCCTCGGGGGCAAGCTCGACATAGGCCTCGTCGACAATGAGCAGGCTGCCCGCGGGCACGCGCGGCACCATCGCGGCGATCGTCGCGCCGGGGTGGTGCGAGCCCATCGGGTTGTCGGGGTTGGCAATGTAGATCAGTTTCGGCACGATCCGCCCGGCCAGGGCGAGCAGCGCCTCGGGGTCCTCGGCATCGCCCGCATAGGGCACCTTATGCGCCACGCCGCCAAAGCCCGCGACATGGAAGGTGAAGGTCGGATAGCCGCCCTCGGAGGTGACGACGGCATCGCCCGGCGCGATCACCAGCCGGCACAGATAGCCGAGCAGCCCGTCGATGCCTTCGCCGACCACGATGTTCTCGGGCCGGCAGCCATGGCGCGCGGCAAGTGCCACCTTCAGCTCGTAATTCTCCGGATCGCCGTATTTCCACGCCTCGCCTGCCGCCGCCGCCATCGCCGCGATCGCGCGCGGCGAGGGGCCAAAGCCGTTCTCGTTCGCGCCAAGGCGGGCGGCGAAGGGGTGGCCCATGCGGCGCTCCTGCGTTTCCGGCCCGACGAAGGGCACGGTCGAGGGCAGGGTATCGATCAGCGGGGTGTAGCGAGGTCCGGTCATGATGCGAAATCCCTAGGAGCAAAGCCCGCGCCCGGCAAGGGGGCAGATTTCGTCGCGTCATCCGCGCGCGGGCCCGCTGCCAAGCGCCAGGTCTCCGCATATACTGGAAAAAGGGCAGACAGGGAGGGACACATGGCTCGGCTCACCACGGAAATCCTGGGCGGGATCGCCTATGTCACGCTCACGCGGCCCGAGAAGATGAACGCCGTCGATTTCGAGATGATCGACGCGGTGATCGCGGCGGGCGAGGCACTGGCCACGCAGCCCGGGCTGCGCGCGGTGGTGCTGGCGGGCGAGGGGCGGGCCTTCTGCGCCGGGCTCGATGTCGCGAATTTTGCTCGTCTGGCGCAGGGCGGGGCCGAGGAGCTGATCCTGCCGCGCAGCCATGGCGCGGCGAACCGCTTCCAGCAATTCTCGCTGGTGTGGCGGGCGCTGCCGGTGCCGGTGATCGCGGCGCTGCAGGGCGTGGCCTTCGGCGCGGGCTTCCAGCTTGCGCTCGGCGCCGATATCCGGGTTGCCGCACCGGACACGCGGCTGTCGATCATGGAGATGAAATGGGGCCTTGTCCCCGACATGGGCGGCATGGTGAGCCTGCCCGAGCTGACCCGCGCCGATGTGGTGCGGCGCCTGACCTATACCGCTGAGGAGATCGGTGCGGTGCAGGCGCGTGACTGGGGCCTTGTCACCGAGATCGCGGAGGATCCCCTGGCCCGCGCCACCGAACTGGCCGAGACCATCGCCGCGCGCAGCCCCTCGGCAATCCGGGCGGCGAAACGGCTGATCGCCACCGCCTGGGCGGCGCCCGCCGACACCGTGCTGATGGCCGAAAGCCGCGAGCAGGTGAAGCTGATCGGCAAGCCCGACCAGCTCGAGGTGATCGCGGCCAACCTGCAACACCGCGCGCCGGTCTTCTGAGCGGCGGTTTTTTCTTGGCGCAAATACTCCCGCCGGAGGCGCTTGCCGCGATGCAGGAGCCTCCGGCGGGAGTATTTGAACAAGGAAAAACCGGACGGGGAACTTACCCCTTCAGGAACTTGCGCCGCGCTTCTTCGGCGATCGCCTGTTTCATCATCAGCTCGGACAGGCGCGCCATCAGGGCGCGGCGCGCGGTCTCGTCGGTCGCGGCGGCAAGCTCGGCGCGGGCCGCCTCGACCTGCTTCTTCAGCACGATCTCCTCGGGCAGGACGCCCGCCGCCGCCATCATCCGGAAACCGACCGCCTCGCCGGCATCGAGAAAGGCCTCGCCCGTGCGGTCGGGGAGGGGCTTGCCCTCCCCTGCAAGGCCCGAGAGCTTGCCCTCGGCCCGCGCCTTGAGCATCCGCCGCTCGGCGAGTTTCTCGAGCCAGCCCGCCATCGCTCAGCCGAGCTCGGCGAGCCGCTTCACCGCGGCGGCGACCTTGGCGGCCTCCTCCTCGCGGGCGGCGAGGTTCTCGCGGGCCTCGTCGATCACCTCCTCGGCGGCGTTCTCGATGAACTTCGGGTTCGAGAGCCGGCCGCGCAGGCCCGCCGCCTCCTTCTCGAGCCTGCCGAGGGTCTTCTCGAGCCGGGCCTTCTCGGCCTTGACGTCGATCACCCCCTCGAGCGGCAGGCCGAAAAGCGCGCCCGCGACGGGGATCGAGATTGCGCCCTTCGGGATCGCGGTCTCGGTCAGGCTGTCGAGGCGGGCAAGCTTGAACACCAGCGCTTCGTTGCGGGCAAGCGCGGTGCGCGCGGCCGCGTCGGCCTCGGCCAGCACCATCGGCAGCTTCAGCCCCACCGGCACGCCCATCTGCGCGCGGCTCGAGCGGATCGTCTCGATCAGGTCGATGACCCAGTTCATCTCGCGGTCGGCCTCGGCGTCGATCAGCTCGGCGCCATAGACGGGCCAGTCGCCGTGCACCAGCATCTTGGCGCGGCCTTCGGCGGGGGCCGTCAGCGCCCAGAGTTCCTCGGTGATGAAGGGCATGATCGGGTGCAGCAGGGTATAGCACTGGTCAAGCACCCAGCGCATCGTGGCGCGGGTCTCGGCGGCCTCCTCGGTGTCGAAGAGGGGCTTGGCGAATTCCACGTACCAGTCGCAGACCTTGCCCCAGACGAAGGCGTAAAGCGCCTGCGCCGCCTCGTTGAAGCGGTAGCTGTCAAAGGCCGCGTCCACCGCCTCGCGCACCTTGGCGGTCTCGCCGATGATCCAGCGGTTCACCGTGTGCCTGGGCTGCGGCACGCCGGCGGCGGCCGGGCCCTCGAACACGCCGTTCATCTCGGCAAAGCGGGTGGCGTTCCAGATCTTGGTGCCGAAGTTGCGATAGCCCGCGATGCGGTCCTTCGACAGCTTCAGGACGCCGCCGAGCGCCGCCATTGAGGTATTGGTGAAGCGCAGCGCGTCGGCGCCGAACTCGTCGATGATCTCGAGCGGGTCAATGACGTTGCCCGCCGTCTTCGACATCTTCTTGCCCTTCTCGTCGCGCACCAGCTGATGCAGGTAGACGGTGTGGAAGGGCACCTGGTCGACGACGGCGAGTTGCATCATCATCATCCGGGCGACCCAGAAGAACAGGATGTCAAAGCCCGTCACCAGCACGTCGGTCGGGAAATAGCGCGAGGTCGTCTCGTCCCAGTTCGGCCAGCCGAGCGTGCCAATGGGCCACAGGCCCGAGCTGAACCAGGTGTCGAGCACATCCGCATCGCGCCACACCGGATAGACCAGAACGGTCGGATCCTGGCTCACGTTGTACTCGGCAAGGCTTGCCGCCAGAGTGTCGATCGCCGCCTGCTTGTCGGCCACCTCGACGATGCGCGCATGGCTGAGCGGGATCGGCAGATCGGCGATCTCGTCCTGGAAGGCCGCCGTCACCGCCTCGAAGGCCGCGGCGCAATGATAGACGTCGTTGCGGTGCAGCATGCCGCCGTCGTTCAGCAGCCGGCCGAGTTCCACCTCGTCGAGCGCGCCGTCGCCCTCGTCGTCGCGGAAGCCCGGCGCGCCGAGGTCGAGCCCGTACCACACCGGGATCTGGTGCCCCCACCAGAGCTGGCGCGAGATGCACCAGGGCTCGATGTTCTCGAGCCAGTGGAAATAGGTCTTCTCGCCGGCCTCGGGCATGATCACCGTGTCGCCATTGCGCACCGCGTCGAGCGCCTTGCCGACGATCTTCTCGGCATCGACGAACCACTGATCGGTCAGCATCGGCTCGATCACCACCTTCGAACGGTCGCCGAAGGGCTGCATGATCGGCTTCGCCTCGACCAGCGGGATCACGTTCGGCTCACCCTCTTCGCCGGCCTTCGGGTTCGCGACCATCACCGCGAGGCCCTCGGCCGTGATCTGGGCGATCACCGCCTCGCGCGCGGCATAGCGGTCGAGCCCGCGCAGCTCCTCGGGCACGAGGTTGAGCGCGTCGACCTCGGCCTCGGTGAAGGCCGCGCCCTTCGAGATTTCCATCGCGCGCTTGGCCGCTTCGGCATAGGACAGCCCGTCGGTGCGCATCTGCGCGCGGGTGTTCATCAGCCGGTAGAGCGGCAGGCCGGCGCGTTTCGCCACCTGATAGTCGTTGAAATCATGCGCGCCGGTGATCTTCACCGCGCCCGAGCCGAAGGTCGGGTCGGGGTAGGGGTCGGCGATGATCGGGATCTGCCGGCGGTGTTCCTTCGGGCCGACCGGGATCTCGCACAGCATGCCGATCAGTGCGGCATAGCGTTCGTCATTGCCGTTCACCGCAACCGCGCCGTCGCCCAGCATGGTCTCGGGGCGGGTGGTGGCGATCGAGATATAATCGCGCTCTTCCTCGAAGGTGACGGTGCCGTCCTCGTCCTTCTCGCGATAGGTGTAGGTGACGCCACCCGCGAGCGGATATTTGAAGTGCCACATGTGGCCCGCGACTTCGATGTTCTCGACCTCGAGGTCGGAGATCGCGGTCTCGAAATGGGGGTCCCAGTTCACCAGCCGCTTGCCGCGGTAGATCAGGCCCTTCTCGTACATCTCGACGAAGACCTTGATCACCGCGTCATGGAAGTTGCCTTCCTCACCCGCCGGCGCGCCGGGCGCGCCCGACATGGTGAAGGCGTTGCGCGACCAGTCGCAGGACGAGCCGAGGCGCTTCAGCTGACCGACGATCGTCGAGCCGTATTTGCCCTTCCACTCCCAGACCTTCTTCAGGAATTCCTCGCGGCCAAGCTCGGTGCGGCTGGGCTGGCCGGTTTTCGCCAGCTCCTTCTCCACCATCATCTGGGTGGCGATGCCGGCATGGTCCTGGCCGGGCTGCCACAGCGTGTCGAAGCCGCGCATCCGGTGCCAGCGCACCAGAATGTCCTGGATGGTGTTGTTGAAGGCATGGCCGACATGCAGCGCGCCGGTGACGTTCGGCGGCGGGATCATGATGCAGAAGGTTTCCGGGCGCGAGGCATTGGCCCCCGCCTTGAAGGCGCCGGCCTCTTCCCATTTCGCATAGATCCGAGGCTCGGCCTCGCGCGCGTCGAAGGTCTTTTCCATCGTCATCGGTCTTGTCCTTTCAGGGCTTGACGGCTGTTTAGCGCGCACACCCCGCAAGGAAAAGCCTTTCCGCGCGTCGCAAGGGGGGGCGGCGCCCCCGGCCGTGCCGCCTAGACCGCCCGGTCGAGCTTGGTCGACAGGTGGATCAGGCTTTCCGAGCTTTTCACCCCCTGCATCTCGCCGATCTGGTCGAGCACCGCGTCGAGCTGCGCGGTCGAGTTCGCCGCGACCTGCAGCAGCAGATCGACCCGGCCCGAGGTGGTCGAGATCCGCTCGACCTCGGGGATCGCCTTCAGCCGGGTCAGGATCGCGGCCTGGGCGCGCGGCTCGATGGTCAGCAGCACGGTGGTGCGCAGCCGCCCGGCCCGCGCCGCCTCGCCGAGCTTGACGGTATAGCCCGCGATGACGCCCGTCGTCTCCAGCCGCTCGAGCCGCGCCTGGATCGTCGAGCGCGCCACCTTCAGCCGCCGCGCCAGCGTCGCCACCGACATCCGGGCATCGCCCGAGAGCAGGCCGAGGATCGCCGTGTCGAGTTCATCCATTGTGGGTGCCTGCAGATTGACCGGATATTTCGTCATTATAACGAAGATGCGCCACAGATCTACTCTTTTGATCGGTGAAACTGTGCCCCATGTAGCGCAGACTGAGAAGACAGGAAAAGGGCGCCTCATACGCACCTGGCCTGGTTGGTTGAAACGCTGTAAGCGTCTCCCGACCCGTGAAGCCGGGGCAAGAGGTGGCTGCAATTCTGTTGGCGAGGGAGAAGCCGATGGGACTGTCGAAGACGATCTGGGCGGCGCCGTCCGAAATCATCCGTCACAAGCAACCCGAGCACCCGGTGCTGGTGTTCTCGCCCGCGGCGCTGCAGGCGAGCGCGCGGCGCTTCATCCGGGGCTTTCCGGGCATCGTGACCTATGCCGTGAAGTCGAACCCCGACGAGATGGTGATCCAGAACCTCGTCGCGGCCGGTGTGCGCGGCTTCGATGTCGCCTCGCCCTTCGAGATCGATCTCGTGCGCCGTCTCGCCCCGGGGGCGGCGCTGCATTACCATAACCCGGTCCGCGCGCGCGCCGAGATCGCCCATGCGGTGAAGGCCGGGGTGAAGACCTGGTCGGTCGATTCCGGGTCCGAGCTCGAGAAGCTGATCGAGATGGTGCCGGCCGAGGGCTCTGAGATTTCGGTGCGCTTCAAGCTGCCGGTCGCGGGGGCGGCCTATCATTTCGGTGCCAAGTTCGGCGCGACGGCCGAGGCCGCGGCCGAACTGCTGAAGCGGGCAGCCGGGGCAGGGTTCCTCCCCTCGCTCACCTTCCATCCGGGGACGCAATGCACCGACCCGATGGCCTGGGACGCCTATATCCGCACCGCGGCCGGGATCTGCGCCGCGGCCGCGGTGACGGCGGCGCGGCTCAATGTCGGCGGCGGCTTCCCGAGCCATCGTCACGAGGCGGCTGCGCCGGCGCTCGAGGCGATCTTCGCGCTCATCGACCGGGTCGCGACCGAGGCCTTCGGCGCCGATCGTCCGGTGCTGGTGTGCGAGCCGGGCCGCGGGCTGGTGGGCGATGCCTTCACCCATATCACCCGGGTGAAGGCGCTGCGCGACGGCACGCAGGTGTTCCTGAACGACGGTGTCTATGGCGGGCTGGCCGAGCTGCCGCTGATCGGCAACATTGACCGCATCGAGGTGGTCTCGCCCGAGGGCGTGCGCCGTGTCGGCGCGCCGGTCGGCCGCACCGTCTTCGGTCCGACCTGCGATTCGGTCGACCGGCTGCCGGGGGAATTGCCGCTGCCGGGCGATCTGGCCGAGGGCGATTTCATCGTCTTTCATGGCATGGGCGCCTATTCCTCGGCCACCAACACCCGGTTCAACGGCTTCGGGGCGATGGAGATCGTCACCGCGCTGTCGCTGAAGGGCTGAGGGCGCGCCCTTCGTCGGCGCCCCCGGGAGCCGCGCACGACATCGTCAATGACCGTTTACCGACCTTGCCCTATGCTCGGGGCAAGGTCTTTTCACGCGAGGGGGAGATGGGCGCGGATTTCGCCGCCCGCATCCCCGGAGGTTCCGGGTGATGCGCGGGTTGATCGAACGGCTGGTGGCCTTTGCGCGCCATCATCTGCACCGGCGACAGCCCGAGGCGGCGCCGCCCGCACCGCGCACGCGCGGGCCGGTCGATCACGTGCTGCTGCTCGACGGCACGCTTGGCGCGCTTGATCCGGCGCGGATCACCTCGATCGGGCTGATCTGGCGGTTCCTGCGCCGGCGCGTGCCGCGCACCTCGGTCTATTACGGCAAGGGGCTGCAGTTCCGCGAATGGCGCGACCTCACTGACGTCTGGTTCGGCTGGGGGGTGAATGCGCAGATCCGCCGTGCCTATGGCTGGCTGGCGATGCGCTACCGGCCGGGCGACCGGATCTTCCTCATCGGCTATTCCCGCGGCGCCTTCGCGGCGCGCTCGCTTGCCGGCATGATCGAGCGGGTGGGCCTGTTGCGCCCTGAGGAGGCGACCGAGCGCAACGTCACCCTTGCCTGGCGCCATTACGAGGGGGTGCTGTCGCCCGAGGCCTTCCGCCACGCCCATTGCCATGCCGCGACGCCGATCGAGATGGTCGGCGCCTTCGACACGGTGCGCGCGCTCGGCGTGCAGTTTCCGCTGCTGTGGATGCTGAGCGAACCGCGCTATCGTTTCCACGATCACCGGCTCGGTCCCTCGGTGCGGCACGGCTTTCACGCGCTTGCCCTGCACGAGACCCGCTCGGTGCTCGAGCCGCTGCTCTGGGCGAGCGAGGACACCGGCGCGGCGCGGATAGAGCAGGTCTGGTTTCGCGGCTGCCATGGCGACATCGGCGGTCAGCTTGGCGATGCCGAAACGGCGCGGCCGCTCGCCAACATCCCGCTGGTGTGGATGCTCGACCGTGCCGCGGAGCTGGGCCTGGCGCTGCCCGCGGGCTGGCAGGAGGAGTTTCCGACCGATCCGCTTGCCCCCTCGGTCGGCAGCTGGGGGGGGCTGGGGCAAGCTGTTCTGGCTGCGCGCGCCGCGGGTGATCGGCCGCGACCCGTCCGAGAGCGTGCACGACACCGCCTTCATCGCCGGGCGGGAATGGTGGCTGACGATCCGCCCCTGGCTGGCCGGGAAGAGCGCCCGCATCCGCCGGCTAAGGCAGAGGCGCTCAGTGCGCCTCGCCCATGATGAAGCAGGTGGCGGTGCCGACGGCATAGAGCCGGTCGTCGGCCACGCCGCGGATCTCGCCGCGCGCGACCCCGGTTGAGCGGCCGAGGTGCTCGAGCCGGCCGATGCCCGCCACCTCGGTGCCGATCGGGATCGCGCGCAGCATGTTGACCTTGTATTCAAGGGTGGTCTGGAACTGGCCGCGCGGCAGGCCGGTGATGACGGCGCAGGTCAGGCAGGTGTCGAGGATCACCCCGTACCAGCCGCCATGGGTGCCGCCGAAGGCGTTCGAATGGCGGAACTCGGGCGTGCCGCGGACCTCGACAAGGCCCTCCTCGGCGGCGGTGATGCGATAGTTCATCGACTGCGCCAGCGTCGTCGTCGGCACCTCGCCCGCGATCATCTTGCGCATGAACTCGAGCCCGGTCATCGCGCGCAGCGCCTCGAGGGGCAGGAAATCGCCGGGGCCTTCGGCATACATCGGTTCGGTCATCGTCTTCTCCCTTTTCGGGCGGCAGCCTGCCGTCTCGCATGCGCAGCGAAAAGGGGGCGCGAGGCCCCCCTGCAGCAAAGTTCCGTAACGTCACCCGGCTTCAGGCGGCCGCGGCCGCAGGTGTCACGCCGAGTGCGGCGCAGACCGCAAGGGTCATCTGCGGCCGGTTCAGCGTGTAGAACTGCAGATCCTCCACGCCGCCCGCGATCAGCGCCTCGCACAGCGCGATGCACAGATCGGTGGCGTGCTCGCGCTCGCGCCCGGCGGCGATCGCCGCCTCGAAGCCCTCGGCCACATGCGCCGGGATGGCCGCGCCGCAGCGGCTGGCAAAGCCCTTCGCGCCCTTCCACGACTGGATCGGCAGGATGCCCGGGATGATCTTCGCGCTGATCCCTTCCTTCACGCAGGCATCGCGGAAGCGGAAGAAGGTGTCCGCCTCGAAGAAGAACTGGGTGATCGCCGAGGTCGCGCCGGCCTCGGTCTTGCGCTTGAGCCAGCGCACATCGGCCAGCGCGTCGGTGGCCTCGGGGTGCGGCTCGGGATAGGCGCCGCAGCGGATGGTGAAGCGGCCGTCGGCGGCCAGCGCCTCGATCAGCGCGACCGAGCTCGCGAAGCCCTCGGGATGCGGGATGAAGCGGTCGGCGCCCTTCGGCGGGTCGCCGCGCAGCGCCACGATCTCGGTCACGCCGGCCTCGGCATAGGCGTCGACGATCTCCAGCGTTTCGGCCTTGGTGGCGTCGACGCAGGTCAGGTGCGCGGCAACATTCAGCCCATAGTTCTTGTGGATCGTCGCCACCGCCTCATGCGTCAGCTTGCGCGTCGTGCCGCCGGCGCCATAGGTGACCGAGACGAAGCCCGGCTTCAGCGGGGCGAGCGCCTGCACCGTTTCCCACAGGCGGAACGACGCGTCGAGCGTCTGCGGCGGGAAGAATTCGAAGCTGACGGTCGGCGTGGTCATGGCGGCATCCTTGTTTTCCGGCGCCCTTGTGCCTGATTCCGGGATGTGAGACAAATTCATAATACTCAAGAACGTTATGAGTCTGTCGACAAGATGCATCTCGAACTGCGACACCTGCGCACGATGAAGGCGATCCATGACGCGGGCGGGCTCGCCCGCGCGGCGGAGGTCCTGCACATCACGCAATCGGCGCTGAGCCACCAGGTGAAGGGGCTCGAGGAGCAGGCCGGCGTCGAGCTTTTCGTGCGCCGCTCGAAACCGCTGCGGCTGTCGGTCGCCGGGATGAAGCTTCTGCGTCTGGCCGAGCGGGTGCTGCCCGAGATCGACGCCGTTGCCGATGAGTTCGAGGCGCTGCGGGCGGGCCGGGCCGGGCGGTTGCACATCGCGATCGAGTGCCACGCCTGTTTCGACTGGCTGTTCCCGGTGCTCGAGGCCTTCCGCCGCGACTGGCCCGAGGTCGACATCGACATCCGCCCGGGGCTTGCCTTCAAAGCGCTGCCGGCGCTGGCGCGCGAGGAGGTGGATCTGGTGATCTCCTCTGACCCCGAGAAGATCGCCGGCATCACCTTCAACCCGCTCTTCGACTATTCGCCGACCTTCATCGCCGCCTCGACCAGCCCGCTGGCCGCGAAACCCTATGTCACGGCCGAGGATTTCGCCGATCAGACGCTCATCACCTATCCGATCGACCGGGCGCGCTCGGACGTGTTCTCGCTGCTGCTCGGCCCGGCGCGGGTCGAGCCGAAGGCGCACCGGCAGGTCGAGCTGACCGCGGTGATCCTGCTTCTGGTCGCGGCCGGGCGCGGTGTCGCGGTGCTGCCCGACTGGGTGCTGCGCGAGGTGAAATATCAGCCCGACTACATCACCCGCCCGGTGACCGAGACGGGGCTGCGCAAGCGCCTCTATGCCGCGACCCGGGACGAGGATCTGGGCGAGCGCTACATGGCCGACTTCCTGCGCCTCGCACGGACCGAGCCGGTAAAGCTGCAGCGCGCGTGATGTAACCGTCACAATTCCGCACGTGACGGAATGCCGCAGCGGGCGCTAGATCATCGGGCAAACCCGAGGGACTGCCCGATGACCGCCATGCCGCACCCGGCCCGCGCCAGCGCGGGCGCGACCGTCTTCCCGATCCTGATCGCGATCTCGCTGTGTCACCTGATGAACGATGTGATGCAGTCGATGCTGTCGGCGATCTATCCGATGCTGAAGGCGGATTTCGCGCTGGATTACTGGCAGATCGGGCTGATGACGCTGGCCTTTCAGGGCACGGCGTCGCTCTTGCAGCCGGCGATCGGCATTCTCACCGATGCCCGGCCGCAGCCCTGGTCGCTGCCGCTCGCCTCGGTCTCCACCTTCCTCGGCGTGATGGTGCTCGCCTTCGCGCCAAGCTGGCCGCTGCTGATCGTCGGCGCGATGCTGATCGGCTTCGGCTCGGCGATCTTCCATCCCGAAGCGAGCCGGGTGGCGCGGCTCGCTTCGGGCGGGCGCTTCGGGCTCGCGCAATCGGTGTTCCAGGTGGGCGGCAATTTCGGCACCGCGATCGGCCCGCTGCTCGCGGCCTTCATCGTGCTGCCCTTCGGGCGCGGCTCGGTCGCCTTCTTCGGCGTGCTTGCGGTGATCGCCGGCACCATCCTGACCCGGGTCAGCCGCTGGTATGGTGACCATCTGAAGGCGCGGGCGCGCAAGCCGATGGACAAGACCCTGCCGCTGCCGCGCAACCGCGTGGTGCTGGCGCTGACGGTGCTGGCCTTCCTGACCTTCACCAAGAACATCTACATGGCCTCGATGAGCTCGTATTACACCTTCTACCTCATCGACACCTTCCATGTGGACACCCGCACCGCGCAGCTGATGCTGTTCCTGTTCCTCGGTGCCGTTGCTGCGGGCACGGTGCTGGGCGGGCCGGTCGCCGACCGCTGGGGGCCGATGGCGGTGATCTGGGTCTCGATCCTCGGCGTGCTGCCCTTCACCCTGGCGCTGCCGCATGTGGGGCTTGTCGCCTCGGGCGTGCTGACGGTGCTGATCGGGCTGATCCTCGCCTCGGCCTTCTCGGCGATCGTGGTCTTCGCGCAGGAGCTGTTGCCCGGCCGGGTCGGCATGGTGGCGGGGATCTTCTTCGGCCTCAGCTTCGGCATGGGCGGCATCGCCGCGGCGGCGCTTGGCGTTCTGGCCGACCAGCACGGCATCCGCTTCGTCTATCTGATCTGCTCGGCTCTGCCGGCGCTTGGCGTGCTCACCATCCTGCTGCCGCGGCGGCGCGAGTTCCTGCGCGGCTGAATCCTCCCCCGCCTGGCCGCAACCCCCTTGGATTCCGGCCCCCGCCCGTGTAAGGCAGCGGCCTGAACCGAAGGAGCGAACCGATGCAAGGCAGCGCCAATCTCAATCTGATGATCAAGGCCGCGCGCAAGGCCGGCCGCTCGCTGGTGAAGGATTTCCGCGAGGTCGAGAACCTGCAGGTCTCCGCCAAGGGCCCGGGCGACTTCGTCAGCCGTGCCGACCGCGAGGCCGAGCGGATCATCAAGGAAGAGCTGCGCGGGGCGCGGCCCTCCTATGGCTGGCTCGGCGAGGAAACCGGCGAGGACGCGGGCGAGGACCCGACCCGGCGCTGGATCGTCGATCCGCTCGACGGCACCACCAACTTCCTGCACGGTCTGCCGCACTGGGCGGTGTCGATCGCGCTCGAGCACAAGGGCGAGATCGTCTCGGCGGTGATCTTCGATGCCGCGAAGGACGAGCTTTACTGGGCCGAGAAAGGCTCGGGCGCCTTCATGAACGAGACGCGCCTGCGCGTCTCCGGCCGCAACCGGATGATCGAATCGATCTTCGCCACCGGCGTGCCCTTCGGCGGCCGCTCGACCCTGCCCGCGACGCTGCAGGATCTGGCCCGGCTGATGCCGGTCTGCGCCGGCGTGCGCCGTTTCGGCGCCGCCTCGCTTGACCTCGCCTATGTGGCGGCGGGCAAGTACGAGGGCTATTGGGAGCGCGGCATCAAGGCCTGGGACATCGCGGCCGGCCTGCTTCTGGTGAAGGAAGCCGGTGGCTTCGTCGGCCCGGTGCGCGAGGGCCGCGACATCTTCGAGAGCGGCAGCGTGATCGCCGCGAATGCAACGCTCTTCGATCCGCTGTGCAAGGTGCTGCGCGCCGAATGAGACCCGGCCCCGCCGCGGCATGACCGCGGCGGTCACCGGTGCGCCCGTGCCTCAGTCGCGTTTCGGGATCAGCAGCCCGCGCTGCACCGCCGGACGGGCAAGGAAGCGCTCGAGATAGGCCGGCACATGGGCCAGATCCGCCCAGCCGGTCAGATCGGCGGCCTTGTAGAAGTCGCACAGCGTGCGCAGCCAGGGGGCGATGGCGATATCGGCGATGGAATACTCGCCCGCCACCCAGTCCCGCCCCGCGAGCCGCCCGTCGAGCACCTTCAGCAGTCGTTCCGCCTCGGCGCGGAAGCGCTCCTTCGGGCGCGGATCCTCGATCTCCTTGCCGGCGAAGGTGTGGAAATAGCCGAGCTGGCCGAGCATCGGGCCAAGCCCGCCCATCTGCCACATCAGCCATTGCAGCACCTCGTAGCGGCGCGCCTGCGGCAGCAGCATCCCGCTCTTCTCGGCCAGATAGATCAGGATCGCGCCGCTTTCGAACAGGCCGAGCGGTTCGCCCCCGGGCCCGTTCGGATCAAGGATCGCTGGGATCTTGTTGTTCGGTGCGAGCGACAGGAACTCGGGCGTCATCTGGTCGTTCGTGTCGAAGCGCACGAGATGCGGCTCGTAGGCGAGGCCGGTCTCCTCGAGCATGACCGACACCTTCACCCCGTTCGGTGTGGGCAGCGAATAAAGCTGGATCACCTCGGGGTTTTCCGCGGGCCAGCGCCGGGTGATCGGGAATTGCGTGAGATCGGTCATCGATACCTCCTGTTTGCGCCGAGCCGAGCACATTTTCGCCGCAAGGAAAAGATGCAGCCGCAGCAGGAGCATGCTACCCTGCGCCGGTCTGCGCCTGCTGCAAGGGCGCTGAGAGGGGCATAACATGTTGCAAGAGTTCAAGAATTTCATCGCGCGCGGCAATGTCGTCGACATGGCGGTGGGCATCATCATCGGCGCGGCCTTCACCGCGATCGTCAATTCTCTGGTGGCGGACCTGATCAACCCGATCATCGGCGTCGTCACCGGCGGGCTCGATTTCTCGAACCTGTTCATCAACCTCGGTGCGGGTGACTATCCCACGCTGGCCGCGGCGAAAGAGGCCGGTGCGCCGGTCTTCGCCTATGGCGCCTTCATCACCGCGGTCATCAACTTCCTGATCATCGCCTTTGTCGTGTTCCTGCTGGTGAAGCTGGTGAACCGGGTCAAGGACGCTGCCGCGAAGAAGGAAGCGGCCGCCGCGCCCGCCGGCCCGAGCGAGCTCGACGTGCTGCTGGAGATCCGCGACGCGCTGAAGAAGTGATCCGGCACCGCCGGAACGGAAGGGGCCCGGTCCGTGTGACCGGGCCCTTTTCGTCACAGACCGAGCGCCTCGACGCCGGAGATGACCGGCAGGCCGAGCGCGGCGCCGACCGGCGCGCAGGTCAGCCGCCCGGCATGCACGTTCAGCCCGTCGAGCAGATGTGCGTCCTCCAGGCAGGCCCGCCGCCAGCCCTTGTCGGCGAGCGCCAGCACGAAGGGCAGGGTGGCATTGCCAAGCGCCTGCGTCGCGGTGCGGGCAACGGCGCCGGGCATGTTCGCCACGCAATAGTGGATCACCCCGTCGACCTCGTAGATCGGGTTCTCGTGTGTCGTCGGGTGCGAGGTCTCGAAACAGCCGCCCTGGTCGATCGCCACGTCGACGAGCACGGCACCCGGCTTCATCGTCTTCAGCATCGCCCGCGTCACCAGTTTCGGCGCTGCGGCGCCCGGGATCAGCACGGCGCCGATCACCATGTCGGCCGTCGCGACGAGTTCGGCCGTGGCGGCGCGGTCGGAATATTGCGTCGTCAGCCGCCCCATGAACACGTCGTCGAGATAGCTGAGCCGCGGGATCGAGCGGTCGAGCACGGTGACATGGGCGCCCATGCCGGCGGCGACGCGCGCCGCCGCGGTGCCGACCACACCGCCGCCGATGATGACGACATGCGCCGGGCGCACCCCCGGCACACCGCCGAGCAGCACGCCGCGCCCGCCATTCGCCTTCTGCAGGGCCCAGGCCCCGACCTGCGGTGCAAGCCGCCCCGCCACCTCCGACATCGGCGCCAGCAGCGGCAGCCCGCCCTTGCGGTCGGTCACCGTCTCGTAGGCGATGCAGGTCGCCCCCGAGGCGAGCAGGTCATGCGTCTGCGCCGGGTCCGGGGCGAGATGCAGATAGGTGAACAGCACCTGCCCCGGGCGCAGCATCGCGCGCTCGCCCGGCTGCGGCTCCTTCACCTTCACCACCATCTCCGCCGCCGCCCAGACCGCGGCGGCATCGGCGGCGATCTGCGCGCCTGCGGCGGTGTAATCGGCATCGGTGAAGCCCGAGCCGATCCCGGCGCCGGCCTCGATCAGCACCGCATGGCCATGCGCCACCGCCTCCTGCGCGGCCGAGGGCGTCAGGCCGACGCGATATTCCTGGGGCTTGATCTCCCTCACACATCCGATCTTCATCCGGTCCTCCTCCGATCCGAAATGCTCCTCCGCCCCAGCCTGCGCCCGGGCGCGCAAAATTGCATCGAAAAGCGGTTGCGTTTTTCGGCCATGGGCGCGCATATCTTCGACGGTATGCCCTTTGGGGCGAAGAAGATTGCGTGACCATGACCCTTGACGCGACGGATCGTCGAATCCTCACCGTCCTGCAAAAGCAGGGGCGGATCTCCAATGCCGAGCTGTCCGAGCGGGTGAACCTGTCGGCCTCGGCCTGTCACCGGCGGGTGCAGCGGCTCGAGGAAGAGGGCTATATCCGTGACTATGTCGCGCTGCTCGATGCCCGCAAGCTCGGCCGGCCCACGACCGTCTTCGTCGAGATCACGCTGTCGGGGCAGGCCGACGAGGTGCTCGAGGCCTTCGAGCGCGAGGTGAAGAAGATCCCCGACGTGCTCGAATGCCACCTGATGGCGGGCTCGGCCGATTACCTGCTGAAGGTGGTGGCCGAGGACACCGAGGATTTCGCCCGCATCCACCGCGCCAAGCTGGCGCGGCTGCCGGGCGTGCAGGGGATGCAGTCGAGCTTTGCACTGCGCACGGTGTTCAAGACGACGGCGCTGCCGGTCTAGTCGCGCCAGAACCGCGGCAGGAACAGCACGAAGATCGCCAGCATGCCGAGCCGGCCGAGCAGCATCGCGAGGATCATGATCCAGGTTGCGGTGTCGTTGAAATCGACCATCGTGCCGGTGCGCGCCACCATCGGGCCAAGGCCGAAGCCGATGTTGCCAAGGCAGCCCCAGATCGCGAACAGCGACGAGGTCAGGTCGACCCCGGCCATCGACATCAGCACCGAGAGCACGCCCAGCGTCAGGATATAGCCCGAGACATGCAGCATCAGCGGGCCGAGCGTCTCTTCGTCGAGCGTTTTGCCGTCATAGCGCGGCTGCACCACCCGGTGCGGCGAATGGAGCTGCCGGATCGCGGCGCGGATCACCGACAGCACCACCTGCACCCGGAACACCGACAGCGCGCCCGAGCTCGACCCGGTGCAGCCGCCGATCAGCCCGAGCAGAAAGGCCACCACCATCGCGAAGGTGCCCCAGGGCTCGACCCCGCTGACGCCGAAGCCGGTGCCGGTCAGGATCGAGGCGAAGTTGAAGGTGGTCTCGCGGAAGATCTGCTCGACCGGCAGGTTCTCGCGCCACAGCCGGTAGCCGATCATCATCGCGCTGAAATAGACGAACCAGCGCAGGAAGGCGCGTACCTGGCTGTCGTGCCACAGCGGCCGGGTCTGGCCCTGCACCAGCTGGAAGAAGCGGATGTAGGGCATCGCGCCGAGCAGCATGAAGAGCGTGCCGGCATATTGCGCGGGCACCGGCCAGACCGCGAAATTCGCGTCATAGGTGCCGAAGCCGCCGGTGGCGATCGCCGCCATCGCGTGGATCGCGGCGTCGAAAAGCGGGATCCCGCACAGCACGAAGACCACGGTACAGATCACCGTCAGCCCGGCATAGACCTCGAGCAGCGAGATCGCGATGTCGCGCGCGCGCGGCAGCACCTTGCCGAAGGTGTCGAAGCCCTCGGTCTGGAAATAGCGCATGCCGCCGATGCGCATGACCGGCAGGAAGATCATCGCGACGAAGGCGATGCCGAGCCCGCCCATCCAGTTCAGCATGCCACGCCACAAGAGCACCGAGCGCGGCAGATCCTCGAGCCCGGTCAGCACCGTGTAGCCGGTGGTGGTGATGCCCGAGACTGCCTCGAAATAGGCATCCGTCAGGCTGATCGAGGGCTCGCCATGGATGAAGGGCAGGGCGCCGAAGGCCGGCACCACCAGCCAGATCGCCGCGGTCAGCAGATAGGCCTGACGCAGGGTGAGCGGCTGCGGTTTTTCCGGGCTCGCCGCAAGCGCCAGCAGCGTGCCGAAGAGAATCGTCTCGAGCGCCGCCTCGAACACCGCAAAGCCGTTCGGGTCGGCGGCCAGCACATCCACCGCCACCGGCGCAAGCATCGCGACCCCGAGCGCAAGCAGGATCAGGCCAAGATGGTGAAAGACGGGTCCGAAATCGGTCATCGTGGTGCCAGCGATGCAGGCGGGCGGTGCGGCAGGCAATTCACGAAATCGTGAGATTGTCCCGGCAGCCCCCCGTCACTGCGGATTCAACCTGTTGAAAAGAACCAAAAACCCCCGATGGCAGGGCCACGGGGGTCATCAGTGCGGGCAAGCCCGCCAGCGGTTCCAGTCGCTCAGAGCGCGCCTTCACGCTGCGCCTTTTTCCGCGCCAGTTTCCGGGCACGGCGAACGGCTTCAGCTTTCTCGCGCGCTTTCTTGACGGAGGGTTTCTCGAAATGCTGCTTGAGCTTCATTTCACGAAACACACCCTCGCGCTGAAGTTTTTTCTTCAGAGCACGAAGCGCCTGTTCGACGTTGTTGTCGCGAACGCTGACCTGCATGTGGTGTCACCACCTTCCTAAGTTAGAGTTGCATCAGATTGCAGGAGCGGGCCATATAACAGCGGACCAGAGTTTTGTCCACTCCCCGAAACGGGGCGTGGCGAAGGAATATGCCATGAAAAACGACCATCTCGACGTTGTGCGGATGCGGGCCGAGCTGCTTGCCGCGATCGAGCCGCACGTGCCCTTCGACGGCTGGTCCGAGCCCGCCTTCCGGCAGGCGGTGGCGGACCTTGGCGCCGACCCTGCACTCGCCCGTCTGGTCTGCCCGCGCGGCGCGGTGGATCTGGCGGTGGCATATCACCGGGCCGCCGACCGGGCGATGGTTGCGGCACTCACCGACGCCGATCTTTCCGGCATGAAATTCCGCGACAAGGTGGCCCATGCGGTGACCCTGCGCCTCGGCCTTGTCGACCCGGAGCTCGTGCGCCGCGCCGCGTCGCTTTTCGCGCTGCCGCAATATGCCGCGACCGGCGCCCGGCTGGTCTGGGAGACGGCCGATGCGATCTGGCGCGCGCTTGGCGACGAGAGCGCGGATTACAACTGGTACAGCAAGCGGATGACGCTGTCGGGCGTGATCTCCTCGACGGTGCTGTTCTGGCTGGGCGACGAGAGCGAGGGGCTGGCCGAGACCCGCGCCTTTCTCGACCGCCGCATCGCCGACGTGATGCAGTTCGAGAAGGTGAAGGGCGCGGTCATCCGCCTGCCGGGGCTCAAGGGCCTGCTCGGTGCGATCCGGGCGCCACAGCCCACCCCGCTGCCCGGCCATGAGGAGCGCGCGCAATGACCCTTCCGCTGCAGATGCAGGCGATCGAGATCTCCGCCCCCGGCGGGCCCGAGGTGCTGAAACCGGTCTCGCGCCCGGTCCCGCTGCCCGGTCCGGGCGAGATCCTGATCGAAGTGGCCTTCGCCGGGGTGAACCGGCCCGATGCGCTGCAACGCGCCGGCGCCTATCGCGCCCCGCCCGGCGCCTCGGACCTGCCCGGGCTCGAATGTGCGGGACGGATCGCGGCGCTTGGCCCCGATGTCTCCGGCTGGCAGGTGGGCGATGCGGTCTGCGCGCTGCTGCCGGGCGGCGGCTATGCCGAATATGCGGTCTGCCTCGCGGCCCATGCGCTGCCCGTGCCCGAGGGGGTCAGCCTGCGCGACGCCGCCTGCCTGCCCGAGACCTGCTTCACTGTCTGGTCGAATGTGGTGATGCGCGGCGGGCTGAAAGCGGGCGAGCGCTTCCTCGTCCACGGCGGCTCGTCGGGCATCGGCACGACGGCGATCCAGATCGCGCGCAACCTTGGCGCCCGGGTCTTCGCCACCGCCGGCTCGGCCGGGAAATGCGCCGCCTGCGCAGCGCTCGGCGCCACCGCGATCAACTACCGCGAGGCCGATTTCGTCGAGGTCCTGCGCGCCGAGGGCGGCGCGAACCTGATCCTCGACATGGTCGGCGGCAGCTATATCCCGCGCGACGTCAAGGCGCTTGCCGATGACGGCCGGCTCGTCTTCATCGCCTTCCTCGAAAGCCCGAAGGCCGAACTCAATTTCGCCCAGGTGATGCTGCGCCGGCTGACGATCACCGGCTCGACCCTGCGCCCGCAATCGGATGCCGCCAAGGCCGCGATCGCGGCCGAGCTGCGTGCGCAGGTCTGGCCGATGGTCGCCGCCGGCCGGCTGCGCCCGATCCACGACAGCACTTTCCCGCTGACCGAGGCCGCCGCCGCCCATGCCCGCATGGAAAGCTCGGCCCATATCGGCAAGATCGTGCTGCAGGTCCGCTGACCCAACCCCACGGAGGCACCATGAGCAAGGGATATTTCGAGACGCTGCCGGGCCTGCCCGCCGACGTTCTGGCGATCGAGGCCAAGGGCACGATCGACGCCGAGGCCTATAGCCGCGACCTGATCCCGGCGATCGAGGCGAAGATCGCGGCCGAGGGACGGCTGAAACTCCTCTACGTCATCGGCACCGCATTCGAGAGCTACACCGCCGGCGCCGCCTGGGAGGATGCGAAGGTCGGGATGATGCATCTGGGCGATTTCGCCCGCATCGCGCTCGTCAGCGACGTCGAGTGGATCCGGCTCGGCATGAAGGCCTTTGCGCCGATGATCCCGGGTGCGGTCCGGGTCTTCGCCCTCGCCGATCTCGCGGCGGCAAAGGCCTGGATCTCGGCCGATGGCCATGACGAGACGGGCGGCCCGGGCATCGCCGCGGATTACACCATCCCGCCGCTCGAGGACCGGATCCCGGAAGAGTCCTGATCCCTTTCTCCTTGCGGAAAATACCTCCGGGGGTGCGGGGGCAGGCAGCCCCCGCGGGCGCCGCTGCCCCCCCACGCCCGAAGGCTCAGCGCACCCGCTCCATCAGCGCGTCGCGCAGCGTGCAGTCGCGGATCACGTCGGCGCCGCAACGGCGCGGGCGCAGATCCTTCGTCAGACAGATCCGCGCCTCCTGGATCCGGCCGGCCTGGCAGGTCACGGTGATCTCATCGCGGGCAAGCCCCGGGTTCGCCTCGAGAAACGCCTCCTCGACCACCGCGGCGGGCAGTGTCACGTCGCGGTCGAGGTGGCGGAACACCTCGGGGATGGCGATGCTGGCATAGGCGCGGCGGGCGAGGGCGAAATAGTCGCCCGCGGTCAGCCCCGAACAGCGCCCGTGCTTCTTCCACTGATACCAGGCGGCGCCGTCCGAGCCCATCACCTCCGCCATCGCCGCCGAGGCGCTGCGCGCCGGATCGCGCGCCGTGGTGCGGCAATAGCTCGGATAGCCGCGTTCGTCCTGCGGCCAGAGCCCGTGCAGCACGAAGCTTGCATCCGTCGCCGGATCGCATTGCGCCGCGCCGCGTCCCGCGCCCTCGGTCGCGCACCAGCCGGGCGCCCAGCTCAGCGACAGCACATAATAGTCGAACGTGCCCGCCCGCTCGCCCCCGGCGAGTGCCGCGCTCGCCCAGAACAGCCAGCCGAGAACCGCCGAAATCCGCATTTTCACTTCCCCTGTTGCCGTTTCCGCCCTATATAGCAGACCAATTCCCCACCAGAAATGGACCGCGGCCGGGGAGCCCCGCGCCGCAGCCGGTTTCTCGGCCCGGGAGAGATATGTGCAAAGGACCGATCAGATGACGACGAACAAGCCCCTGATGGCCAAGGCAACCGCCGTTTGGCTGGTGGACAACACGACGCTGAGCTTCAAGCAGATCGCCGATTTCTGCGGCATGCACGAGCTCGAGGTGCAGGGCATCGCCGACGGGGACGTGGCGGTGGGCGTGAAGGGCTTCGACCCGATCGCGCACAACCAGCTCGACCAGAAGGAAATCGACAAGGGCGAGGCCGACCCGCTCTACAAGCTGAAGCTCAAGTTCAACGCCGCTGCCGTCGGCGAGGACAAGCGCCGCGGACCGCGCTACACGCCGCTCTCGAAGCGCCAGGACCGCCCGAATGCGATCCTGTGGCTGGTCAAGTTCCACCCCGAGCTGGCCGATGCGCAGATCGCCCGCCTCGTCGGCACGACGAAGCCCACCATCGCCTCGATCCGCGACCGGACGCACTGGAACATCCAGAGCATGACCGCGATCGACCCGGTGGCGCTTGGCCTGTGCCGGCAGTCGGAGCTTGACGGTGAAGTGCAGAAGGCCGCGAAGAAGCGCGCCGCCGAAGGCGTGATGTCGGATGACGAGCGTCGCAAGCTGGTCTCGACCGAGCAGTCGCTCGGCATGACCGAAGAGCCGCGTCTGCCCTCCTCGATCGCCGGGCTCGAGAACTTCACCCTCGGCACCGCCGAGGAGGAACGCGAGAATCCGAAGGACTTCTCGGATGCGGACAGCTTCTTCAACCTGCCGCATGGCGAGGACGACGAGGACGAGGAAGACGACCGCGATCCGCGCCGCTGATCCTGCCTCGATCCGCCTGCGCAGGGCCGTCCCGCCGGGGCGGCCCTTTTCGCTGCCGGCCTCCCGGGGAGTGTCAGGCGCGGGCCGAGAGCGAGGCGAGGATTGCGTCGAGGTCGGCGCGCGCCCGTTCCGCCTCGGCCGCGTCGCGCGGCGCGGCGATCAGCTCGGCCAGGCGATAGGCTTCCTGCACATGCCGCAGATTGCGCCGCGCTTTGTGCGGGGCGGGCATGGGGAAGGCGAGGACGGTTGTTTCTTTGCTCAAGGTGCGATTCGTGCCTGACTGTCCAAGGGGCATAGCCGCCACGGCGCCGTTTTTGCAAGACACATGCAAAAAAATAGGCAACTGCCTTGATCCGCGTCAAATCGTCACGAGGATTTTGCTGCGGGCGAAGCAGCTGGCTCCGCCCGCGGCCGTGCCGCCTCAGATCGAGAGGCAGATGTATTTCAGCTCGAGGTAATCCTCGACGCCATGGTGCGAGCCCTCGCGGCCGAGGCCGGACTGCTTGACGCCACCGAAGGGGGCGACCTCGGTCGAGATGATGCCGGTGTTCACCCCGACGATGCCGTATTCGAGCCCTTCCTGCACGCGGGTGATGCGGCCGATGTTCTGGGCGTAGAAATACGAGGCAAGGCCGAAGATCGTGGCGTTGGCCTTCTCGATCACCTCTTCCTCGGTCTCGAACCTGAAGAGCGGCGCGACCGGGCCGAAGGTTTCCTCGGTGGCGACCTTCATCTCCTGCGTCACGCCGGTGACGACGGTCGGCTCGAAGAAGGTGCCGCCAAGCGCGTGGCGCTTGCCGCCGGTGACGACCTGGCCACCGCCCTTGATCACGTCGGCGATGTGGTCCTCGACCTTGGCCACGGCCTTGTCGGAGATCAGCGGGCCGGTGGTGATGCCGGCCTCGAGCCCGTCGCCGACGTTCAGCTTGGCGACCGCCGCGGCAAGTTTCTCGGCGAAGGCGTCATAGACGCCGGCCTGCACGTAGATGCGGTTCGCGCAGACGCAGGTCTGGCCGTTGTTGCGGAACTTCGACATCATCGCGCCCTCGACCGCGGCGTCGAGATCGGCGTCGTCGAAGACGATGAAGGGCGCGTTGCCACCCAGTTCCATCGAGCACTTCATCACCTGATCGGCGGCCTGACGCATCAGGATCCGGCCGACCTCGGTCGAGCCGGTGAAGGTCAGCTTGCGCACCGTGTGGTTCTCGCAGAACTCCTTGCCGATGTCCGAGGCCCTGGTCGAGGTGACGACCGAGAAGATCCCCTTCGGCAGGCCGGCGCGCTCGCCCAGAACCGCGAGCGCCAGCGCCGACAGCGGGGTCTCGGCAGCAGGGCGCGCGACGAAGCCGCAGCCGACGGCAAGGGCCGGGCCGCATTTGCGGGTGATCATCGCATTCGGGAAGTTCCACGGCGTGATCGAGCCGACAACGCCGATCGGCTGTTTGATCACCTGGATGCGCTTGTCGCGCATGTGGCCCGGGATCGTCTCGCCGTAGATGCGCTTGGCTTCCTCGCCGAACCACTCGATGAACGAGGCGCCATAGGCGATCTCGCCCTTCGCCTCGGGCAGCGGCTTGCCCATCTCGGCGGTGAGGATCGCGCCGAGGTCATCCTGGTTCGCCATCATCAGCTCGAACCACTTGCGCAGCACGTTGGCGCGTTCCTTGGCGGTGCGCGCGGCCCATTCCTTCATCGCGATGCGGGCGGCCTCGATCGCGCGGGCGGTCTCGGCGCGGCCGAGATCGGGCACGGTGCAGATCACGTCGCCGCGGGCGGGGTTGGTCACCGCGAAGGTGGCGCCGTCATCGGCGTCGATCCATTCGCCGGCGACATAGGCCTTGGTGGCGAGAAGGGTGGGGTCCTTGAGGAGGGATTTGAGATCGGTGGCGGTATCGAGCATGGGTATCTCCCTGTTTTGGGCGTGGCGGCAAGGAAGCATGCGGGGCCGGCCCTGTCCATCCGTCGCAGTGGCAACCCGCACCGGCGCAGGTGACCGTTCTGCGCGGTCTGCCTGCCAATATGGCGCATGGGGCGGCGGCGGAAAGGGGGGCTCAGCCGAAGCGTGCGGCCCAGCTCGGCTGCAGGTCGCCCGGCATCGCCGTGGCCGAGAAGACCGCGCGGGCGATGGCGCGGGCCAGACAGCTTGCCGCGGCATGGCCGAGCAGGAAGGTGTCGGCGACCGGATCGGCGAGCGGCTTCGCGCCGGTCGCCGCGGCAAAGACCAGATCGCCGTCGATCGGCGTGTGCGAGGGCACCAGCGCGCGCGCCATGCCGTCATGCGCCGCCGTCGCCATCCGCTGCGCCTGTGCCTGGCTCAGCGCCGCATCGGTGGCGACGATGGCGATGGTGGTGGCCTCGCCCATCCGCTTCTTCGGCGCGGGTTCGGCGGCGGCGGGGTAGAGCAGTGCCGGCCCGCGGCCGCCGAACTCGCCCTCGAGCTCCCAGGGCGCGGCCCAGAAATGCGGGCTGTCCTCGACCGTGGCCGAGCCGAGCGCATTCACCGCGACGAGCGCGCCGACCGTCATCCCGTTTTCCAGCACCGCCGAGGCCGAGCCGAGCCCGCCCTTGAGCGTGCCGGTGAGCGCGCCGAAGCCCGCCCCCTCGCTGCCGATCGCAAACTCGGGGCTCGCGGCCTCGAGTGCCGCGCGGCCGAGCGCGGCATAGGGGTTTGTGCCCCAGCCCTTGTCGCCGCCGTTGAGCAGGTCGAACAGGATCGCCGCCGGCACGATCGGCACCCGCATCTCGCCGACGGCAAAGCCGCGGCCGCGCGCGCGCAGCCCCTCGGCCACGCCCGAGGCCGAATCGAGCCCGAAGGCCGAGCCGCCCGACAGCACGATCGCGTCCACCTCCTGCACCAGCCGGTCGGGGGCGAGCAGGTCCGTCTCGCGGGTGCCGGGCGCGCCGCCCATCACCTGCACGGCGGCGGTGAAGGGGCGGTCCGCCAGCAGCACCGTGCAGCCCGAGCGCAGCCGGCCGCTGTGCGCATTGCCGACGCGCAGCCCCTCGATGTCGGTGATCAGATTCTTCGGTCCCGGCTGCATGACGCTCTCCTCGCTGCGCTGCAGCATTATGCGCCGGTCGGGGGCGCCGGATCAAGCCTGCGCCACGTCTCGGGCAGCCGCGGCGTCGCGGCCAGCAGCCGGCGGGTGTAGGGATGGCGCGGCGCGGTGAACAGATCCGCGGTCGGGCCTTCCTCGACGATCCGGCCCGCCTGCATCACCAGACAGCGGGAGGTGACGGCGCGCACCACCGACAGGTCGTGCGAGATGAAGAGATAGGAGAGCCCGTGTTCCGCCTGCAGCCGGGCGAGCAGGGCCAGAACCTGCGCCCGCACCCGCACATCGAGCGCCGAGACCGCCTCGTCGAGCACGATCAGCCGCGGCCGGATGATCAGTGCGCGGGCAATCGCAAGGCGCTGGCGCTGACCGCCCGAGAATTCGTGGATGTAGCGGCCGCGGTCCGCGGGCGAGAGGCCGACATCGCTCAGCGCGGCGTCGATCCGCGCCTCGGCATCCGGCGGGCGGCCGGTCAGGTGGAAGGGCTCGGCGATCAGCCGCGCCACCGTCTGCCGCGGATCGAAGGAGCCGTAGGGGTCCTGGAACACCACCTGCACCGCGGCGCGCTGCGCGGGGGGCATGCGCGGCGAGACCGGCGCGCCGGCGAGGGTGATGCGCCCGCCCGAGAGCGGATCAAGGCCGAGGATGGCGCGGGTCAGGGTCGACTTGCCGCAGCCCGATTCGCCCACCAGCCCGAGCGATTCCCCGGCGCGCAGGGTGAAGGAGACGCCATCGACCGCATGGAGTTCGGCGGCTGGCGCGAAAAACGCAGGCCGGGGCAGGCGGTAGCTGCGGCGCGCGTCTTCGACCCGCAGCAGGGCGTCGGCGTCGGGTTTCGAGTATTTTTGCCAAGAAAAAGCCCCCGCCGCTTTTTCTTGGCCCAAATACTCATTTGCACGTGGGGCGAGGCGCGCGGCGGCCAGAAGGGCGCGGGTGTAGGGCCGGGCGGGGGCGCGGAAGAGCGCCTCGGTCGGCCCGTCCTCGACGATCCGGCCGCCCTGCATCACCGCGACGCGCGCGGCCATCTGCGCGGTGACGGCAAGGTCGTGGGTGATGAGCAGAAGCGCCATGCCTTCCGCGCGCACGAGGTCACGCAGCAGTTCCAGCACCTCGGCCTGGGTGGTGACGTCAAGCGCGGTGGTGGGCTCGTCGGCGATCAGCAGCTGCGGGCGCAGCGCGATGGCCAGCGCGATCGCCACGCGCTGGCGCTGGCCGCCCGAAAGCTCGTGCGGGAAAAGCGTCAGCGGGAAGCGCGGTGCGGGCAGGCCCACCCGGTCGAGCCGGTCGCGGGCGATGCGGCGGGCCTCGGCGCGGGCAAGGCCGCGGTGGACGATCAGCGTCTCGGCCACCTGATCGCCGATCGTCATCAGCGGGTTCAGCGCGGTCATCGGCTCCTGAAAGATCATCCCCACGCCGGCGCCGCGCAGTCGGCACAGATCGCGTTCGGCAAGCGTGGTGATCTCGCGCCCGGCCAGCCGGACCGAGCCGGTGCTGTGCGCGCCCTCGGGCAAGAGCCCGATCACCGCAAGCGCCGTCATCGACTTGCCCGAGCCCGATTCGCCGACCAGGCCGAGGATCTCGCCGGCCTGAAGCTGCAGCGAGACGTCGCGCAGCACTTCGGTCGTGCCGATGCTGACACCGAGGCCGTCGATCTCGAGCAGGCTCATGTCAGCCGCCCCCGCAGCCGCGGATCGAGCGCATCGCGCAGCCCGTCGCCGAGCAGGTTCAGCCCGAGCACGGTGAGCACGATCGCCAGCCCCGGAAACAGCGCCACATGCGGGGCAAGCGCCACCATCGTCTGTGCTTCGGCGAGCATCCGGCCCCAGCTCGCGGTGGGCGGCTGCGCGCCGAGGCCGACATAGCTCAGCCCGGCTTCGGCCAAGATGCCGAGCGAGGCCTGGATCGTCGCCTGCACGATCAGCAGGCTGGCGATATTCGGCAGCACATGTTCGGCCGAGATCCGGGCGCGGCCCTTGCCCGCCACCTTTGCCGCGCGGATGTAGTCGAGCGTCCACAGGCTGAGCGCTGCGCCGCGGGCGGTGCGGGCGAAGACCGGGATGTTGAACAGCCCGATCGCCAGCGTCGCGTTCAGCGCCGAGGGGCCGAGCGTCGCGGTGATCAGGATCGCGGTGACGAGGGCGGGGAAGGCGAAAATGAGGTCGTTCAGCCGGGCGAGCGTGGCGTCGAGCAGGCTGCCGCGGCTGGCCGCTGCGGCGAGCCCGAGCGGCGTGCCGATGCCCGCGCCGATCGCCACCGCGGCGAGCGCCACGGCGAGGGAGGTGCGCGCCCCCGCCATCAGCATCGACAGGATGTCGCGGCCGAAATGATCGGTGCCCATCCAATGCGTGGCCGAGGGCGGCTGCAGCCGCGCGCCGATCGCCAGTGCTGCCGGGTCCCAGGGGGTCCAGACCAGCGACAGCGCGGCCGTCGCGACGGCCAGCCCGCTCAGCCCCGCGCCGATCAGCAGTGCGGGCCTCATGCCGGCCTCCGCAACCGCGGGTCGACCAGCGCATAGGCGAGGTCGGTGACGAAGCTGACGACGATCACCGCGACGACCAGCACCATCACCGCGCTTTCGACGACGATCAGGTCGCGCTGGGTGATCGCCTGGAAGATCAGCCGGCCGAGCCCGGGCAGGTAGAACACGTTCTCGATGATGATCGCGCCGGCGAGCAGGAAGGAGAATTGCAGGCCAAGCACGGTCAGCACCGGGATCAGCGCGTTGCGCAGGGCGTGGCGGGTGAGGGCCGCGCGCCGGCTCAGCCCCTTGGCGCGGGCGGTGCGGATGTAGTCCTGCGCCATCGCCTCGATCAGCGCCGAGCGCAGGATGCGGGCGAGGATCGCGGCCTGCGGCAGGGCGAGGGCGAGGGCGGGCAGGACGAGCGCGCGCAGCGCGGCGCCGGGATGGGCCCAGCCCGGAAACCCGCCCGCCGGCAGCAGTTGCCAGCGCAGCGCGAAGAGCGCGACGAGCATCATCGCGAACCAGAAGTTCGGCACCGCGATGCCGATCTGCGTGAACCCGGTGACGGCCAGATCCGCGCTCTTGCCGCGGCGCGCGGCGGCGATCAGCCCGGCGGGCAGGGCAAGCGCCGTCGAGAGCAGCAGGGCAAGCCCGGCGAGCGGCGCCGACAGCGCCAGACGTTCCGCGATCAGCCCGGCGACCGGGGTCTTGTAGGTATAGCTGATGCCGAAATCGCCCTGCAGGAGGCCGGCGAGCCAATGCAAATAGCGCCAGACCAGCGGCTCGTTCAGGCCAAGCTGGTCGCGCAGCGCCGCCACCGTGTCGGGGGCGGCGTTCATGCCGAGCATGTAGGAGGCCGGATCGCCCGGCACCACCTCGATCGCCGCAAAGATGACGAGGCTCGCCGCCAGAAGCGAGGCCGCGAGCGAGAGGGTGCGAAGGAGAAGGAAGCGCGCCATTGCCGCAAGCTTGCCCGCCGTGCCGCAGCGGTCAAGCCCCGTCAGGCGGCCGAGCCGCCGACGGTGATCCCGCCGATCAGCAGCGAGGGCATGCCGACGCCCACCGGCACCCATTGCCCGGCCTTGCCGCAATTGCCGATGCCGGGGTCGAGCGCCATGTCGTTGCCGATCGCGCGGATCCGGTGCAGCGCGGTCGGCCCGTCGCCGATCAGCGTCGCGCCCTTGACCGCGGCGCCGACGACGCCGTTCTTCACCCGATAGGCCTCGGTGCAGTTGAAGACGAACTTGCCGTTGGTGATGTCGACCTGGCCGCCGCCGAAGCCGACGGCATAGATCCCGTCCTTCAGGTCGGCAAGGATCGCCTTCGGATCGGCATCGCCGCCAAGCATGTAGGTGTTCGTCATCCGCGGCATCGGCGCATGGGCAAAGCTTTCGCGCCGGCCGTTGCCGGTCGGTGCCACGCCCATCAGCCGGGCGTTCTGCCGGTCCTGCATGTAGCCCACCAGCACCCCGTCCTCGATCAGCACGTTCTTGCCCGAGGGCGTGCCCTCGTCATCGACGGTGATCGAGCCGCGCCGGTCGGGGATGGTGCCGTCGTCGAGGATCGTCACCCCCCTCGCCGCCACCTGGCTCCCCATCAGCCCGGCGAAGGCCGAGGACTTCTTGCGGTTGAAATCGCCCTCGAGCCCGTGGCCCACGGCCTCGTGGATCAGCACGCCGGGCCAGCCCGGGCCGAGCACCACGTCGAACTGCCCGGCGGGGGCGGGCTCGGCCGACAGGTTCACCAGCGCGATCCGCAGCGCCTCGCGCGCGACGGGCTGCCAGCTTGCCGGCTCGATCAGCCCGGACAGGCCGAAGCGGCCGCCGCCGCCATGCCCGCCCGATTCGCGCCGGCCGTTCTCCTCGACGATGACCGAGATGTTGAGCCGCGCCATCGGCCGGATGTCCTGCACGAGCCCGCCTTCGGGGCGCAGGATGAACACCTCCTGATGCGAGGCCGCCATCGAGGCCGTCACCTGCACCACGCGCCGGTCGAGGCCGCGGGTGAAGGCGTCGATCTCGGCGAGGATGTCGATCTTCACGCCAAAGCCCGCGTCGGCCATCGGGTCGGCGTCGGTGTAGAGGTGGCGGTTGGTGCCGGCGGGCGGGGGCGCCATCACGCCGCCACCGTCGCCCACGGCGAGCCGCGCCGTTTCCGCCGCGCGCTTCAGCGCCGGCTCGGAAATTTCGGTCGAATGGGCATAGCCCGCAACCTCGCCCTTCACCGCGCGCAGCCCGAAGCCCTCGGAGGCGTCATAGGAGGCCGTGCGCAGCCGCCCGTCATCGAAGACCAGCGCCTCGGAGCGCTTGCGCTCGAGGAAAATCTCGCCGTCCTCGGCCCCCGCGGTGGCCCCGCGCAGCACCGCAAGCGCGGTGGCCTCGTCGATCTGCGTCTCGAAGGGGGCGAAACGGTCCTCGGTCATGGCGATCCTCTCTGACGGCCCGGTGCGGCGCAGTGTCGCAGCTTTTGCTTGCCGGGCCGGACTGAATGTGTATGCAATACCTACATAACGTCCGGATCGGTGAAGGGAAGCACCGGTTTGGGCAGGGCGGCTGGGGAGAGCCGTCCGAGGGAGGAAAACATGCGACTTGCGAGGCTCTGCCGCTCTTTGGCGGCCGGTTTCCTGCTGGCCTGTGTCAGCGGGCAGGTGATGGCTCAGGACATGATTACCGGTCTGCCGGTGATCGGTCAGCCGCATCTTGGAGGGGTGGGGTTCCAGCCTGCCTCGTCCGAGCTGGCACAGGATCAGCAGTGGCTTGACCACATGCTGCTGACGATCATCACCGCGATCTGCATCTTCGTCTTCGCGTTGCTGATCTATGTGATGATCCGCTTCAACAGCCGGACGAACCCGGTGCCGAGGCGCTTCACCCACAACACGCCGCTCGAGATCGCCTGGACACTGGTGCCGATCCTGATCCTCGTGGTGATCGGCTCGTTCTCGCTGCCGATCCTGTGGAAGCAGCAGGAAATTCCGAAGGGCGACATCGTCATCAAGGTGACCGGCAACCAGTGGTTCTGGAGCTATGAATACCCCGACGAGGGGATCAGCTTCGACGCCATGCCGCTGGAAAAGGCGGACCTTGCCGCGAACGGCTATGACCCGGACCAGTATCTGCTCGCCGTCGACAACGCGGTGGTGGTGCCGCAGGGCAAGCGCATCGTGATGCAGCTGACCGGCGCCGACGTGATCCACAGCTGGACGATCCCGGCCTTCGCGGTGAAGCAGGATGCGGTGCCGGGCCGCATCGCGCAGCTGTGGTTCGATACCGAGCGCGAGGGCGTCTATTTCGGCCAGTGTTCCGAGCTCTGCGGGCAGGGCCACGCCTATATGCCGATCGTGGTGAAGGTCGTGCCGGCCGAGATCTATGCCCGCTGGCTTGCCCGGGCGAAGGCCGATTTCCCGGCGGGCGAGCGTATCGACGTCACCGCCTGGCACGCCGGGCGGCTGCAGGTCGCGGCGAACTGAGGGGGCGGGGATGAGCGACACCTCCTTTTCCGTCACCGCCCCGGGCGAGGCCGGGCTGCGCGATTTCCTCGCGCTGCTGAAGCCGCGGGTGATGTCGCTCGTGGTCTTTACCGCCTTCGTCGGGCTGGTGGTGGCGCCGGTGCCGGTGCATCCCTTCGTGGCGGCGGTGGCGATCCTGTTCATCGCGCTTGGCGGCGGCGCCGCGGGGGCGCTGAACATGTGGTATGACGCCGATATCGACCGGCTGATGCGCCGCACCGAACGTCGCCCGGTCCCTGCGGGGCGGGTGAGCGAGGGCGAGGCGCTTGGCTTCGGGCTGGCGCTTGCGGGCATCTCCTGCGTGATGCTGGCGCTGGCCGCGAATGTCTTCGCGGGGCTGTTCCTCGCCTTCACCATCTTCTTCTACGTCGTCGTCTATACCGTCTGGCTGAAGCGGCGCACGCCGCAGAACATCGTGATCGGCGGTGCCGCCGGGGCCTTTCCGCCGATGATCGGCTGGGCGGTGGCGACGGGCGGCGTCTCGCTCGAGAGCCTTTTGATGTTCGCGCTGGTCTTCCTGTGGACGCCGCCGCATTTCTGGTCGCTCGCGCTTTTCATGCGCGACGATTATTCCCGCGCCGGGGTGCCGATGCTGACGGTGACGCATGGCCGGCCGGCCGCGCGCGGCTGGATCCTTGCCTATACGCTGGCACTGATCCCGGCCTCGCTCGCGCTTGCCTTCAGCACGGTCGGCGGGCCGCTGTGCCTGACTGTCGCCGTGGTGCTCGACGCGCTGTTCCTGCGCGGCGCGCTGCGGCTGTGGCGGCGCGACGAGGCCGTGGCCGAGGCCGACGGCTTTGCCGCCGAGAAGCGGCTCTTCCGCTTCTCGCTCCTTTGGCTTTTCGGCCATTTCGCCGCCCTTCTGGCCGAGCGCGCGCTGCATCTGACGGGCTGGGGAGGCTGGGCATGACAATCGCACATGTGCACGAGCTGCACCGGCGCCGGCTGGGGCGCAACCTCGGCCTCGGCGCGGCGCTTCTGCTCTTTGTCGCGCTGGTTTTCGGGCTGACGCTGGTCAAGGTCGGGCAGGGCGACCGGATGCACGCGAATGACGCGCCGGGGGCGGCCCGGGCGGTCGCCGGGGCCCGGCCATGAGCGGGCGGGCGAACACGCGGCTTGCCGCGCGGCTGGTGCTGGTGATCCTCGCCATGGGCGCTGCCGCCTGGGCCGCCGTGCCCTTCTACAGCTGGTTTTGCCGCACCACCGGCTATGGCGGCACCACCAATGTCGCCGAGGCAGCGCCCGACGAGGTGCTCGACCAGACCATCGAGGTGCGCTTCGACGCCAATGTCGCGAAGGGCATGCCGTGGAAGTTCCGCCCCGCACAGACCAGCATGACGCTGCGCATCGGCGAGACCGGGCTTGCCTTCTTCGAGGCCGAGAACACCTCGGACCGCACCGTCGCCGGCACCGCCGCCTATAATGTCGCCCCCGACACCGCGGGCTATTACTTCGACAAGATCCAGTGCTTCTGCTTCACCGAACAGGTGCTGGCGCCGGGCGAAACGGTCGAGATGCCGGTCTCCTTCTATGTCGACCCGGCGATGGTGACGAACCCCGACACCGCCCGCATCCGCTCGATCACGCTGTCCTACACCTTCTTCGAGACCGACCTGCCCGAGCGGCAGGCCGCCGTCCCCCCCGCCGCGCCCACGCCCGTCAACTGACAGGAGCCCCGACATGGCCCACAGCCGCAACCACGATTATCAGATCCTGCCGCCGTCGATCTGGCCGCTGCTGAGCGCGCTTGGCGCTTTCGTCATGCTGTTCGGCGCCGTGCTCTGGATGCAGCACGTCACCCCTTATGCCTTCGTCGCGGGGCTTTTGCTGGTGCTCTACTGCATGGTCGGCTGGTGGTCCGACGTGGTGCGCGAGGGCGAGGCGGGCGAGCATACGCCGGTCGTGCGGATCGGGCTGCGCTATGGCTTCATCCTGTTCATCATGTCCGAGGTGATGTTCTTCGTCGTCTGGTTCTGGAACTTCTTCAAGAACGCGCTCTATCCGCTCGGCCCCGACTATCCGCTGAAGGATGGCGTCTGGCCGCCCGCCGGCACCGAGGTCTTCGACCCCTGGCACCTGCCGCTGATCAACACCGTGATCCTGCTGCTCTCGGGCGTCACGCTGACCTGGGCGCACCATGCGCTGGTGCACGAGAACAACCGCCGCGACGCGATCAACGGGCTGGTTCTCACCGTGATCCTCGGCCTCAGCTTCACCGCGCTGCAGGGCTTTGAATACCTGCACGCGCAGCAGGCGATCGGCACTGGCTCGCTCTACTGGGACACCTTCTTCATGGCGACGGGCTTCCATGGCGCCCATGTCATCATCGGCACCATCTTCCTGCTGGTCTGCCTGATCCGGCTGACCCGCGGGCAGATGACGCCCGAGCAGCATGTGGGGTTCGAGGCGGCGGCCTGGTACTGGCACTTCGTCGATGTGGTGTGGCTCTTCCTCTTCGCCTCGATCTATATCTGGGGCAGCGCCTGAGCCCACGGGCCGGCGCGACAGGTGACGCGGGGGGGCCTTCCTCCCGCGTCTTGCGTTCGAGAGGTGTCATGCGTCGTTACGTCTTCCCGCTGCTGCTTGGCCTGATCGGCTGCGCGATCCTCGTCTCGCTGGGCGTCTGGCAGATCGAGCGGCTGCACTGGAAACAGGCGATGCTGGCCGCGATCGAGGCGCGGATCGGTGCCGATCCGCAGGAGCTGCCGCCCGAGGGCACCGACACGCGGGCGCTGAAGTATACTCCCGTGCGGCTGATGGGGGCGACGACCGGGGCCGAGATCCGGGTGCTCAGCGGCGAGAAGGGCACGGGGCCCGGCTTCGAGGTGATCGCGGCCTTCGAGACCGGCGACGGCCGGCATGTGCTGCTCGACCGCGGCTTCATCGCCGAGGAGCGGGCGGGCGATCCGCGTCCGGCCACGGCGATGATCGTCACCGGCACTCTGCACTGGCCCGAGGAGACCGACGCCTATACCCCCGCGCCGGACGCGAAGACCGGGATCTGGTTCGCCCGCGACGTGCCGGCGATGGCCGTTGCGCTTGGCACCGAGCCGGTTCTGGTCGTCGCGCGCACGGTGCAGGGCGATGCGCAGGGCGTGATGCCGCGCCCCTTGGGCACCGAGGGCATCCCGAACGATCACCTCGAATATGCGATCACCTGGTTTTTGCTGGCGATCGTCTGGGCAGGGATGACAGCGTTCCTGTTGTGGCGTATCAGGCGGGGACGGAATTGAAGGGCGAAAGATGCGCTATATCTCCACCCGGGGGCAGGCCCCGGTTCTGAGCTTCGGCGAGGCGATGCTGACGGGCCTTGCACGGGACGGCGGGCTCTATGTGCCGGAAACCGTGCCGGTGATGACCGCGGACGAGATCGCGGCGCTTGCCGGGCTGAGCTATGAGGAGGTCGCCTTCCGGGTGATGCGCCCCTTCACCGGCGATACCTTCACCGAGGCCGAGCTGAAGGGCGCCATCGCGCGCGCCTATGCGGGCTTCGGCCATGCCGCGCGCGCGCCGCTCAAGCAGCTGGCGCCGAACCATTTCCTGCTCGAGCTGTTCCACGGTCCCACCCTCGCGTTCAAGGATTTCGCGATGCAGGTGATCGGCCAGCTGTTCCAGATCGAGCTGGCGAAACAGGGCCGCCGCATCACCATCGTCGGCGCCACCTCGGGCGACACCGGCTCGGCCGCGATCGAGGCCTTCCGCGGTCTCGACAATGTCGATGTCTTCATCCTCTTCCCGCATGGCCGGGTGAGCGAGGTGCAGCGCCGGCAGATGACGACGCCGATTGAGGGCAATGTCCACGCGCTGGCCGTCGACGGCGATTTCGACGATTGCCAGGGCAAGCTGAAGGACATGTTCAACGACTTCGCCTTCCGCGACGAGGTGGGCCTTGCCGGTGTGAACTCGATCAACTTCGCCCGGGTGCTGGCGCAGATCGTCTATTTCTTCACCTCGGCCGTGGCGCTTGGTGCGCCGCATCGCAAGGTCAGCTTCACCGTGCCGACCGGCAATTTCGGCGACATCTTCGCGGGGTTCCTCGCGAAGGAGATGGGCCTGCCGGTCGAGCGGCTGGTGATCGCGACGAACCAGAACGACATTCTCGACCGCTGCCTGAAGGCGGGCGATTACAGCAAGCACGGCGTCATCCCCTCGATCAGCCCGTCGATGGACATCGAGGTCAGCTCGAATTTCGAGCGCGCGCTGTTCTGGGCCTATGGCAAGGACGGCGCGGCCATTGCCGCGCTGATGGACGAGCTGAAGACGAAGGGCACCTTCACCGTCTCGGCCAATGCCATGGCGCAGCTGCGCGACACCTATGACAGCGGCTCGGTCGGCGAGGCGCGCACGCTCGAGGTGATCGGCGAGACGCTGAAGGAGACGGGCGAGCTCGTCTGCCCGCACAGCGCCGTGGGCGTGGGCGTCGCGGTCGGGGCGATCGAGCGTGACCCGGGCACGCCGATGGTGACCCTTGCGACCGCGCATCCGGCGAAATTCCCCGATGCGGTCGAGGAAGCGACCGGCCTCCGCCCGGCGCTGCCGCCGCGCATGGCCGACCTCTTCGAGCGGCCCGAGCGGGTGACACGGGTGGCGAACGACCTTGCCGCGCTCGAAGCCCTGATCCGCAAGGAGCGGCGCGCATGATCGAGACCACGACGCTGCCGAACGGGCTGCGGATCATCACCGAGCCGATGCCCGGGCTCGCCTCGGTCTCGGTCGGGATCTGGGTGCTGGCCGGCGGCCGCCACGAGCGGTCCGAGCAGAACGGCATCGCCCATTTCCTCGAGCACATGGCCTTCAAGGGCACGAAGACGCGCAGCGCGTTGCAGATCGCCGAGGCGATCGAGGATGTGGGCGGCTATATCAACGCCTATACCTCGCGCGAGATGACGGCGTTCTACGCCCGCGTGCTCGGCGCGGATGTGCCGCTTGCGCTCGACGTGATCTCGGACATCGTGCTGAACCCGGTCTTCGACCAGCGCGAGATCGAGGTCGAGCGCAACGTGATCTTGCAGGAGATCGGCCAGACCCTCGACACCCCCGACGACATCATCTTCGACTGGCTGCAGGAAGCCGCCTATCCGGATCAGGCGATGGGCCGCACCATCCTCGGCCCGGCCGAGAAGGTGTCGCATTTCGGCCGCGAGGATCTGGCGCGCTTCGTGGGCGAGCATTACGGTCCCGACCAGATGATCCTTGCCGCCGCGGGCGACGTCGATCACGCCGCGATCGTGAAGCAGGCCGAGGCGATCTTCGGCGGGCTGTCGCCGGTGCGTCAGCCGGCGCCGCAGCTCGCCCGCTGGATCGGCAGCGAACGGCGCGAGCTGCGCGACCTCGAGCAGGTGCATTTCGCCCTTGCCTTCGAGGGGCCGACCTACCGCGACCGCGATCTTTACACCGCGCAGGTCTACGCCACCGCCATGGGCGGCGGCATGTCCTCGCGGCTGTTCCAGAAGATCCGCGAGGAGCGGGGGCTGTGCTACTCGATCTTCGCGCAGGCCGGCGCCTATGACGACACCGGGATGATCACCCTCTATGCCGGCACCTCCGAGGCGGAGGTGGCGAGCCTTGCCGCGCTGACCATCGACGAGCTGAAACGCGCGGCCGAGGACATGACCGAGGCCGAGGTGGCGCGGGCGCGGGCGCAGATGAAGGCGGGGATGCTGATGGGGCTTGAAAGCCCGTCGAGCCGGGCCGAGCGTCTGGCGCGCAATCTGGCCGTCTGGGGCCGGGTGCCGCCGCTTGACGAGATCGCCGGCCTGATCGACGCGGTCAGCACCGCCGACGTGCGCCGCTACGGCGAGGAGATGATCACCCGGGACCGCACCGCGCTTGCCCTTTACGGGCCCGCCGCTGCCGCGCCCGATCTCGAGGGGTTGCGGCGGAGGCTCGCGGCCTGATGCTCGTCCGTCGCCGGAAGCCGAAGGTCGAGACGGAACGCATGACGCTCCGTCTGCCGATGCATTCGGACTACCGGGACTGGGCGCTGCTGCGCGAGGAAAGCCGGGCCTTCCTGACGCCCTGGGAGCCCGCCTGGTCGTCCGATCACCTCGGACGCAAGGCCTTCACCAACCGCGTCTACTGGGCGGCGCGGGCGGAAAGCGCGGGCACGGCGCTGCCCTTCTTCCTGATCCGGCGCGAGGACGGGCGCGTGCTTGGCGCGCTCACCCTCGACAACATCCGCCGCGGCCCGGCGCAGGCCGGCACCATCGGTTACTGGATCGGCGAACGTTACGCCCGGCAGGGCTACATGCGCGAGGCGATCCGCGCCGTCGTGCATCACGCCTTCCACGTTCTCGACCTGAGCCGGATCGAGGCCGCCTGCCTGCCCGAGAACGCCGCCTCGCGCGGGGCGCTGGAGAAATCGGGGTTCAAATACGAGGGCGTGGCGCAAAGCTATCTGCAGATCAACGGCCGCTGGCGCAACCATGTGCTTTATTCGAACCTGCGCACCGACCGGCGCGGGCGCACCGACATCGGCTGAGACGGTCCCGGCGCGTCCGGGGCAGAAGAAGGAGACCGCGATGCTGACCCCGGCAGATCAGGCATTTCTCGACCGGCTGCGCGCCGAGGGCGTCGAGGTGGGCGAGGCCGAGCCGCGCTATCTGGAAGAGCCGCGCGGGCGCTGGCCCGGACGCGCCGCGGGTGTGGCGCGGCCGCATTCGACGGCCGAGGTGGCGCGGGTGCTGCGCACGGCCGCGGCGGCGCAGGTGGCGGTGGTGCCCTATGGCGGCGGCACCGGGCTTGTCGGCGGGCAGGTGAAGGGCGAGGGCCCGCTGCCGCTGGTGCTCAGCCTCGAGCGGATGACGGCGCTGCGCGCGATCGACCCGCAAAGCCTGGTGGTCGAGGCGGGGGCGACGCTGCAATCGGTGCAGGCGGCGGCGCGGACGGTGGGCCGTCTTTTCCCGCTGACCATCGCCGCGCAGGGCACGGCGCAGATCGGCGGGTGCCTCTCGACCAATGCGGGCGGCGTGCATGTGCTGCGCTATGGCAATGCCCGCGCGCTCTGCCTTGGGCTCGAGGCGGTTCTGGCCGACGGCACGGTCTGGAACGGGCTCACCCGGCTGCGCAAGGACAACACCGGCTATGACCTGCGCGATCTGCTGATCGGCGCCGAGGGCACGCTCGGCGTCATCACCGCGGCGGCGCTGCGGCTGTTCGAGCCGCCGGCGGTCGAGGGGCTTGCCTTCTTCGCGCTGCCCTCGCCCGCCGCGGCGGTGGCGCTTCTGGGCCTTGCGCAAAGCCAGTTCGCCGGCTGCGTCTCGGCTTTCGAGCTGATCTCGCGGCAGGGGCTGTCCTTCCTGCGCGAGGTCGGGCCCGAGGTTCACATGCCGTTTGCCGAAGACCCGGACTGGATGGTGCTGATCGAGCTCGGTCTGCCCGCCGGCATGGACGCCGAGGCGGCCTTTGCCGCGCTCTTCGAGGCGGCCGAGGATCTGGTTCTCGATGCGGTGATCGCGCAATCGGGGGCGCAGGCGGCGCAGATGTGGGAGCTGCGCGAGAGCCTGCCGCTTGCCAACCGCCGCATCGGCGCGATCTCGAGCCATGACATCTCGGTGCCGGTGGCCGCGATCCCCGATTTCGTCGCCGAGGCGGGCGCGATGCTCGCCGCCATGGGCGATTTCCGCATCAACTGTTTCGGCCATGTCGGCGACGGCAACCTGCATTACAACGTCTTCCCGGCGCCGGGGCGGAACCGCAGCGAATACGACGCGCAGAAGGATGCGGTGAAGACCGCGGTGCATGACCTTGTGGTGCGCGGCTACAACGGCTCGGTCTCGGCCGAGCACGGCATCGGCCGGCTCAAGGTCGGCGACCTCGAGCGCTATGCCGATCCGGCGAAGCTGACGATGATGCGCGCGATCAAGACCGCGCTCGATCCGCAGGGGATCCTGAACCCCGGCGCGGTGCTGCGCGGCTGAGGGCTCAGGCGCCCTCGAACTCGCACAGCACGCTGACCGGCAGGCCGAGGCTTTCGAGGAGCTTGCGGCCGCCGAGTTCAGGCAGATCGACGACGAAGGAGCAGCCGACGATCTCGCCGCCGAGCCGCTCGATCAGCTGCGTGCCGGCGCGGCAGGTGCCGCCGGTGGCAAGCAGGTCGTCGACGATCAGCACCTTCTCGCCGGGCGCGATCGCGTCCTCGTGGATCTCCATGATCGCCTCGCCGTATTCGAGCTTGTAGGCCTGGCTGATCGTGGCGCCGGGCAGCTTGCCCTTCTTGCGCACCGGCACGAAGCCCTTCGAGAGCTGGTGCGCGATCGCGCCGCCAAGGATGAAGCCGCGCGCCTCGAGCCCCACCACCTTGTCGATCTGCTCGCCCGCCCAGGGGGTCAGCATCTGGTCGACCGCCATGCGGAAGCCCTTCGGATCGGCGAAGAGCGTGGTGACATCGCGAAACAGGATCCCCTCATGCGGGAAGTCGGCGATGGTGCGGATATACTCCTTGACGGTCTTCATCTCTCAGCCTTTCAGGACACGGCCCATCACGGGCAGCAACTGCGCGACGAGCGCGGGGTCGCGCTGCGCCGGATGGGTCATGATCGCGCTGTCGAGCGCGTGGGTGCAGCCCGCGGCGCAGTCCACGGCGGGGCCGGCGATGCGGGCGGGAAGCGCCGCGACGAGGGCGCGGGCCTTGTCGGCATTGGCGATCGCCGTGGCCACCACCTGCGCCACGTCGACGGCGTCATGCTCGGGGTGCCAGCAGTCGTAATCGGTGATCATCGCGATGCAGGCATAGCAGAGCTCGGCCTCGCGGGCGAGCTTGGCCTCGGGCATGCCGGTCATGCCGATCACGTCGGCGCCCCAGCTGCGATAGAGCCGGCTTTCGGCGAGCGTCGAGAATTGCGGCCCCTCCATCGCGACATAGGTGCCGCCCTCGTGCACGGTCAGGCCAAGGTCACGCGCCGCGCCCGCGCAGAGCGCCGAAAGCCGCGCGCAGGTCGGGTGCGCGAAGGGGACGTGGCCGACGAGCCCCGGCGCGAAGAAGCTTTTCTCGCGCGCGAAGGTGCGGTCGATATACTGGTCGACGATCAGGAAATCGCCGGGCGCATAGGCCTCCTTCAGCGAGCCCACGGCCGAGACCGCGATCAGATCGGTGACGCCGAGGCTTTTCAGCGCGGCGATATTGGCGCGATAGGGCACCGAGGTCGGCGTGTGCACATGGCCGCGGCCGTGGCGCGGCAGGAAGACCATCTCGACCCCGCCTAGCGTGCCGGTCAGCACCGCATCCGAGGGCGGGCCGAAGGGCGTGTCGACCGTGACCCAGGCCGCGTTCTCGAGCCCGGCGATGTCATAGACGCCCGAGCCGCCGATCACCCCGATCTTCCGTTCCATCGCCCTCTCCTTGCTGCTGCGCGGCGAAGATTAGGCGCGTGGCGCGGGCAAGAAAAGGGCGGATTGCAGGAGGAGGCGGGCAAGGGAGGGGGCGCTGCCCCCTCGGCCCCCTGGGCCTCACCCCCGGGATATTTGGGGCAATTGGAAGCGGGACCGGGCCTTGCGCCTCAGCCCCCTGGCGGGCGGTCGAGTTCGAAGGTGTCGCGCACCGCGGCGTAATCCTTGTAGCCGAGCCGGCTGAGCCGGTCGGGCGGCAGATAGCGGCCCGCGGTGAGGCAGTCGGGGCGGATGTGGACGCCGGTCACCTCGCCATGGATCAGGAAGTTCGACTTGCCGAGCAGCGGGATCACCTGCACCAGCCGGCACTCGAGAGAGGCCGGGGCCTGCGCGACGCGCGGGCAGTCGATGGTCTCGCACTCGGCCTTTTCGAGGCCCGAGACGGCGAATTCGTCGGTGCCTGCGGGCAGCGGGGCCGAGGAGGTGTTCATCGGCCCGATCAGCTCCGAGGAGACGAGGTTGACGCAGAACACCCCGCTTTCGCGGATCTGCGCGAGGCTGTCCTTGGTGTCGCCGCGGTCGGGTTTCGCCGCGGTCGAGGCGAAGACCACCTGCGGCGGGGTATAGGCGACGGCATTGAAGAAGGAATAGGGGGCGAGATTGTCGCCAAGGGAGCCGCGCGTCGAGATCCAGCCGATCGGGCGCGGCGCGACGATCGCGTTGAACGGGTTGTGCGGCAGGCCGTGGCCATCGGCGGGGCGGTAGAACATGGCGGCGGGGATCCCTTTGATTTGAACCTGACATTAGCGCGTGTTAGGCGCGTCTGACGAGGGATTCGGGGGCGCCATGTATCAGCTCGAGGAAGAGACCGAGGCCGACTGGTGGGAAGTCGAGGCACTTTATGACCTGTGCTTCGCGCCGGGACGCACGGCGCTGTCCTCCTACCGGCTGCGCGACGGTGTCGAGAAGGTCCACCCGCTGTGCCTGACCCTGCGCGAGGACGGGGTGCTGGCCGCCGTCATCCGCTACTGGCCGGTGAAGGTGGGCGGGCAGCGCGTGCTGCTGCTGGGCCCGGTCGCCGTGCACCCGACGCGCCAGGGCGAGGGGCTTGGCGGCATCCTGATGCACGAAAGCCTCGCCGAGGCGCGCCGGCTCGGCTGGGAGCGGGTGCTGCTGGTCGGCGATCTGCCCTATTACCAGCGCTTCGGCTTCTGGAGGATCGAGGGCGTGATCATGCCGCCGCCGACCAACCCCGAACGCGTCCTCGCGCTCGAGCTGCAGCCCGGCGCCTGGGAGGGCGTGCGCGGCCCGGTGGAAAAGTTCACTGCCTGATTGGCGCCGGCCCGCCGCGCCCCCATATGGGGCGAAACGGAGGATGCGATGCCGCCAGAAATCCTGTTGCCCGTCACCGATCCGAAACTCGTGACCGAGCTTGATGCCCTTGCCCGGCGCCACCGCGGTGCCTCGGGCCCGGTGATGCAGGTGCTGGGCTTTCTCGGCGGCTCGGCCGAGGGGCTGGTGAACCGGCTGCCGGCGGGCGTGCGGTCGGGGCTCGAAGGCGCGACCGAGCGCGCGCTCGACACCGCGATGGCGGCGGCGCGCCGCTCGCGCGGGGTGGTGGCGGACCGGCCCGACTGGGTGAACACGGCGCTTGCCACCGCGATGGGCGCGGCGGGCGGCTTTGGTGGCCTGCCCGGGGCGCTCGCTGAACTGCCCTTCACCGTGACCATGCTGTTGCGGGCGATCCAGGGCATCGCGGCCGAGCACGGCTTTGACCCGGCCTCCGACGAGGTGCGGCTTGAATGCCTGCGCGTCTTCGCCTCGGCCGGGCCGCTCGCGCGTGACGACGGCACCGACATGGGCTTCTTCACCGCCAAGGTGACGATCACCGGCACCGGGGTGTCGGGGCTGATCGCCCGCGTTGCGCCGCGGCTGTCGGTGGTGCTGGGCGAAAAGCTCGCGGCACAGACGGCGCCGGTGCTGGGGGCGGTGGCGGGCGCCGCGGTCAATTATGCCTTCACCAGCTATTATCAGGAAATCGCCCGGGTGCATTTCGGCCTCAAGCGCCTGGCCCGCGACAGCGGCGAGGACGAGGGGCTGTTGCGCGAGGAGCTGGTGGCGCGGATCACCGCCAGACGCTGACAGAAGGCGCCTCCGGCGGGAGTATTTCCACCAGGAAAAGCCCGGGGGCCCCGAAGACCGCGAGGGAGCTTTTTCTTGGCCCAAATACTCATCTTCCCCCGCCGCCCGCGCGGCATGGGGCCTCAGAGCGTGGCGAGATAGGCCATCACCGCGGGCCGCACGCTTGGCGCGCCGGCCTTCCTCGCCGCAAGGATCACCCGCCGCAGCGCGTCGAGGTCGGCGCGCCGGATCAGATGCTTGACCGGGCCGATCGAGGCCGGGCGCATGCTGAGGCTGTGGATGCCGAGCGCGGCGAAGGTCAGCGCCTCGACCGGGCGGCCGGCATCCTCGCCGCAGAAGCTGAGTGCCGTGTGCGAGACGTCGCAGCGTGCGATGATCCGCTCGATGAAGGTCAGGAAGGCGGTGTCGAGCGTGTCATAGCGGCGCCGCACGCGCTCGTTCTCGCGGTCGGCGGCGAAGAAGAACTGCTTCAGGTCGTTGCCGCCGATCGAGATGAAATCGCAGGCCTCGAAGAAGCTGTCGGGGGCGAAGGCGAGCGAGGGCGTTTCCAGCATCGCGCCGATCTTCAGCACGGCGGGCACCGGCCGGCCGCGTGTGGCCTCGCGGTCGCGCTCGTGCAACAGCGCGGCACGGGCCTCGTGGAACTCGTCGGGCGTGGCGATGAAGGGGAACATCACCGAGAGCGGGCGGCCTTCGGCGGCGCGCAGCAGCGCCTGCAACTGCATCCGCAGCACGCCGGGCTTGTCGAGCCCGACACGGATTGCGCGCCATCCCATCGCCGGGTTCGGCTCGTCTTGCGGCTTCATGTAGGGCAGGACCTTGTCCGAGCCGATGTCGAGCGTGCGGAACTGCACATGCTTGCCATCGGCCGCGTCCATCACCCGCTTGTAGAGCGCGGCGAGCTCTCCGCGCCGCGGCACGCGCGAGCGGATCAGGAATTGCAGCTCGGTGCGGAACAGCCCGACGCCATCGGCGCCCGAGCTCATCAGCGAGGGCAGGTCGGCCATCAGCCCGGCGTTCATCATCAGCGCCACGGTCTTGCCCGACAGGTCGGTGGCCGGCAGGTCGCGCAGGTCGGCGTAGCGTTTCTGCGCCTCGGCGGCCATCGCGATCTTGTCGCGGAAGGCGACGGCGACGGTTTCCTCGGGGCGCAGATGGACGATGCCCTGATCGCCGTCGACGAGGATCGGATCGCCGTTCAGGGCCTCGTTGGTGATCCGCTTGGCATGGATCACCAGCGGGATCGCCAGCGCGCGGGCGACGATCGCGGCATGGGAGCCGACCGAGCCCTCCTCGAGCACCACGCCCTTCAGCCGCCGGCCATAGTCCAGAAGTTCGGCCGGGCCGATGTTGCGCGCGATCAGCACCGGGTTCTCAGGCAGTTCCGCCCCGGTGTCGCGGCCCTGGCCGGTGAGCAGGCGCAGCAGCCGGTTCGACAGGTCGTCGAGGTCGTGGAGACGTTCGCGCAGGTAGGGGTCGGGGGATTGCTCGAGCCGGGCGCGCGCACTCGACTGTTCCTTCTCGACCGCCGCTTCGGCCGAGAGGCCAAGCGCGATGTCCTCGCCCATCCGCCGCACCCAGCCGCGCGAATGCGCCAGCATCTTGTAGGCCTCGAGCACCTGGCGCTGGTCCTTGTCCATCGCCACCGAGGCAGTCAGCATCTCGTCGATCTGCGCCTGCAGCGAGATCACCGCCTCCTCGAGACGGTGCTGCTCGGCCTCGGGGTCGTCGCCCACGGGGTTCGTGACCACGACGCGCGGCTCGTGCAGCCAGACCCGGCCCTCGGCGGCGCCTTCCTGGCCGGTGGTGCCGCGGAACATGACGGGGAAGCGATGCGTCGCGCCGATGCCGTTATGCTCGCCGGTGAAGGCGCCGAGCTCGGTCATTTCCGCGAGCACCATCGCCACCACCTCGAGCCCGTAAAGCTCGTCTTCGGAGAATTCGCGCGCCTCGCGCGACTGCACGACCAGCACGCCGAGCCGCTCGCCGACGCGCTGGATCGGCACGCCGAGGAAGCTCGAATAGATCTCTTCGCCGGTCTCGGGCATGTAGCGGAAGCCGGGCTCGGAGGGCGCGTTGCCGGTGTTCACCGGCACCCCGGTGCGCGCGACGCGGCCGACGAGACCCTCGCCAAGCCGCATCCGGGTGTGGTGCACCGAGTCGGGGTTGAGCCCTTCGGTCGCGCACAGCTCGAGCGTCTCGGGGTCGCGGAACAGGTAGATCGAGCACACATGCGTGCCCATCGAATCCGCGATCAGGCTGGTGATCCGGTCGAGCCTGTCCTGCCCCCCGCCGGGGGTGGCAAGCGTGTCCCGCAGACGCCGCAGCAGGCTACGGCTGCGGCTGTCGCTCTCGCTGCGATCCGGCATCGACCTCGCGCGCCCCGCTTCTTGCGTTCAGGGGCCTGACCCGGTCAGATCAGGCCGCTTTTTCCAGTCCGAAAGCATCATGGAGGGCCTGCACGGCCAGTTCCATATATTTTCGGTCGATCAACACCGAAATCTTGATCTCGGAGGTGGTGATGACCTTGATGTTGATGTTTTCCGCGGCGAGCGCATCGAACATGCGTGCCGCGACGCCGGCGTGCGAACGCATGCCGATGCCGACGACCGAGACCTTCGCCACGTCGGTGTCGATGATCAGCTCGTCATAGCGGATCAGATCGGCGGCCTTGGCATCCTCGAGCGCCTTCTGCGCCCGGGCGACCTGGTTGATCGGGCAGGAGAAGGTCATGTCGGTGACGGCGCCGCTGTGGTGCTCGTCATAGTCCTTCTCCGAGATGTTCTGCACGATCATGTCGACGTTCACGCCGGCTTCGGCCAGCGGCCCGAAGATCGCCGAGGCGACGCCGGGGCGGTCCTCGATGGTGAACAGCGTGATCTTCGCCTCGTCACGGGAAAAGGCGATACCGGAGACGGCTTTCGATTCCATGATTTCATCCTCACCGCAGACAAGGGTTCCAGAATTTTCATCGGTGTCCTCGAAGGAGGACAGCACCCGCAGGCGCACATTGTAGCGCATCGCCAGCTCGACCGAGCGGGTCTGCAGCACCTTCGCACCGAGCGAGGCGAGCTCGAGCATCTCCTCGAAGGCGATCTTGTCGAGCTTGCGCGCCTTCGACGAGACGCGCGGGTCGGTGGTGTAGACGCCGTCGACATCGGTGTAGATATCGCACCGTTCCGCCCCGAAGGCGGCGGCGAAGGCAACGGCGGTGGTGTCCGAGCCGCCGCGGCCGAGGGTGGTGATCCGGCCCTCGGGCGACAGGCCCTGAAAGCCCGCGACCACGGCGACCTTCATGCCCTCGGCGAATTTCGCGTCGATATTGGCGCGCGGGATGTCGACGAAGCGGGCCGAACCATGCGCCGAGGTGGTGTTGATCGGCACCTGCCAGCCCTGCCAGCTGCGCGCCGGCACGCCCATCTCCTGCAGGCGCAGCGCCATCAGCCCGGCGGTGACGTTCTCGCCCGAGGCGACGACCGCATCATATTCGCGCGCATCATAGAGGGGCGAGGTCTGTTCGACCCAGCCGACGAGTTCGTTGGTCTTGCCCGACATGGCCGAGACGATGACGATGACGTTATAGCCACGGTCGACCTCGCGCTGCACCTTCGCCGCCGCATTCGCGATCCGGTCGAGGTCGGCCACCGAGGTGCCGCCGAATTTCATGACGAGAAGCGGCATGATACCCCCCCTGAAACGCCGCGGCCCTCTGCCCCGGACTTTGCGCTTCTGCTAGCGGAAGGGGGCGGCGCTTGCAAGAGCGCGCCTGTGCCGCAAGGCGTGATCTGGCCGTCGTGCGATTGTCACGCCGCTGTCACCCGGCGGGCGTAGCCGGAACCGCGGGAAGCGAGGAGGATCGCGATGAGTCGTGCAGAGGTTGAAGGACGCGAGCGGCGCGCGCAGGCGCGGGGTCTCTACCGGGCGCTCGAAGGGCTGCGTGCGGACATGGCGCGACGGGCTGAGACGACGCTCGAGGCCTGGGACGGCAAGATCCTGCGGCCCGAATTCATGCCCTCGGCGCGTAACCTCGCCGATTACCTGGCGTTGCGGCGGGGCGATCTGGTGCCGTTTCAGGCGCCGCTGTCCTCGCTCGGGCTGTCCTCGCTCGGCCGGTCCGAGGCGCATGTGCGCCCCTCGCTCGATGCCGTGCTCGCCTCGCTCGCGCTCATTGGCGGCGAGGGCGCGGCGGATTACCCGCCGGTCGAGATCTTCGCCGCCGGTCCGGCGCGGCTTGCGGCCCGGCGCGACGCCCTCTTCGGCGCGCGTCGCGGCAATCCGAACACCCGGATCATGGTCACCCTGCCCTCGGAGGCGGCCGAAGACGCCGCGCTCGTCGCCACGCTGATCGCCTCCGGGGCCGATTGCATGCGGATCAACTGCGCCCATGACGGGCCCGACGCCTGGTCGGCGATGATCGGCCATGTGCGCCGCGCCGCCGCCGCGGCCGGGCGGAGGGTGCCGGTGCAGATGGACCTGCCCGGACCGAAGCTGCGGGTCGAGACGGTGGCGCCCGGCAGGGGCGAGAAGGGCGCGAAGAAGGAAAAGCTCGAGGCGGGCGAGACCGGGCGGCTGTTCGAGGGCGACCGCTTCGAGGTGGTCGAGACGCTGGCGGCGAAGCCGGATCTGGCGCAGATCACCCTCAGCCACCCGGCGCTGATGGCGGCGATGGAGGTGGGGGGCGCGCTCTGGATCAACGACGGCAAGATCCGCGCGAAGATCCTCGAGGTCAGCCCGGGCCGGGTGCTGGCCGAGATCACCGGCACGCCGGGCAAGGGCGCGAAGATCAAGGCCGAGAAGGGGGTGAACCTGCCCGGCGTCGACCTGCGGGTGCCGGCGCTGACCGAGGAGGACCTCGGCGATCTCGACTTCGTTCTGGCCCATGCCGACATCATCGGCTTTTCCTTCGTGCAGACCGGCGCGGACCTGCGCGCGCTCTTCGCTGTGCTCGCGGCGCGGGCGGAGCCCGCGGGCGAACACACCGGCCCCTCGCTGATGCTGAAGATCGAGACCCCGCTTGCGCTGCGCAACCTGCCGGCGCTGATCGTCGAGGCGGGCGGGCGGATGCCGGTCGGTGTGATGATCGCCCGCGGCGACCTTGCCGTCGAGATCGGCTTTGAACGGCTCTCTGAGATCCAGGAGGAGATCCTGTGGCTGTGCGAGGCGGCCGAGGTGCCGGTCGTCTGGGCGACGCAGGTGCTCGAAAGCATGGTGAAGGACGGTCAGGCGAGCCGCGCCGAGATGACCGACGCGGCGATGAGCCAGCGTGCCGAATGCGTGATGCTGAACAAGGGGCCGCATCTTGACGACGCGGTCCTCTTCCTGCGCGACGTGCTGGTGCGGATGGACCGCCACACCAACAAGAAGTCGCCCCGGCTCGGCGCCCTCGGCCTCTGGCACGATCTTTGAGGGCGGACTGCGGCGGGGGGCGGGCAGGGGGCGCTGCCCCCTCGGCCTTCGGCCTCACCCCCGGGATATTTGGAGCAATTGGAAGCGCAGGAATGCTCTCCTCTTCCAATCGCAGCCAAATATCCCGGGGGTGAATGCGCCTTGGGCGCAGAGGGGGCAGCGCCCCCTCCTTTTCTTAGAACGGCAGCGGCGTGCCGTCCCAGGCCTCGAAACAGCCGGTGGTGTCGGGCCCGAGCGCGTCGAAGCGTGCGGCAAGGCCTGCGGCCGAGGTCCCGGCCGCGATCTGCGCCCCGGGGCCGCCCATGGCGGTCTTCACCCAGCCGGGGTGATAGATGCCGACCGAGATCCCCTCGGGCTTCAGATCGGCGGCGAGATTGCGCCCGAGGTTCAGCACCGCCGCCTTCGAGGCGCGGTAGATGTAGCTGCCGCCAGGGGCGTTTGCATCCGAGGCCATCGCCGAGGACAGGATCGCGATCTTGCCCTTCGCCGCGCGCAGGTTCGGCAAAAGCGCCTGGATCGTCAGGAAAACGCCGGTGACATTGGTGGCGAAGCCCTGCGCCCAGAGCGGCGCGGCATAGCCGGTCTCGAGCTCCTGGCCCTTGTCGGGGTAGATCCCGGCGTTGCACACGAGCAGGTCAAGCGGCAGCCCGTTCAGCCGCTGTGCCAGCGCCACTGCGCTTTTCGCTGCGGTGACGTCGAGTGGCAGCAGGTCGCCTTCGGGCAGGCGGGCGGTGCCGAAGGCGGCGCGGCCCGCCTCGCGGTAGTGGGTGAGCAACGCTGCGCCGAGGCCGCGGTTCGCGCCGGTGATGAGAATGGTCATGTGCTTCTCTCCCTTGCCATTTTTCCGCAGCATGCGCCTTGCGGCGGCGGCTGCAAGGGGGTCAGTTCGTCTTGCGCGGCGGCAGGAAGGGCAGGGGCGTCACCGCGATCCCTTCCTCGAGCAGGGCGCGGGCCTCGTCCGGCCGGGCCTCGCCGCGGATCGCCCGCTCCGGTTTCTCGCCCGAGTGCATCGCGCGGGCCTCGTCGACGAAATCGCGCCCGACGTCATCGGAATTTTCCTCGATCACCCGGCGCATCTCGGCCAGTGCCGCCTCGAGCGCGCCCTGCGGTGTGCTGAGCGGATGCGCGGCGGTCGCGGGGGCAGTCTCGGCGGCGGTGTCGCGGGCGGGGCGCAGGGCGGGGGTCATCAGCGCCTTCTCGACCACCGTCGAGCCGCAGACCGAGCAGGCCACCATCCCGGCCGCGCGCAGCTTCTCGAACGCCTCGGCGGAGGCGAACCAGCTGTCGAAGCTGTGGTCCTGATCGCATTTGAGCGTATAGCGGATCATCGGCGGCCTGCGGGAAAGGGATTTCCCTGAGATAAGCGAAGCGGGGCCGAATGCAAGCCCGGGCCGGCTCAGCCGCGCGGCAGCGCCCGCAGCAGTGCGGCAAGCTCGGGTTCGGCCACCGATTTCGCCGCCTTCTTCGCGGTCATCCATTTGCGCCGGCGCTGGCCCTTCTCGGGGAATTTCGCCGCCAGCCGTTCGACCCGCACCGGATGCACCTCGACGCGCGAGGGCATCGGCTTGCCGGAAACGAGCTCCTTCAGCGCGCCATAGCTGCCGAGCGCCGCGCCTGCGAGATGGCCGACGACGCCCGCCTCTTCCCAGGCCTCGGTCAGCGCCGTCTCGCCGCCGGACTTGCCCGCCATCGGCCAGCCCTTGGGCAGGATCCAGCGCCCCGTGTCGCGCGAGGTGATGAGCAGCACTTCAATGCGCCCGGCCTTGCGGCGGGTGCAGAGGGCTGCGAACTGGACCGGCACCGCTCCCTGCGCGTCGCGCAGGAGGGCCAGCTTTCTTTCGAATTTCATGGCCTCGCCCGTGGTTGCGGCTGCTGTGCCGCTTGATCTTCTTGTAGGTAAAAAAATAGGGCGAAATGCCGCAGATTTCCATAACAGCCATGTAACGGTTCGGCGAAGAATTGCTGAAATTGTCGGGAAGTGCCCGTTTCAGCGGCGTTTCTGGGCGTCGATCCGGGCCAGAAGCGCCTGTGCGAGGCGGGCAGGCGCCCCTTCGGCGGCGAGAGCGGCGAGGGCGCGGCGCGCAGCGCGGGCAAGATCGGCCTGCGTTGCGGGGCTGATCGTGAAACCGGCGGCCAGGCTTTCGGCATCGTGCACCCGGATCGCGCCCTGCGCGGCATCGAGGGCGGCGAAGGCCTCGGCATGGTTGAAGACCGAGGGGCCGTGCAGCAGCGCGCAGTCCGCGGCGGCGGGCTCGAACGGGGTGTGGCCGCCCTTTTCCACAAGGGTGCCGCCGATGAAGCAGATCCCTGCCGCGGCATACCAGTTCGCCATCTCGCCCATGGTGTCGGCGAGCAGCACCGGCGCCGCGGCGGGCTCGCCCGTCGAGCGGGTGGCGAAGGCAAGGCCGCGGGCGGCGATCAGCCGGGCAACCTCGGGGCCGCGCCGCGGGTGGCGCGGCGCGAGGATCAGCCGCAGCGCGGGCGAGGCCGCGCGGGCGCGGGCGAAGGCGTCCAGGACGATCTCCTCCTCGCCCGCGTGCGTTGAGGCGGCGAGCAGGGTCGTCTCGCGCGGCCAGCCCAGGCTGACATCGGGTTCGGGCAGGCGCACGGCGGTCTTCAGGTTGACGACCGGCAGCGTCGCGCGGGCGGGCAGGCCGAGGGCGCGGAACTCGGCCTCGGAGGCCGGGTCCTGCGCCGAAAGCGCGGTGATCGCGCGCATCAGCCGGGGGCCGAGCCCGGTCCTGCGCCAGCGCCGGGCCGAGCGTGCCGACATCCGCGCGCCGATGGCGAAGACCGGCAGGCCGCGGGCGGCACAGCCGAGCAGCCGGTTCGGCCAGAGCTCGTTTTCGACCACGATCAGCGCGGCGGGGCGGTGCCGCGCGAGAAACCGGGACAGCGCCCAGCGGCTGTCGAGCGGCGCCGCCCGCACCGCGATCCGGTCGTCGCCCCAGCCCAGTGCCATCGCCCGGGCGGTGACGGTGTTCGTGCTGACCAGAAGCCGCAGCCCCGGTCGCGCGGCAAAGAGCGCGGCGATCAGCGGTTGCGCCGAGACGAGCTCGCCATTCGAGGCGGCATGGAGCCAGATCGCCCCCGGCGCCGAGGGCGCGCCGCCGCCAAGCCGTTCGGTGAGTGCCGCGGCAGGCTCGGCCCCGCGCAGCACCCGCAGCCCGAGCCGGATCAGCAGCACGGGCAGGGCAAGCGACAGGAGCAGGCGATAGAGAAACAGCACGGGCAGGTCCGGGGTGAGGTCGCGGCATCAAAGCGGGGCGGGGCGGTGGATGCAAGGGGCCGGCGGATGGGGGGGCGGCAGATGGCGCGGCCTCCGAAACGCAACTGCCCCCGGACGGGCCGGGGGCAGCGGGGTCTTGTGCGGCAGGGCAGGGGGCTCAGCCCGCCGCCAGCCGTTTCTCGCGCGCCTTTTGCATCGCCGCGTCCGAGGGCGCGATGAAGGTGTAGAACATCGGCACCACGAAGAGCGTGAACATCGTGCCGATCAGCAGGCCCGAGAACATCACGATGCCCATGGCCTCGCGCGCGGCGGCGCCGGCGCCCTTGGCGATGACCAGCGGCACGACGGCAAGCGCCATCGCCGCGGTGGTCATCAGGATCGGCCGCAGACGGGTCTTGGCGGCAAGCACGATCGCCTCGCGCCGGGTGTGGCCGTGCTCCTCGCGCTGCTGGTTGGCGAATTCGACCATCAGGATGCCGTGCTTGGTGATCAGCCCGACGAGGGTGATCAGCCCGACCTGGCTGTAGATGTTCAGTGTGCCGAGCCCGAGGTTGAGCGGCAGGATCGCGCCGAAGATCGTCAGCGGCACCGACATCAGGATGATGAACGGGTCGCGGAAGCTTTCGAACTGCGCCGCCAGCACGAGATAGATCACCAGCACCGCGGCGCCGAAGGCGAGCGCGATGGTATTGCCCTGCTTCACCTCGAGCCGCGACTGGCCCGAATAGTCGATGAAGAAGCCCTCGGGCATCACCTCCTGGGCGATCTGCACGATCGTGGCGAGGCCGTCGCCGGTCGACTGGCCGGGCATCGGCAGTGCCGAGATCGTGGCCGAGTTCAGCTGGTTGAACTGTTCGACCGTCGAGGCCATCACCCCGGTCTCGATCTTCACCACCGAGGACAGCGGCACCATCTCGCCGGTCGAGGCGCGGACGAAATACTGGCCGAGCTGTTCGGGGTTCGCGCGGAACGACTTCGGCACCTGGGTGACGATGTCGTAGGAGTTCGAGTCGCGGTCGAACTGCGCCACGGCCGGGCCGCCGACGAGCAGGCCAAGCGTGTTGCCGATCTCGGCGACCGAGACGTTCAGCGTCGCGGCGCGGTCGCGGTCGATCGTCACCCGGACCTCGGGCGCATCGAAGTTGAGCGAGTTCTGCACCATGATGAACTTGCCCGATTTCTGCGCCTTGATGCGGATCTCCTCGGCCACTTCGGAGACCCGGTCGGGGGCGTGGATCGACTGGATCACCACCGAGATCGGCAGCCCGCCGCCGGTGCCCGGCAGGGTGGGAGGCGCGAAGGCAAAGCCCTTGAGCCCGGTCGAGGCGTCGATCGAGGCCTGGATCTGCGTCTGGATTTCCTTCTGGCTGCGGGCGCGATCGCCCCAGTCCTTCAGCGCCCAGATGTAGATGCCCTGGTTCTTCTGGCCGCCGAACCCGGCGATCGAGAAGTAGGTGCGCAGCTCGGGGATGTCCTTGGTGTCGGTGCCGATCCGGTCGATGTATTTCGCGGTGTAATCCGAGGTCGCATAGCGCGGCCCGGTCAGCATCGCGATCACCGCGCCCTGGTCCTCTTCCGGCGCGAGCTCGGTCGAGGTGTGGATGAACATGAAGCCCATCACCGCGATCAGCACGACAACCACCGTCACCGTCACCGGACGGTAGTCGAGCGAGCCGTTGACCCGCCGTTCGTACCAGCCCGCGAAGCGCTCGAAGGTCTTGTCGATCCAGGCCTGGAAGCCCGAGGCATGACCCGATTTCAGGATCCGCCCCGACATCATCGGGGTGATGGTGAGCGCGATGATGCCGGACAGGATCACCGAGCCCGCCAGGGTGAAGGCGAATTCCTTGAACAGCGCGCCGGTCAGACCGCCGGTGAAGCCGAGCGGCGAGAGCACGGCGGCAAGGGTGATCGTCATCGCGATCACCGGGCCGGTGATCTCCTTCATCCCCTGCACCGCGGCCGGGATCGGTTTCATCCCGTCCTCGATATGGCGGTGGATGTTCTCCACCACCACGATCGCGTCGTCGACGACGAGGCCGATCGCCAGCACCATGGCCAGCAGCGTGAGCAGGTTGATCGAATAGCCAAGCGCCAGCAGCACCGCCATCACGCCGATGAGCGAGAGCGGGATGGTGACAATCGGCATCAGCACCGAGCGCAGCGAGCCGAGGAAGAGCAGGATCACCACGATGACGATCGCCACGGCCTCGCCGATGGTCTTGAACACCTCGTCGATCGAGGCCGAGATCTGCTCGGTCGTGTCATAGACGAGCTCGATCTTCATCCCGTCGGGCAGCGCGTTGTTGATCGCCGGCAGCTCGTCGCGCACCGCCTGCGCGGTGTCGAGCGGGTTCGCCGCGGGGGTGGGCGAGAGCCCGATGAAGGTGCCCTGCCGGCCGGCGAAGGTGACGATCTCGCCCGAGTCGTCCGAGGCGAGCTCGACCTTTGCCACGTCGCGCAGCCGCACCACCTTGTCGCCGGTGGCGCGGATCGGCAGCGCGCCGAAGGCCTCGGGCGACTGCAGCGTCGATTTCAGGGTGATCGACTGGGTGACGTTGATGTTCTCGGTCTTGCCCGGCGCCGACAGGAAGTTCGAGGCCTTGATCGCCGCCAGCACCTCGGAGGCGGTGACGTCGCGCGCGGCCAGCTTGTCGGGGTCGATCCAGACCCGCATCGTGTAGTTCGCGGCGCCGATGATGCTGACCTCGGCGATGCCCGAGATCGTCGACATCCGCGGCTTGATCACGCGCTCGAGGTATTCGGTCAGCTGCTCGGGCGTCATGTTCGGGTTGATCGCCGCGAGGTACATCAGCGCGAAGGTGCGCCCGGTGCCCTTCACGATCACCGGGTCATCGGCTTCGGAGGGCAGCTTGCCGCGCACCTGCTGCACCTTCGCCAGCACCTCGGTCAGGGCCGCGTCGGGGTCCGAACCGAGCTTCATGTTGACCGACACCACCGAGGCGGAATTCACCGAGGAGGAGGTGACGTAGTCGATGTTCTCGGTCGTCGCCACCGCCTCGGCGATCGGTGCGGTGATGAAGCCCTGGATCAGGTCAGGCGAGGCGCCGGCGTAGGTGGTGGTGATCGTCACCACCGTCTCGTCGACCTTGGGATATTGCCGGACCGGCAGGTTGAAATAGGCCTGGATGCCGAGCAGCAGCATGAAGGCGCCGACCACCGTCGACAGGACGGGGCGTCGGATGAAGATTTCGGTGAAATGCATCGCGCGTCCCTCAGTTGCCGGCGGCCGGAACGGCGGTGCCGTTCTCCTCGGCGATCTTCACGACCGCGCCCGAGGTCAGCTTGTTCTGTCCGGCATCGACGACCTTGTCGCCGGCCTGGACGCCCTTGACGATCTCGATCTTGTCGCCGGCGCGGCGGCCGAGGGTGACGAAGACCTGCCGTGCCACCAGCTGTGCCTCGCTCGCCCCCGCGGGCGTTTCCGAGCGCACCACGAAGACCGAGTCGCCGTAAAGCGTGGAGGAGACCACCGTCTGCGGCAGGGCGATGATGCCCTCTTCCGCGGGCAGGTTCACCCGCACCCGCAGGAACTGGCCCGGGGTCAGGGTGGTGCCGGCGTCGGGCAGCTCGGCGCGGATGGTGACGAGGCGCGAGTTCGGGTCGATCTTCGGCTCGATGCCGGTGACCGTGCCGGCAAGCACGTCCTCGCCCGATTCCGGGGTGACGGTGACCGACATGCCGGGCTTGACGATGCCCGCCTGCTGTTCGGAGAGCGTGAAGTCGACGCGCATGTGGCGGATGTCCTGCAGCGTCGCGTAGACGGTGCCGGGGGTGACATACTGGCCGACCTCGATCTGCGGAATGCCGATGGTGCCGGCGAAGGGCGCGTTCAGCTGCTTGGTTTCGAGCACCGCCATCAGCTTCGTCACCGTCGAGCGTGCCGAGACCGCCTCGGCCTCGGCGGTGTCGAGCGTGGTGTTGGCCGAGACGCCACGGTCGCGCAGCTCGCGCGCCCGGGTGAGCGTGGTTTCGGCCAGATCGAGCGCGGCCTGCGCGGCGGCGAGATCGGCGCGTTCCTGGCGGTCGTCGATCTGCACCAGCAACTGGCCCTGCTCGACATGGTCGTTCGACGCGAAGCGGATCTCGCGCACGATGCCCGAGGCCTCGGTCGCCAGATCGACGCCGCGGGCGGCCGAGGCGGTGCCGATCGCCTCGATCCCGGGCGTCCAGCGTTGCGGCACGGTATCGGTGACCGAGACCGCGACCGGCGCGGGCTTCATCGTTGCGAAGAACTGGGCAATCATCTTCGAACGGAACAGATTGAAGCCGACGATGCCGCCGCCGATGAGAACAAGTGCGAGAATCGCGATGATGAAACGTTTGATCATTGTCTGTCCCGGTTCGCTTCAAACAGAGAGCCAGCGTGGCACGTCCTGCCGCACTGGCCCCTTCCTGAACTCTAGGGTTCAGGAACTGGAGTGGAAGTCAATTGCTCTTGGAGGAGATCTGGCTGCCGTTGCAGAAAAGACAAGAGCCGGCCGCCGGGATCACGGCGGGATTGCGGAAATCGGCAGGGCATTGTCCGAAAGTCGCCCTTTCGCCGGCGTCGGAAAACCGTCATAAGCAGAAAGGTTTTCCTCAGACGCAGCCCGGTGCGACACAGGAAGATACGGCCGAGGCCGGGGAACGGACGCGAGAGAGGGTAACGATGGACTATGAACCGATTTCGCCGGTGGCGCTGGCGCTGCAGGCCACCCGCATCGGCTTCGAGGCACAATCCGTGATCGCGATGCGCCTGGCCGGGATGGCAGGTCTGTGGGCGACGCCGCCGTCGGAATTTGCCCTGATGGTGGCGGAAAAGGCCCAAGCGGCCCTCGAGGCGGCGGAAGCCGCGGTGGTGGCTGCGCTGCGCGGTCAGGGCCCCGATGCGATGCTCGAGGCGAGCATGGTCGAGATCGGTCGCCACACCTCGGGCAATCTCGAGCGGCTGAGCCGCATGGGGCCGGCCTGGGGCCCGGTGTTCTGGTAAGCCCCGCGGCGGTGGCCCCCGGCCATCTCCGGTTGAATTAACGATCCGTTAACCGTGAATCGGGACACTGGCGGGGTTCAGCCCTCTGCGAGGTCCGATGCGCCTGCCTGTCCTGATCCTGCCTGTCGTCCTGATGCTGATGGCCTGCGGCGCGCAGCCGGGGCCGATGTTCTTCGGCGCCGAGCGGCATGACCTGACGCTCGACGGCATTCACCTGGTCGTCTTCCGCAAGGAGGATCATGTCGAGGTGATCCGGCTCGGTTATCTCTCCCGTGCCGGGCGCGACGCGGTGCCGGCGCTGATGGAGCGCGCGGCGGCGCAGGCGACGGGCTGCATGGTGGTCGGCCCGGGGCGGGGGATGTGGTCTTCCCCCTCGCTGATCGGCGACAGCGGCGAGGCGACCTTCGAGCTTGCCTGCTAGGGCTGCGACAGCACGCCGCGGGGGGACAGGCTGCCCCGGCGCGCCGATCTGACCCAGATCAAGGTTCGCCCGGCGCAAATGATGATCTGTGGATGCATGAAACGCGCCTGAACGGAGACCTTTCCCATGATCCGCCTGATGGGCATCATCTACGCGCTTGCCGGCCCGACCCTTGCCGGTGTCCTCATCATCGCCGCGCTGACCATGAACATGTTCGACATGAAGTCGATGCTGGCCGCGGCGGCCATCGGCTTCGTCGTGGCGATTCCCGCCGCCTGGCTGGTGGCCCGGCAAATCGTCGCGAACGCCTGACATCGCGGCAAAGGTCCCTGCAACTGAGGTTGCAGGGCGCCTTTTTACTGGAATTGCAGGCTTGTCGGGGGCAATGCTGCATGGCAGCACTGCGCTATCCGAAACCGGAGGTCATCATGCCCGCCCCGCAAGGCTATTCCCGCCTGCACATCGTCCTGCACTGGCTTGTCGCCGTGCTCCTCATCCCGCAATTCCTGCTCAACGACGCCGTCGGCGAAGCCTTCGACGCCGGCCTCGAAGGTGAGCAGATCACCGCCTCGATTCTTGCGCCGCTGCATGTGGCGACCGGGATCACCATTCTCGTTCTGGTGCTGTGGCGGATCGCCCTGCGCTTCAAGAACGGCGTTCCCGCGGCCCCGGCGAACGAACCGGCGATTCAGAAACTGATCGCCTCCGCCACCCATCTGGGGCTCTATCTGGTGCTGATCCTCACCGTCGCCGCCGGCGCGGTGGCTTGGTTCGGCGGGGTCGAGGATGCGGGCGATCTGCATGGGGCGCTGACCACCGTGCTGCTCGTGCTGATCGGCCTGCATGTCGTCGGCGCGCTCTACCAGCAGTTCGTCGCCAAGACCAATATCATCGACCGGATGCGCACCGCGCGTCTGTGACCCTCTCCGTCGACGCAAGGGGCCGCTCCGGGCAACCGGGGCGGCCCTTCTCCTGTTCGCAGTCCCTCAGCGCGACAGGAAGGCCTCGACCGCGGCCTCGACCTCGCGCGGGCGCTCGGCATGCAGCCAGTGCCCCGCCCCCTCGATGCCCTCGAACTCGGCCTTCGGAAACAGCGCCCGGATCGGCGCGTGATACTCGGGCCGGACATAGGCCGAGTTCTTGCCGTAAAGGAACAGCGCCGGCCCGGCGAAGGGGTGGGCGGTGGCGGGCAGCGGGTCGGGCCAGGCCAGGATGCCGTCGAGGCTGTTCTTCAGCGCCTCGAGGTTGAACTTCCAGCGCACCGGGCCGTTGCGCAGCTCGAGCGACTGCAGCAGGAAGGCGCGCGTCGAGGGATCCTGCACCCGCTCGCTCAGCCGCCGGTCGGCCTCCGAGCGCGAGGTGATGTCGTCGATCCGCATCGACTGCATCGCGTCGATCAGATAGCCATGCGCGACGCCGTGGTCGTAGTTCACCGGCGCCATGTCGGCGACCACGATGCGGTTCACCAGCCCGGGGTGGGTCAGCGCCAGCATCATCGTCGCCTTGCCGCCCATCGAATGGCCCATCACGTCGCAGGCCCGGCCCTGCCGGCCGATCACCCCGGCCAGATCCTCGGCCATCGCGGGGTAGGAATGCTCGTCCGACCAGAAGCTGTCGCCGTGGTTGCGCATGTCGAGCGCCAGCACGAGCCGTTTTTCCGACAGCCGCTTGGCGACCACGCCCCAGTTGCGGGCGGAGCCGAAGAGGCCGGGGACGATGAGGAGCGGGGGCAGCTCGGTGTCGCTGCCATGGGCGATGACGTTCAGCATGGCGCATAGGTAGCGCGCCCGGCGCCGCTGTTCCAGTGGCCGCGTTGCGTGGGGACGTTGCACGGGGGCGCCGGCGCGGCTAGGCTTTGCGCCAGGAGGAGCGCCGATGGATCCGATCACCCTGCGTCAGATGACCGGGCGCGTCTCGCAGCTTCTGGCCGAACGGCTGGGGGCGCGGGGACGCACGCTGCGCGACCGGCTCAAAAGCCGCTCCCGCGCGCTGCCGCGCAAGGTGCGCCGGGCGGCGGAACTGCTGGCCGAGGCCGAGGCGCTGGCCGCCTCGCCGCGGATGATGCGGCAAGCCGACATGGGCGAGATCGCCGAAGCCTATGACATCTGCGTCAACTACCTGCGCCCGCTTGGCGGCGGCGCGCGGGTGCAGGGGCTGGTGCGTTCGGTCGCGGCCTCGGTGGTCTTCGGCCTCGTCGTGGTCACGGCACTGGTGCTCGCCGTGGGGCGGCTGCGCGGCCTGTTCTGAGCGGGGCGCATGAAAAAGGCCCCCGCGTGGGGGGCCTTTCGATTCTGCGATCTGCCGGGCGGGTCAGAGCGTCGGATAGATCGGGAAGCGGGCGAGCAGCGTCGCGACCTTGGCCTTGACCGCTTCCTCGACCTCGGCATTGCCCTCTTCCCCGTTCGCGGCAAGCCCGTCGACGACCTCGACGATCAGCCGGCCGATCTCGCGGAACTCGGCCTCGCCGAAGCCGCGGGTGGTGCCGGCCGGGCTGCCAAGACGCACGCCCGAGGTCACCGTGGGCTTTTCCGGGTCGAACGGGATGCCGTTCTTGTTGCAGGTGATATGGGCCCGGCCGAGCGCCTTCTCGGTCGCATTGCCCTTCACGCCCTTCGGACGCAGGTCGACCAGCATCACGTGGGTGTCGGTGCCGCCGGTGACGATATCAAGCCCGCCCTTCATCAGCTCGTCGGCGAGCGCCTGCGCGTTCACCACGACCTGCTTGGCATAGTCCTTGAACTCCGGACGCAGCGCCTCGCCGAAGGCCACGGCCTTGCCGGCGATGACATGCATCAGCGGACCGCCCTGGATGCCCGGGAAGATCGCCGAGTTCACCTTCTTGGCGATCTCTTCGTTGTTCGTCAGGATCATGCCGCCACGCGGGCCGCGCAGCGTCTTGTGGGTGGTGGTGGTGACCACATCGGCATGCGGGAAGGGCGAGGGGTGCTGGCCGCCGGCCACGAGGCCCGCGAAATGCGCCATGTCGACCATCAGCCAGGCGCCGACCTCGTCCGCGATCTTGCGGAATTCGACGAAGTCGATCTGCCGCGGGATGGCCGAGCCACCGGCGACGATCAGCTTCGGCTTGTGCTCGTGGGCAAGGGCACGAACCTGGTCATAGTCGAGCCGGCTGTCCTGCTTGCGCACGCCATACTGGATCGCGTTGAACCACTTGCCCGACTGGTTCGGGCGCGCACCATGGGTCAGGTGGCCGCCGGCGTCGAGGCTCATGCCGAGGATGGTGTCGCCGGGCGCGAGCAGCGCGTTGAACACGCCCTGGTTCGCCTGGCTGCCCGAGTTCGGCTGCACGTTGACGAATTCGCAGCCGAAGAGCTGCTTGGCGCGGTCGATCGCCAGGTTTTCGGCGACGTCGACGAACTGGCAGCCGCCGTAATAGCGCTTGCCCGGGTAGCCCTCGGCATACTTGTTCGTCATCACCGAGCCCTGGGCCTCCATCACCGCCTTCGAGACGATGTTTTCCGAGGCGATCAGTTCGATCTCGTCGCGCTGGCGGCCGAGTTCGTCGGTGATCGATTTCCAGATGTCGGGGTCGCGGGAGGAAAGGCTTTCGGTAAAGAAGCCGGCGTCGCGTTGGGCGGTCATGGGCGTCTCCTGAACGGGATGGTCGCGGCCCGTTTATCGCAGAAATTCCGAGGCCGAAAGCGCTCAAAACGACGTCAGGACGTTTTGGCGCGGCATCCGTGCCCCCATTCGCGTCTTGTGTTTCCGATCGTCGCTTGTCACATCAGGACGGAAACCCGGGGGGCGCAGATGAACAGGCCGAACCACATCCATTTCGCTGCAGCCAATGCCGAAGCGGCGCAGGCGGCGCTTGGGGAACTGGTGGAGCGCTACGGGCAGGTGCCGCGCTATGCGGCCGATGTGATCGTGGCGCTTGGCGGCGACGGCTTCATGCTGCAGACGCTGCATGCGGGGGCGGGGCTGCCGGTCTATGGCATGAACCGCGGCACCGTGGGCTTCCTGATGAACGACTATTCCCCGGACGACCTGCCGGCGCGGCTGGCGCAGGCCGAGGAAGAGGTCATCAACCCGCTTGCGATGCGGGCGATGACGGTCGACGGGGTGCTGCACGAGGCGCTGGCGATCAACGAGGTCTCGCTGCTGCGCGCCGGGCCGCAGGCGGCGAAGCTGCGCATTTCGGTCAACGGCAAGCTGCGGATGGAAGAGCTTGTCTGCGACGGTGCGATCCTGTCGACGCCCGCGGGCTCGACCGCCTACAACTATTCGGCGCACGGGCCGATTCTGCCGATCGGCTCGGATGTGCTGGCGCTGACCGGCATCGCAAGCTTCCGGCCGCGGCGCTGGCAAGGTGCGATCCTGCCATCCTCGGCGATCGTGCGCTTCGACGTGCTCGATCCGGCGAAGCGGCCGGTGATGGCCGATGCCGACTCGCGCTCGGTCAAGCCGGTGCTCTGGGTCGAGATCCGTTCCGAGCCGAAGGTGCAGCACTGCATCCTGTTCGACCCCGGTCACGGGCTCGAGGAACGGCTGATGCGCGAGCAGTTCGCCTAATCCTTCCGCCAGGTGTCGAGCTTGCGATAGAGCGTCGAGGGCGCCACATCGAGCTCGCGCGCGGCGCGCGGCACCGATCCGTCGTGCCGGGTCAGGCAATCCTCGATCACCAGCCGCTCGATCTCGGCCAGGCTGCGCCCGGCGAGCGTGGTCAGGTTCAGCCCGGGGCAGGGCGGGGCATGCTCGGCCGGGAAGCGGATTTCCTCGGGCAGCATCTCCTCGGTCAGCTCGTCGCCGTCATGGGTCACGGTCGCGGCGCGCAGCACGTTCATCAGCTCGCGCACATTGCCGTTCCACGGCTGGGCGCGCAGCACCGCCTCGGCCGCGGGCGAGAGCCGGGTGAAGGCGCGGCCCTCGAGGATGGCGAAGCGGCGCAGGGTCTCGGTGGCAAGGGGGCCGATGTCGTCGGGGCGCTGGCGCAGCGGCGGCATCTCGATCGGCACGACGCGCAGCCGATAGTAGAGGTCTTCGCGCAGCCGTCCGTCGCGCACCGCCTGCAGCGGCTCATGCGCCGAGGCGGCGATCACCCGCAGGTCGACGCGCTGCGGCCGCGCCGCGCCGAGCGGCTGGATCGTCGCGCTTTGTAGGAAGCGCAGCAGCTTCGGCTGCAGCTCGGGGGCGAGATCGCAGATCTCGTCGAGGAACAGCGTGCCGCCATCGGCCAGCGCCGCGGCACCGGGCCGGTCGGTGACCGCGCCGGGAAAGGCACCGCGCAGATGGCCGAAGAGCTCGGATTCGAAGCGCTCGGCCGGGATCGCGCCACAGTCGAGGGGGATGAAGGGCGCCGCGGCGCGCGGCGAGAGCGCATGGATCGCCTGGGCGCAGAGCTCCTTGCCGGTGCCGCTCTCGCCGGTGACGAAGACCGGCGCCATCGACCGCGCGGCCGAACGGATCCGGGCATAGACCGCGCGCATCGGGCCCGAGGTGCCGATGAAGCCGGCAAGCGGCGCCTCGCGCCCGGGCACCGCCTGCGGTCGCGACATCTGGGCCGCGGCGCGGGCATTGCCGAGCGTGGTCATCAGCTGCGCCTCGGAGACCGGCTTGACGAGGAAGTCATGCGCCCCGGCGCGCATCGCTTTCACCGCGCGCGCGGTCGAGCTGTCGGCGGTGATCACCACCACCGCGGTGTGCGGCTGCAGCGCCAGCATCTCGCGCATCAGGTCGATGCCGTCACGGTCGGGCAGCATCAGGTCGAGCAGCACGACCGCCGGGTCGGTCTTGCGAAACAGCGCCAGCCCCTCGGCAGCGGAGGCGGCCGAGAGGGTGACGAAGCCCGCGTTGCGCAGATGCGCGTCATAGATCGACCGGAGCGAGGGCGTGTCCTCGATCAGCAGGATATCGGCGGTGCGCGGCGGGCCGGAGGCTTCGTTCACGGGCATTCTCCCGCCCGGTCCTCGCGGGCGCTCAGTTCGTTGGCGGTGAAGGCGATGAGCTGCGCGATCCGCTCGCAGACTGCATGGCCGAGGAGCGCCGTGGTCTCGCCCCGGCCCTTGCGCAGGCCGGAGCCGAGCGCGGCGGCACAGTCGTAAAGCGACTGCGCCCCGAGCTCGCCCGAGATCGCGGTGAGGATATGCATCTCGCGCCGGATCGCCGCCGCGTCGGTGCCCGCAAGCGCCGCGCGCAGCCGCGCGTCGATGCCGCGCAGATCGGCCAGCAGCCGGTGCAGCAGCTCGCGCCCGCCATCCTCGCCGGCAATCGCCAGCAGCCGGGCGAAGCGCGTCGCGTCGACGATCAGCAGCCCGTCGACGAAGCCCGGGTCGGTTCTGGCAGGCTCGGGCTGCGGCCGCGGGTCGCGCTGCAAGGTGCGCTCGACCGCCGCGGCGAAACGCGGAATGCTGATCAGCGGTTTCAGCACCACCGCGTCGGCGCCCATGGCAAGCAGCGCCTCGCGGGTCTCGGGCCGGGCGTCGGCGGTGCAGGCGAGGACCGGCAGCCGGCGCTGCGCCTCGCTGGCGCGCAGGGCGGCGATGACGCCGCGGCCGTCGAGCTCGGGCATCTCGATGTCGATCACCGCAAGGTCATAGTCGCGCGCGGCGAGCAGGGCGAGCGCCTCGTGGCCGTGGTCGGCGGTGATGCAGGTCGCCCCCATGTCGTCGAGCATGTGGCAGATCACCGCCTGATGGGTGCGGCTGTCATCGGCGACGAGGACGCGCAGCCCGCTCAGATCCGGCAAGGTCGGTCCTTCCTCGACGAGCAGCGGCAGGGTCGAGAGCATCGGCACGATCAGCGTGACGGTGGCGCCGCCGCCGGGCCGGTTGTGCAGCTCGATCCGGCCGCCGAGCCGCTCGGCCATGTCGCGGGCGATGGCGAGGCCGAGGCCGTAGCCGGGCCTGTTCGGGGTGGAGCCGCGCTGGCCGGGCTCGAGCAGCCGGCCGAGCAGCTCGGGCGGAAAGCCCGGGCCGTCGTCGCGCACGCGGATCTGCAGAAAGCCGCCGGGGGTCAGCCGGAAGGAAACCTGCACCATGCCCCTGCGCGCATATTTGAACGCATTCGACAGCAGGTTCGAGACTGCGCGATCCAGCGCCAGCCGATCCACCACCAGAACCGGCGGCATGTCGGGGGCGAGGGTGAGCTGCAAGGTGATGCCCCGTTCGCGGGCATGGCCCGACCAGCGGATCTCGAGCTCGCGCAGCAGCCGGGCGGTCTGCACCTGTTGCGCCCCGACCGCCTCGGCCTCCGCGGCGACGAGCACGAGCCCCTCGTCGAGCAGCCGCGCGGTGAGGTCGCTTGCAATCCGCACCCGCTCGATCTGGCGCCGCGCGGCATCATCAAGCCTTTCGCGGCTGACAAGGCGCAGGGCGGAGAGGATATCGGCGACGGCGGCGCGCAGGTCGTGCCCGAGCAGGGCCATCTGTGCAAGTTTCAGCTGCGCATCAGGCGCAGGACCGGGCGGAACGGAAGGCGTGTCATGCGTCTTCATATCGAAACCTTTCCCCGAAAGCCCGGGGTTTGCATCATAAAAGCAGAATCCGGAGAAATGTTTACGGGGAAAATGGCACTTTCCGTCACGCGACGCGGCGGAAAACGGCGGAGCCCTGAACGGGCCCCGCCAGTCCGGTCATGCCGCCGGGTAGCCGATCGACTTCAGCGCCGCGGTGATCTCGTCGAGGATCGCCGGGTCGTCGATCGTGGCGGGCATCTTGTAGTCCTGCCCGTCGGCGATCTTCACCATCGTGCCGCGCAGGATCTTGCCCGAGCGGGTCTTCGGCAGGCGGTCGACGACGACCGCGGTCTTGAACGCCGCGACCGGGCCGATCTGGTCGCGCACGAGGGCAACGCATTCGCGCACGATCGCCTTCTCGTCGCGGGTGCAGCCCTTGTTCAGGCACAGGAAGCCGAGCGGGGTCTGGCCCTTCAGCTCGTCGGCGGCCCCGATCACCGCGCATTCGGCGACGTCGGGATGCGAGGCGAGCACCTCCTCCATCGCGCCGGTCGACAGCCGGTGGCCCGCGACGTTGATCACGTCATCGGTGCGCGCCATGATGTAGAGATAGCCGTCCTCGTCCTTGTAGCCCGCGTCGCCGGTCTCGTAATAGCCCGGGAAGTGGCTCAGGTAGCTCTTCTTGTAGCGCTCCTCGGCATTCCACAGCGTCGGCAGCGTGCCCGGAGGCAGCGGCAGCTTGATCGCAATCGCGCCAAGCTCGCCGTCGGGCAGCGGATGGCCGCCCTCGTCGAGGATCTGCACGTCATAGCCGGGCATCGCCACCGAGGGCGAGCCGAGCTTCGTGGGCAGCAATTCGATGCCGAGCGGGTTCGCGGCAATCGCCCAGCCGGTCTCGGTCTGCCACCAGTGGTCGATCACCGGCACGCCGAGGTGCTCCTGTGCCCATTTCACCGTGTCGGGGTCGGCGCGTTCGCCGGCGAGGAACAGCGCCTGCATCTCGTGCAGCTTGTAGCGCTTGATCCAGTCGCCGTTCGGGTCCTCGCGCCGGATCGCGCGCAGCGCGGTCGGCGCGGTGAAGAAGCTCTTGATCCGGTTGTTCTGGATCACCCGCCAGAACACGCCCGGATGCGGCGTGCCGACGGGCTTGCCCTCGAACACCACGGTGGTCGCGCCGGCGATCAGCGGGCCATAGCAGATGTAGCTGTGGCCGACGACCCAACCCACGTCCGAGGCGGCCCAGAACCGGTCGCCCGCCTCGATGTTGTAGATGTTCTTCATCGTCCAGTTCAGCGCGACGAGATGGCCGCCGGTGGCCCGGATCACGCCCTTCGGTGCGCCGGTCGTGCCCGAGGTGTAGAGGATGTAGGCGGGGTGGTTGCCCTCGACCGCCACGCATTCCGCCGGGCGCACGCCATATTGAAAGCCGTGCCAGGAGAAGTCGCGGCCCTCGATCAGCTTCGCCACTTCCTGCTCGCGCTGGAAGATCACGCAGAACTCGGGCTTGTGGGTGGCGATGTCGATCGCCTCGTCAAGCAGCGGCTTGTAATGCACGACGCGGTTCGGCTCGAGGCCGCAGGAGGAGGCGATGATCGCCTTCGGCGTGCAGTCGTCGATCCGCACCGCAAGTTCATGCGCCGCGAACCCGCCGAAGACGACCGAGTGGATCGCGCCGATGCGGGCGCAGGCGAGCATCGCCTCGAGCGCCTCGGGGATCATCGGCATGTAGATGATGACGCGGTCGCCCTTCTCGACGCCGCGCATGCGCAGCGCGCCGGCGAGCGAGGCCACGCGCTTTTGCAGTTCCTTGTAGGTGATGCCCTTGGTCGAATGGGTGATCGGGCTTTCGTGCATGATCGCGATCTGGTCGCCGCGGCCGGCCAGCACATGGCGGTCGACCGCGTTCCAGCAGGTGTTGACCATGCCATCCGAGAACCATTCGTAGATCGGGGCCTTCTCGTCGAAGAGCGCCTTCGTGGGTTTCTCGACCCAGTCGATCTGCTCCGCCGCCTGCATCCAGAACCCCTCCGGGTCGGCCTGCCAGGCAGCGTAGACGTCCTTGTATGCCATTGTATGCCTCCTCCAAGCTGGTTTTCTTGTTACGGAGGCTAAGAGATTCCTGCAAGATTGTTACCGGGGAATGCGACATTCCGACCGGAAAATTTTGCAGTTCCTCGGTCAATGCTTGCGCAAACTTTTGCAAAGCAGTGGGTTTTGTTGATGCCGCGCGAGCAGCATAACGCAATTTGCAAAGTTTCTTCGCTTTGCATCCGGCGCGGGGCGCTGATGCCCCGCGCCGGCCCGGTTCAGCCGTAATGCGCGACCGGCGTGCCGGCGAGGGCCGAGATGTTCAGCAGCCCGCGGGTGGTGATCGAGGGCGTCACGATATGCGCCTTGTTGCCCATCCCCATCAGGATCGGCCCGACCTCGAGCCCCCCGGCCTTTGCCTTGAGGATGTTGCGCACCCCCGAGGCGGCGTCGGTATTGCCGAAGATCAGCACGTTCGCCGCGCCTTCAAGCCGGCTTTCGGGCATCAGCCGGTGCCGGATCTCGGGCGAGAGGGCGGCGTCGATGTGCATCTCGCCTTCATAGGCGAAATCGGGCTCGCGCGCGTCAAGCAGCGCCATCGCCGCCCGCATCCGCCGCCCCGAGTCGATGTCGAGGTTGCCGAACTGGCTGTGCGAGCACAGCGCCACCTTCGGTGCCAGCCCGAAGCGGCGCACGTGCCGTGCCGCGCCGATCACCGCGGCGGTGATCTCCTCGGGCGTCGGTTCGTGATGGACATGGGTGTCGGCGATGAACAGCGGCCCGTCCTCGAGGATCATCAGGCTCAGCGCGCCGACCGGGTGCAGCCCGTCGCGCGCCAGCACCTGACGGATATAGTTCAGGTGCCACAGATATTGCCCGAAGGTGCCGCAGATCATGCTGTCGGCGTCGCCGCGATGGACGGCGATCGCCGCGATCGCGGTGGTGTTGGTGCGCAAGATCGCCCGGGCGAGGTCGGGGGTGACGCCGCGCCGCGCCATCAGCCGGTAATAGGTCTCCCAATAGTCGCGGTAGCGCGGGTCGTTGTTCGGGTCGACGACCTCGAAATCGGTGCCCGGGCGCAGCGGCAGACCGATCCGCTCAAGCCGCGCCTCGATCACCTCGGGGCGGCCGATCAGGATCGGCCGGTCGGTGGTTTCCTCGATCATCGCCTGCGCGGCGCGCAGCACGCGCTCGTCCTCGCCCTCGGCGAAGATGATCCGGCGCGAGGCGGTGGCGGCGGCTTCGAACACCGGGCGCATCAGCAGCGCCGACTTGAACACCGAGCCCTCGAGGGCGCGCTTGTAGGCGGCGAGGTCCTCGATCGGGCGGGTGGCGACGCCGGTCTCCATCGCGGCCTTCGCCACCGCCGAGGAGACGACGCCGATCAGTCGCAGATCGAAGGGTTTCGGGATCAGGTAATCGGGGCCGAAGGTCATCTTCTCGCCGCGATAGGCCGCTGCCGCCTCGGCCGAGGTGGTGACGCGGGCGAGCGCCGCGATGCCCTCGATGCAGGCGATCTGCATCTCGTCGTTGATCGTCGTCGCGCCGACGTCGAGCGCGCCGCGGAAGATGAAGGGGAAGCACAGGACGTTGTTGACCTGGTTCGGAAAATCCGAGCGGCCGGTGGCGATGATCGCATCGGGGGCGACCGAGCGCACCTCGTCGGGCAGGATCTCCGGGGTGGGGTTCGCGAGTGCGAAGATGATCGGGCGCGCCGTCATCTTTGCCACATGTTCGGGCTTCAGCACGCCGGGGCCTGAAAGGCCGAGGAACATGTCGGCGCCCCCGATCACGTCATCGAGCGTGCGCAGGTCGGATTTCTGCGCATAGGCCGCCTTTTGCGGGTTCATGTCCTCGGCGCGGCCTTCGTAGACGAGGCCGTGGATGTCGCACAGCCAGACGTTCTCGCGCTTCACGCCGAGCTTCAGCAGCATGTTCAGGCAAGCGATGCCGGCGGCGCCGCCGCCGGTCGAGACGATCTTGATCTGGTCGAATGTCTTGCCCGAGATCCGCAGCGCGTTCGTCACCGCGGCGCCGACCACGATCGCGGTGCCGTGCTGGTCATCGTGGAACACCGGGATGTTCATCCGCTCGCGGCAGATCTTCTCGACGATGAAACAGTCGGGGGCCTTGATGTCCTCGAGGTTGATCGCGCCGAAGGCGGGTTCCATCGCGCAGACGATCTCGGCCAGCTTTTCCGGGTCGGGCTGGTTCAGTTCGATGTCGAAGGCGTCGATATTGGCGAATTTCTTGAACAGAACCGCCTTGCCCTCCATCACCGGCTTCGCGGCGAGCGGGCCGATGTTGCCAAGGCCCAGCACCGCGGTGCCGTTCGTCACCACCGCGACAAGGTTGCCGCGCGCGGTGTAGCGCGCCGCGGTGGTCGGGTCCGCCTTGATCTCGAGGCTGGCCTCGGCGACGCCCGGGGAATAGGCGCGGCTCAGGTCGCGGCCATTGGCGAGTGGCTTCGTCGCGCGGATCTCGAGCTTCCCGGGCTTCGGAAATTCGTGGTAGTCGAGCGCGGGATGACGCGCGGGTTCGTGCCGTGACTCGTCCATGAGGGCCTCCCTGAAACTGGTTTAGCTTTAAACTATTCGGCCTGTCGCTGCAAATAGGCCCGTCGGCGCAAGGCCGCAAGGGGGCATCCCGCGCACTGCATGGCGGCTTGCATCGCTTCGGGAGGCGGCGCAAGCTTCGCGCGAGTTGAACCGTTTGGACAAATCATCCCGGAGGCCCCGATGTCCCTTGTCGAGCTGGCGCGCGAGGTGCGCGAGAATGCCTACGCGCCCTATTCGCATTTCAAGGTGGGCGCGGCGGTGCGGGGCAAGTCGGGGGCGGTCTATCGCGGCGTGAATGTCGAGAATGTCGCCTATCCCGAGGGCACCTGCGCCGAGGCCGGCGCGATCGCGGCGATGGTCGCGGCGGGCGAGACCGAACTTATCGAGGTGGCGGTGATCGCCGACAGCCCGACCCCGGTGCCGCCTTGCGGCGGCTGCCGGCAGAAACTGGCCGAATTCGGCCGGGGCGAGACGCCGGTGACGCTGGCCACCACCTCGGGGGCGCGGCTTGACACCTCGATCGGCGCATTGCTGCCCGGCCGCTTCGACGCCAGCCACATGGACAAGTGCTGATGGATGCGCGCTCGATCATCGCCGGCGTGCGCGACGGGCAGGGCCTGCCGGCCGAGGCCGCGGCCTGGTTCGCGGCGGGACTTGCCTCGGGGGCGGTGTCGGATGCGCAGGCGGGCGCCTTCGCGATGGCGGTGTTCCTGAAGGGCATCGGTGCCGGCGGACGGGTGGCGCTGACGCGGGCGATGCGCGACTCGGGGCAGGTGCTCGACTGGGATCTGCCCGGGCCGGTGATCGACAAGCATTCGACCGGCGGCATCGGCGACTCGGTCTCGCTGCTGCTGGCGCCGGCGCTGGCGGCCTGCGGCGTCTATGTGCCGATGATCTCGGGGCGCGGGCTGGGCCATACCGGCGGCACGCTCGACAAGATGGAGACGATCCCGGGCTATCGCGCGCTGCCGGGTGTCGAGGCGCTGCGCAAGGTGGTGGCCGAGGTCGGCTGTGCCATCGTCGGCGCCACCGACGAGATCGCGCCGGCCGACAAGCGGCTTTACGGCATCCGCGACATCTCGGGCACGGTCGAGTCGATCGACCTGATCACCGCCTCGATCCTGTCGAAGAAGCTCGCCGCCGGGCTCGACGGTCTGGTTCTCGACGTCAAGGTCGGCTCGGGCGCCTTCATGGCGCGGATGGAGGATGCCGAGGCGCTGGCGCGCAGCCTTGTCGCCACCGCGAATGGCGCGGGCTGCCGCTGTTCGGCACTGATCACCGACATGAGCCAGAGCCTTGGCCATTCCGCGGGCAATGCGCTCGAGGTGCTCGAGGTGATGGAGACGCTGACCGGATCGGCGGTGAACGAGGCGCTGTGGGACGTGACCGCGGCCTTGGGCGGCGAGGCGCTGGTGCTTGCGGGCAAGGCCGAGACGATGGATGACGGCGCGGCGATGATCGACCATGCGCTCGAGACCGGGCGCGCGGCCGAGGTCTTCGGCAAGATGGTCGCGGCCCTCGGCGGACCGCTCGATTTCGTCGAGCGCTATCCCGACCGGCTGCCCTCGGCCCCGGTGCTGGTGCCGGTGACGGCGCCGCGCGCGGGCTTCGTGACCCGGGTCGATGCGCGCGCGCTTGGCGAGGCGGTGGTGCGGCTGGGCGGCGGGCGGCTGGTCGGCACCGACCGGATCATCCCCTCGGTCGGGCTGTCGGGCCTTGCGGTGATCGGCGAGGAGATGGACGCGGGCGAGCCGCTTGCCCTTGTCCATGCGACGACGGCCGACAGGGCCGAGGCGGCGGTGGCGGCGGTGCGCGCGGCCTATGGGCTGAGCGCCGAGATGCCCGAGGAGCCGCCGCTGATCCATGGCCGCATCGGCCCGGAGGACGTGGCATGACCCGTGCCTTCCTGATCGTGATGGACAGCGTCGGCATCGGCGGCGCGCCCGATGCCGCGCGTTTCTTCAACGACGGCGCCCCCGACACCGGCGCGAACACCGTGGGCCATATCGCCACGGAATGCGCCGCAGGCCGGGCCGAGGCGGGGCGCTCGGGCCCGCTGAAGGTGCCGCATCTCGACGCGCTCGGGCTCGGCGCCGCCGTGGAACTGGCCTCGGGGCTGTGTCCGCCCGGGCTTGGCGCGCCGCCCCGCGGTCTGTGGGGCGCGGCAAGCGAGGTCTCGAAGGGCAAGGACACGCCTTCCGGGCATTGGGAGCTGGCCGGTGTGCCGGTGCCCTGGGACTGGCACTATTTCCCCGCGGTCGAGAACAGCTTCCCGCCCGATCTGGTCGACTTCGTTGCCGCGCAGGCCGGCACCGCGGGGATCCTGGGCAATTGCCACGCCCCCGGCACCGCGATCATCGAGCGGCTGGGCGCGGAACACATGCGCAGCGGCTGGCCGATCTGCTACACCTCGGCCGACAGCGTGTTCCAGATCGCCGCGCATGAAGAGACATTCGGCCTTGCCCGCCTGCTGCAGTTGTGCCGCGATATCGCGCCGCGGCTGCATGCGATGAAGGTCGGCCGGGTGATCGCGCGCCCCTTCATCGGCCGTCCGGGCAATTTCGTGCGCACCCCGAACCGGCGCGATTTCGCCATCGAGCCGCCGGCGCCGACGCTGCTCGACTGGGCCTATGACGCCGGCCGCACCACCCATGCGATCGGTAAGATCGGCGACATCTTCAGCCATCGCGGCATCAGCGCGCTGCACAAGGGCAAGAATGACGCCGACCTGATGGACCACCTGCTGCGGCTGGCGGATGAGGCCGAGGAGGGCAGCCTGACCTTCGCGAATTTCGTCGAGTTCGACAGCCTCTATGGTCATCGCCGCGACGTTTCGGGCTATGCCCGGGCGCTTGAATGGTTCGATGCCATGGCCGGCCGCTTCCTTGGCCGGCTGCGGCCGGGCGACCTTGCGATCTTTACCGCCGACCACGGCAACGACCCGAGCTGGCACGGCACCGACCACACCCGCGAGCGGGTGCCGGTGCTGGGACACGGTGCCGGCTTGCGGTCGGTGGGGCAGGTGGCCTATTCGGACGTCGGAGCCTCGGTCGCGGCGCATCTCGGTTTGCGCGCCTCGGGACCCGGGCACAGCTTTTTGCAAGAACAAGACTGAGGGATGCCATGGACGAATTCGTGACGGTGGTCGACCACCCGCTGGTGCAGCACAAGCTCACGCTGATGCGCGAGAAGGACACGTCGACTGCGGGCTTCCGCCAGCTTTTGCGCGAGATCAGCCTGCTTCTGGCCTATGAGGTCACCCGCGGGCTCGAGCTGACGACGAAGACGATCGACACGCCGCTGTGCAAGATGGAGGCGCCGATCCTCGAGGGCAAGAAACTTGCGCTGATCTCGATCCTGCGGGCGGGCAATGGCCTTCTCGACGGCATCCTCGAGCTGATCCCGGCGGCGCGGGTGGGCTTTGTCGGCCTCTACCGCGACCCCGAGACGCTGCAGCCGGTGCAGTATTACTGCAAGGTGCCGAACATGCTCGAGGACCGGATGGTGATCGTCGTCGATCCGATGCTGGCCACCGGCAACAGCTCGGTCGCGGCGGTCGATCTGATCAAGGCGCAGGGCGCGAAGAACATCCGCTTCCTGTGCCTGCTCGCCGCCCCCGAGGGCATCGCGCGGATGCGCGAGGCGCATCCGGATGTGCCGATCGTCACGGCGTCGATCGACGAATGCCTGAACGATCACGGCTATATCGTGCCGGGTCTAGGGGATGCGGGCGACCGCATGTTTGGCACAAAATAAGGCCTTTTTCCTTTACTCGCGGGCAATCCTGCGTCATTTTCCCTAAGAGGTGATTTGGGGGTAATGATGCGGTTTGGCGGGGTTCTGACGACGACGCTGCTGATGGCGGTGCTTGGGGCCCCGGCCGCATGGGCGGGGCTCGAGACCAACGGGCCGGCGGAAGTGCCGCCGCCCTCCTATCAGGGGCGACAATATGTCGACAGTGCCGGCTGCGTCTTTGTCCGCGCGGGATACGGCGGCAGCGTAAACTGGGTGCCGCGGATCGGGCGCGACCGCAAGCAGCTGTGCGGCTACAAGCCGACACTGCCCGCCGGCGCCAAGGTGCTCGACGTGGCGAAGGCCGCGCCCGCGCCCACGCCGGTGCCTGCGCCCGCCCCTGCCGCCCCCGTGACCACGCCCGCAAAGGCCCCGGCCAGGGTGGCCGCGGCCCCGACGCCGGCGCCCGCTCCGGCGGTTCCGGCGCGGCCGATGCGCGCGGCCTCGCCCTTCGCGCCGACGCCCGGTGTCGGCACGCCGATGCCGACGATCGCGCTCACCACAACGCCGCCGCGGATCGGCCGTTCGGTTGCCCCGGCGCCGGCGGCGAGGCCCGCGCCGCCGGTTGCGGCGCCGGCACCCGGCCCGGTCCGGACCGCCGCGGCGCCCGCGCCCGGCCGGTATGTCTCGCCCTATGCGCTTGGCGGCGACTGGAGCGGCGCGGCCGCGTCGTCGCCTGCCGTGACGCCCGCCCCCTATGGCGCGCCGGTGACCATCGTTGCGGCCGAGACGGTGCAGGGCACCGCCACGACCTGCCCGAACCTGTCGCCGGTGGCGCAGCGCTACACGCTGTCGGACGGGCGCCGCGTGGTGCGCTGCGGTCCGCAGACCGAGGACCCGGTGGGCTTCATCAACCGGGCCGCGGTGCCGGGGCTGGTCGTTGCCTCGACCGCGCCGGTTGCCGGGGCGAGCCGTGCCGTCGCCGCGCCGCGGGTCTCGCGCGCGCCGGTGGCCCAGCCGATCGCGCCGGTGCCGATGACGGCGCAGCAGGGCTATGCCGCCTCGAGCCCCTATCAGGGCACGCTGGCGCCGGCCCCCGACGCGGTCTATCTGCGCCATCCGGCCGGGCCGACGACCCTTGCGCCGGTGATCGTGGCGACGAAGGTCGGTCCCTCGGGCTACAAGCCTGCCTTCGACGACGGCCGGCTCAACCCCTATCGCGGCCCGCGCGCGAGCACGGGCGATGTGCAGCAGGCGCAGGTCTGGACCAACCAGGTGCCGGCGCGGCCGCTGACCGCCACCACCCCTGCCAGCGCGCGGGTGATCGTGTCGACGCCGATGGTGCAGTATCGCGAGGCGGCGCAGGTGCTGCCGGTCTCGGCCCGGCCCTCGACGAAATCGGTGGCGCCGGTGGCGGCGCCCGGGGCTGCCGCGGCCGCGCGCTATGTGCAGGTCGGCACCTTTGGCGTGGCCGGCAATGCCGAGGCCGCGAAGGCGCGGCTGCGCGCCCTTGGCCTGCCGGTGTCGAGTGCGCGGATCACCCGCTCGGGCAAGCCGATGACGATCGTCTATGCCGGGCCGATGCCGGGCGCCGATGCCGGCCGCGCGCTTGGCAGCGTGCGCGCGGCGGGCTTCGGCGACGCGATCCTGCGCTGAGCGAGACCGTCCATCCGGGATGAAAAGGCGGCCATCGGGCCGCCTTTTGCGTCAGTCGCAGATCCCCTGCAGCGCCACCCATTGCTCGTCGGCGAGCACCGGGTCGGGCGCGGGCCGGCCCTTGAACGGATCGGCCTCGATCAGGCTAAGCACGCTTTCGCCCGAGGCGTCGCGGGCATAGGCCCAGGGCGTCGAGGACACCCCCGCCGCGCCAAAGGCCGCCAGCAGCGCCGCTTCGGGCGGCAGCGGCGGCGCGGTGTCGAGCAGATGCGCGCCATAGCCCGAGACCGCATCGCGGGGCAGCTCGCCGGTGACCAGCAGGCTGAAGGCCGAACGCACCCCCGCCCAGCGGAGGAAATCAAGCAACGGGTCGTGCCCGGCGGCGGCAAGGTTCGCCTCGATCACCGCGCCGGCGGCAACCTCGGGTGTGTCGGGGCCGGCAATGGTGTCGCGGCCAAGCGCGACGATCTTGCCCGGCAGGCGCCGCCCGCCGGTCAGCCCGCGCGGCAGCACGGCGATCTGCGCGGTGTCGGGCAGGCGCCCGGCCAGCGCGGCGAGCGCGGCATCACCCGCCTTCGAGTGACAGGCCGCGGCCCCCGTCGCGCGTTCGAGATCGACCAGCACGGCGCGGCCGATCTCGGTGCGCTTCGCCATCGGCGCGACGCGGGCGGCCTGTGCGGTCAGCGCACCGGGCAGCCACAGCAGCACGCCAAGCGCCACCAGACCGACGGCCCCCGCGGTCAGCATCCCGCGCAGCCGGCCCGGATGCGGGCGGCGCGCCTCGATCGCGCGCTGCACCTTCTCGATCGCGTCGATCAGGGTCGTGTCCTCGATCTCGAGCTCCTCGCCCGGTTCCTCGGAAGGGGCATAAAGCGCAGGCCGCTTGCCGGGGTTGAGCCGGACGAGTGCCGCGAGCGACCAATGCGCGAGCGCGCGCGCCGAGCGGTCGTCGGCGATCACCAGCGTCGCGTCGCCGAAGGAGACGATCACCGCGCGTCGCTGTGCCTCGGCCCCCTCGCGCCAGATGCCGGGGGCTTCGAGCCTCAGAAATTGCTTGAGTGCGGTCATCCGGTCCGGGTCTGCCTTGTTTCGGGCAGGATAGCGAATCGGGGTCCGGGGTCAATCGCAGGGCCGAAAGAAGAGCGGGGGGCCGAAGCCCCCCGTCCTGCGCATCGCGGATGCGATCCGGTCAATCGAGCAGCTTCGCGACGGCGCGCAGCTCGAATTTCTGGATCTTGCCGGTCGAGGTCTTGGGCAGGTCGGCGAAGACCACGCGCTTCGGCGTCTTGAAGCCGGCCAGACGCTCGCGACAGAAGGCGATGATCTCCTTGTCGGTCGCGGTGGCGCCGTCCTTGAGCTCGACGAAGGCGCAGGGCACCTCGCCCCATTTCTCGTCGGGCTTGGCGACGACCGAGGCGAGCGACACGGCGGGATGCGCCGCGATCACGCCCTCGACCTCGACCGAGGAGACGTTCTCGCCGCCCGAGATGATGATGTCCTTCGCGCGGTCGGTGATCTTGATATAGCCATCGGGGTGCATGAAGGCGATGTCGCCCGAGCGGAACCAGCCGCCCTCGAAGGCCTCCTGCGTCGCCTGCGGGTTCTTGAAATAGCCCTTCATCACCGAGTTGCCGCGCATCACGATCTCGCCCAGATGCACGCCGTCGCGGGCGACCTCGTGGCCGTGGTCATGCACGGTGATGGTTTCCATCATCGGCATCAGCACGCCGGTGCGGGCCTTGATCTCGGCGCGCTCCTCGCCCTCGATGCCCTTCCATTCGGGCTTCCAGGTGCAGACGGTGGCGGGGCCGTAGACCTCGGTCAGGCCATAGACCTGCGTCACGTTGAAGCCCAAGGGCTCGATCGCGGCGAGGGTCGCGGCGGGCGGCGGCGCGCCGGCGGTGAACACCTCGACCACATGGTCGAAGGGGCGGCGGTCGCTGTCCTTGCAGTTGATGAGCGTGTTCAGCACGATCGGCGCGCCGGCGAAATGGGTCACGCCCTCGTCGGCGATTGCGTCATAGATCGCCTTCGCGGTGACGTCGCGGCAGCACACCGTGGTGCCGCCCAGCATCGGCATCATCCACGGGTGGGTCCAGCTGTTGCAGTGGAACAGCGGCACGATCGTCAGCAGCACCGGGTAGAGCTGCATCTGCCACGAGATCGCGTTGCCCATGGTGGCGAGATAGGCGCCGCGGTGGTGATAGACCACGCCCTTCGGCTTGCCGGTGGTGCCCGAGGTGTAGTTGAGCGCGATGCTCTCCCATTCGTCCTCGGGCATGATCCAGTCGAACATCGGATCGCCCATGGCGACCAGCTCTTCATATTCGAGGTAATGGCCGCCCGGCGCGAAGCCATGCTCGGGGTCGGCGACCTCGATGATCTGCGGCGGCGTGCCGTGCATCTGCTTCACCGCATCTTCGGCAAGCTTCAGGAACTGCGTGTCGACCAGCACCATCTTCGCGCCCGAATGCTCGAAGATGTAGGTGACGGTGTCGACATCGAGCCGGGTGTTGATCGCGTTCAGGATCGCGCCGCAGGCGGGCACACCGAAATGCGCCTCGACCTGGGGGGCGCTGTTGGGCAGGATCGCCGCCACCACGTCACCCGGAACGATGCCGCGCTCCTTCAGCGCCGAGGCGAGCTGGCTCACCCGGGCGTGGAACTCGACATAGGTGCGCCGGATCGTGCCGTAGACGAGCGCGGTGCGTTCCGGAAAGACCTCGAGCGCGCGGTTCAGATGCGACAGCGGCGTCAGCGGCACGAAGTTCGCCGCGCATTTGTCGAGCCCTGTTTCGTCTGCAAGCCAACCCATCGGTTCTCCTCCCCGGTCGTCAGATTGTGAAATATTCCGCAAAATTTCCGCGATCATTGGCAACTGTTGCGCGAAAGGGAAGGGGGCGCGGTGCACGTCACGCGAAAGTTTACGTTACGTCATTTTCTGGTTGCGCTAGCAGCCCGGGCGCAGCGCTCACCCCCTTCTGCCGCCCGCGCCAAGGCGCTAGGCTGGTGCCATGATCGTTTCGCCCGGCCGCCGTTTCATCTTCGTCCATATCCCGAAAACCGGGGGCACGGCGCTTGCGCTGGCGCTCGAGGCGCGGGCGCGGGCGGACGATATCCTGGTCGGCGACACGCCCAAGGCGCGGCGCCGGCGCGGGCGGCTTGCGGGCGTGCAGACGGCGGGGCGGCTGTGGAAACACGCGACGCTGGCCGATGGCGTCGGGCTTTACACCGAGGCCGAGGCACGCGACTGGTTCACCTTCACGCTGGTGCGCAACCCCTGGGACCGGATGGTCAGCTATTACGCCTGGCTGCGGGCGCAGCGCTTCGCGCATCCGGCGGTCGGCCTGGCGCAGAGGCTCGATTTCGCGGCCTTCCTTGCCCATCCCTTCACCCGCGCCTCGATCGGGGGCGCGCCCTATGGCAGCTATCTGCGGCTGGCGGACGGCAGCGACTGCGCCCGTGCCTTCCTGCGGCTCGAGCATTTCGACGAGGATGCGGCGCCGCTCGAGGCGCATCTGGGCTTTCGCCTCACGCCGCTTGAACGGGCGAATGCCTCGGAGCGGGGGCGCGACTGGCGGCCCTATTACGGTGACCGCGAGGCCGAGCTCGTGGCGCAGATCTGCGCCGAGGATATCGCGCGTTTCGGCTACAGCTTCTGAGAAACGGAAAACGCCGGGGACCGTCAGGCCCCCGGCGTCTGTCATTGCGGTGCGCGTCGGCTCAGGCGGCCTTCGCCGCGATGCCCGAGCCGTAGCGGCCATAGAAGCTCTCGCCGGTCGCGGCGAGATCGCGCAGCAGCGCCGGCGTCTCGAAGCGGGCGCCGAAGCGGGCGGTGAGATCGTCGCAGATCTCGGCCGCGCGCGGCGCACCGAGGATGTCGAGCCAGCTGAACGGGCCGCCCGACCACGGCGCGAAGCCCCAGCCGAGGATCGCGCCGACGTCGCCCTCGCGGATGTCCTCGAGCACGCCCTGCTCGAAGGCGCGCACCGCTTCCAGCACCTGCGCCATCAGCAGACGGTGCTGCACCTCGGCGAGGTCGGGCTGTTCGGCGGCCTCGGGATACTTGGGCGCCAGCCCGTCCCAGAACCCGCCGCGCTTGCCGGCCTCGTCATAGGTGTAGAAGCCCGCCTTGTTCTTGCGGCCAAGACGGCCCTGATCGGCCATCCAGAAGATCACCTCGTCCACGGCCGCGTCCGGATAGGCGTCGCCCATGGCGGCCTTGGTCGCCTTGGCGATCTTGACCCCCAGATCGATCGAGGTCTCGTCCACCAGCTGCAGCGGCCCGAGCGGCATGCCGACAAGCTTCGCCGCATTCTCGATCAGCGTGGGGCTGACACCCTCGGCCAGCATCCGGATCCCCTCGTTGATATAGGGGATGATGCAGCGGTTGGCGTAGAAGAAGCGCGCGTCGTTGACGACGATCGGCGTCTTGCGGATCTGGCGCACGAAATCGAGCGCCTTTGCCACCGCGACCGGGCCGGTCTTCTCGCCCTTGATGATCTCGACCAGAAGCATCTTGTCGACCGGCGAGAAGAAGTGGATGCCGATGAACTGCTCGGGCCGTTTGCTGGCCTTCGCCAGCATCGAGATCGGCAGGGTCGAGGTGTTGGTGGCGAAGATCGCGTCCTCGGGGATCACCGCCTCGGCCTGCGCGGTGACGCCGGCCTTCACGGTCGGGTCCTCGAACACCGCCTCGACCACCAGGTCACAGCCGGCGAGCGCCGCGTAATCGGTGGTGGCGGTGATGCGGGCGAGCACCTCGGCCTTCTTCTCCTCGGTCACCTTCTTGCGCGAGATGCCCTTGTCGAGCAGCCCCGTCGAATAGGCCTTGCCGCGCTCGGCCGCCTCGATCGTGCTGTCGATCAGCACCACCTCGATGCCGGCGTTCGCCGAGACATAGGCGATGCCCGCGCCCATCATCCCGGCGCCGAGGATGCCCACCTTCTTCACCGTCTGGTCGGCGACCTTCGGCCGGTTCGCGCCTTTCTCCAGCGCTTCCTTGTTGATGAAGAGCGAGCGGATCATCGCCGTCGAGGACGGGTTCATCAGCACGTTGGTGAACCAGCGCGCCTCGATCTTCAGCGCCTGGTCGAAGGGCACCAGCGCGCCTTCATAGACCGCGCTGAGCAGCGCCTTGGCCGCCGGATAGACGCCCATGGTCTTGCCATGCACCATCGCCGAGGCGCCGACGAAGGTCATGAAGCCCGCCGGGTGATAGGGCGCGCCGCCGGGCATCTTGTAGCCCTTCGCGTCCCAGGGCTTCACCAGATCGGCGTCCTTGGCGTTCAGCACCCATTCCTTCGCCGCGGCGACCGGGTCCTCGACCACCTCGTCGATGAGGCCCGCCGCGCGGGCCTTCTTCGGATCGCTCAGCTTGCCCTCGAGCAGGAACGGCGCCGCGACCATCGCGCCCATCTTGCGCACGAGGCGGGTGGTGCCGCCCGCGCCCGGGAAGATGCCGACCATGATCTCGGGCAGGCCGATCTTCGCCTTCGGATTGTCGGCGGCGAAGATGCGGTGGGTCGAAAGCGGCAGCTCGAGCCCGATGCCAAGCGCGGTGCCCGGCAGCGCCGCGGCGATCGGCTTGCCGCCCTTCAGCGTCTTCGGGTCCATGCCCGCGCGCTCGATCTTGCGCAGGACCTTGTGCATCTGCATCACGCCCTCGAAGATCGCCTGCGCGCCGCCCTCGCGCATCTGCGCGATGACGTTCAGGTCCATGCCGCCGGCAAAGTCCTTCTTGCCCGAGGTGATGACGACGCCCTTCACGGCCGCGTCGGCCAGCGCCGTGTCGATGAAGCTGTCAAGCAGCGCAAAGCCCTCGAGGCTCATCACGTTCATCGACTTGCCGGGCACGTCCCAGGTGATGACGGCGACGCCATCGGCACCGAGTTCGTAGGTGAAATCAGCCATTTCTCTCTCCCTTCGGCGCGAGGTCGCGGGGACCCGCCCAATCGCTGCCGTCCTGATAGGTGAAGCGGGCCTTGCCGCCCGCAATGTGCAGTTGCATGTCGACGTCGGTATAGGTGGCGATCTCTTCGGTGGCCTTCGATCCGACGATCAGGAAGCGCGCGGGCGCGTCGGAGCGGTTGACGAAGCGGTGGCCATTCGCCACCCCCGCCTTCCACGCCGCGCACTCGCCCGGGCGCATCACGGTCTCACCCGCGTCCTCGACGAGGATCAGCTCGCCCGCGAGCACCATGCCGAACTCGTCCTCGTTCCGGTGCCAGTGCCGCAGCGAGGCCACGGCACCGGGTTCGAGCGTGACGATGTTCACGCCGAACTGGGTGAGCCCGGCGAGATCGCCGAGCCGGATCGAGGAACGCCCCGCCATCTGCCCGGCGTAAGGCGCCGGGTAGAGTGAGCCGGTCTTCACCGGCGCATTGGCAAGGTCGAGCTTCGGCATCAGACCCTCTCGATGATCGTGGCGGCGCCCATGCCCGAGGCGATGCACAGCGTCGCAAGGCCGGTCGACAGGTCGCGCCGTTCAAGCTCGTCGAGCACCGTGCCGATGATCATCGCGCCGGTGGCGCCGAGCGGGTGGCCGAAGGCCATCGCACCGCCGTTGACGTTCACCTTGTCGGGCGAGACGTCGAAGGCCTGCATGAAGCGCAGCACCACCGCGGCGAAGGCCTCGTTCACCTCGAAAAGGTCGATGTCCCTGATCGACATGCCGCTGTCACGCAGGATCTTCTCGGTCACCGGGACGGGGCCGGTCAGCATGATCGTCGGATCGGTGCCGATCTTCGCCGTGGCGCGGATGCGGGCGCGCGGCTTCAGCCCGTGGGCGATGCCGAATTCCTTGTTGCCGATCAGCACGGCGGCCGCGCCATCGACGATGCCCGAGGAGTTGCCGGCGTGGTGGATGTGGTTGATGTGGTCGAGATGCGGATATTTCAGCATCGCCACCTTGTCGAAGCCCGGCATCACCTCGCCCATGTCCTTGAACGAGGGTTTCAGCGCGCCAAGGCTTTCCATCGTGGTCTGCGGCCGCATGAACTCGTCATGATCGAGGATCACGAGGCCGTTCTGGTCCCGCACCGGCACGATGGATTTGGCAAAGCGGTTCTCGGCCCAGGCCTCGGCGGCGCGGCGCTGGCTTTCGACGGCAAGCGCATCGGCCTGTTCGCGGGTGAAGCCGTATTCGGTGGCAATGATGTCGGCCGAAATGCCCTGCGGCACGAAATAGGTCTTCATCGCGAGCGACGGATCGACCGCGATCGCGGCGCCGTCCGAGCCCATGGCGACGCGGCCCATCATCTCGACGCCGCCGGCGATATAGGCCTGGCCTGCGCCGGCCTTCACCTGGTTCGCGGCGAGGTTCACCGCCTCCATGCCGGAGGCGCAGAAGCGGTTGATCGCAAGGCCCGGGATCCGCTCGTCGAGATCCGAGAGCAGCACCGCGGACCGCGCGAGGCAGCCGCCCTGCTCGCCGACCTGGGTGACGTTGCCCCAGATCACGTCCTCGACGACGTGGCCCTCGAGCCCGTTGCGCGCCTTCACCGCATTCAGGAGCCGCGCCGACAGCGCGACCGAGGTCACCTCGTGCAGGCTGCCGTCCGGGCGGCCCTTGCCGCGCGGCGTGCGGCAGGCGTCATAGATATAGGCTTCGGTCATGGTTCCTCCTCAGGCCCGGTCGGCAGGGTTGCCGGGCATCATCTCGTAAGGGTGTTTCCAGCCGGGCAGGGCCGCGATGCGGTCGAGCCAGGCGGAAATCGCGGGGAAACGGTCGCGCTCGAACCCGAAGGGCTCGGGGTAGTAGAGGTAGCCGCAGCAGGCGGTGTCGGCGAGGCTGGGGGCATTGCCCGCCATCCAGTCGCGGCCCTCGAGGTGATGCTCGAGCGTCGCAAGCGCCGCCTGCACCCGGCCCGAGAGCCAGCGGATCGCCTCGGCGGGGCGCTTCTCCTCGGGCAGGAAGTTCATCAGGAAGCGCAGCGTGCCGAATTGCGCGCTGCCCTTGTGGTTGTCCCAGAAGAGCCAGCGCAGGATCTCGTCGCGGTCGCCCGCCATCAGCTTGCCGCTGCGCTCGGCGACATGGAGCTGGATCACCGCCGATTGCGTCAGGGTGAGGCCATCCTCGACGAAGACCGGCACCTCGCCCATCTCGTTCAGCGCCAGGAACTCGGGGCGGCGGGCGCCGCCATGGAAGAAGTCGACCCAGACCGGGGTCCAGTCATAGCCCGCAAGGGCCATGGTCAGCGCGGCCTTGTAGGCGTTGCCCGATTCCCCGAAACAGTAAAGCGTGGCGGTCATGCGATCCCTCCCAAGATCCTGGCCATATTGGCAACGAATTGACGTGCGCGTAAGCCCCCGGGCCCGGATGTGGCGCAACGTCACCAGGCCGGGACGCTGCGTCGGGGACGTCGCAGTGAGTATTTAGGCCAAGAAAAAGCGCCGGTAAGACTTTCTTCAACAGCACCTGCCACGCTGGCCCTGCGGTACAGGCTGGAGAGCCGATGACCGCCCAAGGAAAAGCCGCCCCGGTCGCGCGTGAAGCTCTCACCGTGGAATTGGACCGATTCCCGTGGCCGGGGCGCACAGGAACTCCCTGTGCTTTTTCTTGGCCCAAATACTCACCTTCCGACCGGGCCGCCGGCGCGCGCTCAGGCCTTCCGATCCTCGAGCTCGGCCTTGAACAGGCGCAGCCGGGCGGTCAGGTTCTCGTGATGGGTGACCGAGCCGAAATGCTCGAACAGGAAGACCAGCGCCTCGTCGGGGGTCAGCCCCGCTTCGGCGGCGAAGCGGTGCAGCACGCGATAGGCGTCATTCGTCAGCGACACCGGAAAGCGGCGGGTCAGGCGCAGGCGCTTCGGCATCAGTCTTCCTTGGCCTGGTAGGAGATCACGCGGGCGACGAGCTCGGGCTCGGTGGCGAAGCGGAAGCGGTGGATCATGTCATCGAGCCAGCCAAGGCGCGATTCGATGCCGGCCTCGAACTGCGGTTCGGGGCGGAAATCGGGGCTGAAGCAGCCCGCCATGATCTCGATCTCCTCGGCGTCTCGGTAATACAGCGGCGTGCCGCAGGTCGGACAGAAGCCGCGCGCCGCCACCGAGGAGGAGGCCCATTCCCGCGGCGCGCCCTGCCAGGTGATCCGGTCCGCGGCCACGCCGAAGAGCGGGGCGAAGGCATTGCCGGTGGCGCGCTGGCACATCCGGCAATGGCACAGGCCATAATCTGCGGGACCAGCCGAGATGGTGAAGCGCACCGCGCCGCACTGGCAGCCGCCACGGGCCTCGGGGTAGTCGCGTGGGGTCGGGTGCATCGGCGCCTCCTGTCGCGGGTCGGCCCGAGCCTAGAGCGCGCCGCGCGCCGAGACCAGCCCCTTGCGGGGCCGGGGGGCAAGGTCCTATGTCTGCCCCAAGGGCCGCGCCGGCCCGGGGAGACAGGCAATGCGCAACGCGGCCCTGGTGCTGGGCATCATCGGCGGGCTGATCGCCCTGATCGTGGGTTTTTTCGGCTATGGCTATACCGAGGTGGTGCGCAGCCATGCCGAGGTCGGCGAGATGTTCGGCGAGGTGCAGAACCCCGGGCTGATCCGGCTGGCGAGCTTCCTGTCGCCGCTTCTGGCGATCGCCGGCGGTGCGATGGCGAAGATCCGCGCGCTCTGGGGCGGGGCGCTGATGCTCTTGGGCGGCGGGCTGATGTATTACGCCTTCGGCTTCGGCGTCTTCACGATGTTTCCGATCGGCTTCTGTCTGGTGGGCGGACTGCTGGCGCTCGCCGCAGGCAAGCCGGACGAGCCGAAGGCGCATTTCTGAGGGGGCGCTGCGGGCGAAGCGCAGAGGGCCGAACTGGCCCCTCCGGCGATCTGCTCGGGGCCGGGGGCCGGCATGCGGGGGGCAACGACTCGCGACGGGCGGCCAGTATGTCGAACTGCCCCTCCAGACCCGGGGTATCTCCGCTCGGTGCCGCAACTCTCCACACCTTCCGGCGCCCGTCAGCAAAGGGAGGGCGCCGCCGCCCCGCGCCCGTCAGTTGTCGCCAGCCGGTCTTGCGACATGCCAGACATTGTTGAACCCGTCCCCGGTGACCTGGTTTGGCTTGGTGTCCTTTGAAAAGGTATAAAGCGGGCTTCCCTGATGGGCCCATTGCAGGGTGCCGTCGGCGCGCTTGAAGATCGAGAATGTGCCCGACGCCTGGTCCGTCGGTGTCGCCTTCAGTGGCGGCCACAAGGACGCGCAGCCTCCGTCGCAGGCGGAATGATCCGTCGAATCCTTGGAAAAGGTGTAGAGCGCCATCCCCTGAGCGGTTGTCAGGATCTTCCCCTTGGCGCTGTCTGCAACGGTTGTCGGTTGTGCCAGGACAGCACCAGGCGCGACGAGTGCAAGGGTCGCACCGATTATGAGATTCCGCATCATCCTCTCATCCTCCCCGATGAAATGAATCCTGCTGTGAACGGTAAGACTCTCAGTTAGCTCGCCCGATAGAAAGGCAAGCCGGTTCACCGGATTGAGACAGGAGCGGGGCCGGGAGAGGGGTGGTCGGAAGAAGGCCCGCCTCGATCCGGCGCCGCGCATGATCGGCCTCGGGCCGGCGGCAGCTCCCCAAAACGCAAACGGCGCCCCGAAGGGCGCCGCTTTTCAGTCTGTCCGGTCTCAGAACTGCTCGGCCGCGAGGCTCATCACCGGGTCGGCGCCGCTCTCGATACGGGCCAGATGCATCGCGCAGGCGGGCAGCTGGCGGGCCATGTAGTAGCGGCCGGTGGCGATCTTGCCCTCGTAGAAGTCCTTGTCCGTGGCGCCGCCGTCGAGCGCGGCATGGGCGGCCTGCGCCATCCGCGTCCACATCAGGCCAAGGCAGACGTGCCCCATCAGGTGCATGAAGTCATAGCTGCCCGACAGCGCCGCGTTCGGGTTCTTCATGCCGTTTTGCATGAAGAACATCCCCGCCGCCTGCAGCTGCTTCGAGGCGGCCTTGAGCGCGTCGGTGAAGGGCTTCATCCGCTCGTCGCCGTCATGCGCCTTGCACTCGGCCTTGATCATCTCGAAGAAGGCCATGACGTGCTTGCCGCCGTCCTGCGCCAGCTTGCGGCCGACGAGGTCGAGCGCCTGAACGCCGTTCGCGCCCTCGTAGATCATCGTGATCCGGGCGTCGCGGGCGAATTGCGACATCCCCTGTTCCTCGATGTAGCCGTGGCCGCCATAGACCTGCTGCGCCAGCACCGCGGTCTCGAAGCCCTTGTCGGTGAGGAAGCCCTTGATCACCGGCGTCATCAGCGAGATCAGCCCCTCGGCATCGGCGTCGCCCGCCTTGTGGGCGCGGTCGATCAGGTGCGCGCCCCAGAAGGTGAAGGCGCGGGCGCCCTCGAGGAAGGACTTCTGGTCCATCAGCGAGCGGCGGATGTCGGGGTGCACGATCAGCGGATCGGCCGGGCCCGTCGGGTTCGCGACGCCGGTCACGGCGCGGCCCTGCAGCCGGTCCTTGGCGTAGAGCACCGCGTTCTGATAGGCGGCCTCGGCCACGGCATAGCCCTGCAGGCCGACGCCGAGACGGGCTTCGTTCATCATCGTGAACATCGCGCGCATGCCCTTGTGCAGGTCGCCCAAGAGCCAGCCGGTCGCGCCGTCATAGTTCATCACGCAGGTCGAGTTGCCGTGGATGCCCATCTTTTCCTCGATCTTGCCGACCGAGACCGGGTTGCGCGCGCCGAGCGAGCCGTCGTCGTTGACCAGGAACTTCGGCACGATGAAGAGCGAGATCCCCTTGGTGCCCTCGCCGCCGCCGGGCGCCTTGGCCAGCACCAGGTGGATGATGTTCTCGGCCATGTCGTGATCGCCCGCCGAGATGAAGATCTTCTGGCCGGTGATCTTGTAGGAGCCATCTTCCTGCGGCTCGGCCTTGGTGCGCATCATGCCCAGATCGGTGCCGCAATGCGGCTCGGTCAGGTTCATCGTGCCGGTCCACTCGCAGGACACCATCTTCGGCAGGTATTTCGCCTTCTGCTCGGCGGTGCCATGGGCGTGGATCGCCGAATAGGCGCCGTGCGTCAGGCCCTGATACATGTTGAAGGCCATGTTGGCCGAGACGAACATCTCGCCCACGGCGCAGTTCAGCACATAGGGCATGCCCTGGCCGCCATACTCCGGATCGCAGTCGAGCGCGGTCCAGCCGCCGTCCTTCATCGCCTCGAAGGCGGCCTTGAAGCCCTTCGGCGTGCGCACGATGCCGTTTTCGAGCACGCAGCCCTCGGTGTCGCCCACGGCGTTCAGCGGCGCGAGGACCTCGGACGAGACCTTGGCCGCGGCGTCGAGCACGGCCTCGGTGAAGTCGGGCTCCATCTCCTCATAGCCGGGGACGCCCGACTGCGAGACCTTGAGGAGCTCGTGCAGGACGAATTGCATGTCGCGGGTGTTGGCGGTGTAGCTCGGCATCTCTCTCTCCCAAATCTGCCTTACTCTGCGGCGGCCGCTTCCTCCGGACCTTCGTCGGCAAGCTGCTGGTCGCCCCAGGCAATCTGTTCGCTCAGCTCGGCAATCGCCTGACCAAGCTCGTCTCGCTGGCGTTGCATTTCATCAAGCCTCTGACGCGCCAGCTTCAGCGTCTCGGCCAGTTGCGTCTTCTGCTGATCCCCCATGTTGTAGAGGTCGAGCAGCTGACGGATGTCCTCCAGGCTGAACCCGAAACGCTTGCCGCGCAGGATCAGCTTCAGCCGCGCCCGGTCGCGCCGGGTGAACAGCCGCTTCTGGCCTTCGCGGATCGGGAACAGCAGTTCCTTTGCCTCGTAGAAGCGCAAGGTGCGCGGCGTCACGTCGAACGCATCGCACATCTCGCGAATCGTCATCACTTCATCACTCATTCGACCGCCCCTCGCGTTGTCCTTGCGTAATGCGCCGCGGCAGATCGAATTTCCGCAACCACATTACAAGTGAAGTTGACGTTTGCGTCACTGTAACGTGGCGTCACGGTGACGCTGACGTAATGTCAGCAAAAAGTCACACAGGAAAAAGCAATAAACCGACCGTCAGAAACGGCGCCGGGCGGCCACGATGGGTCGCCCGGCGAACGGTCCGACGGAACAGATCGAAGCGCTTTGGCGCTCAGGAATCAAGGGATTTCGCGACCTGGTCGCGCAGCTCGCGCAGATCCGCGATGGTGCCGGTCAGTTCGTCATACTGGCCCTGCAGCACCGTCAGCTGGCGGTCGGCCAGCTCGACCCAGACACGGCTTTGCTCTTCCGTGCCCCTCTTGTCGTAGATGTCGAGCCATTGCCGCAGCTCCTCGAGCGAGAAGCCGAAACGGCGGCCGCGCAGGATCAGCGTCATCCGCGCCACCTCGCGCGGGCCGTAGAAGCGGGCCCGGCCCTCCTTCTGCGGCGACAGCAATTCGATATACTCGTAATAGCGCAATGTGCGGGGCGTCACGTCGAAGCGGGCGCACATTTCCTTGAAGGTCAAAACATCAGGTTCGGGCATAGTGGTCTCCCCTGGCGCGGAAGCTAACGCCTCGCCTCCCGGGCTTCAACCGCGATTGCGCCCTTTCGTGACGCTGCGGCGCGAGAGGCGGGCGGCTTGCGCGGCGGCGCGCGGCGAAGGATAGTCGGCGCAAACGGAGGGAACGGAGATGGCGCAGATGGCGGAAGACGCGGAAAAGCTCGCGCTGGCGCGACGCTTCATCGAGGCGATCCCGCACAGCCGGGCGCTGTCGATGCATCTCGAGGCGATCGGCGGCGGGCATGCGGTGATCTCGATGCCCTGGGACGAGCGGCTGGTGGGTGACCCGCGCACCGGGGTGATCCATGGCGGCGCGGTCTCGGCGCTGATGGACACCTGCTGCGGCGCTGCCGTGATGAGCCATCCCGAAGCGCCTGCGGGCACCGCGACGATCGACCTGCGCATCGACTACATGCGCGCGGCGACGCCGCGCCAGCGCATCACCGCGCGGGCCGAGGTCTATCACATCACCCGCACCGTCGCCTTCCTGCGCGCCACCGCGCATGACGAGGAGGCGGGCCTGCCCGTCGCCACCGCGACCGGCGCCTTCACCGTCGACCGTCCGAAGGGAGAGGCGAAATGACCCGCGCGAAACCGGAACCGATGCAGGTGGTCAAGCAGCGCCGCGATGCCGCGCTGCGCGCGCTCGTGTCGGGCGTGCCCTATATCCGCTTCCTCGGTATCGAGTTCGACCGCCGCGGCGACGAGATCACCGCGACGCTGCCCTTCGACGAGAAGCTGATCGGCAACCCGATGCTGCCCGCCCTGCACGGTGGGGTGAGCGCGGCCTTCCTCGAGGTCACGGCGATCGTCGAGCTCGGCTGGGCGACGCTGTGGGAGGATGTCGAGACCGGGCGGATCGACCTGAGCGCGCCCGAGCCGGTGCTGCCGCGGCTGCCGAAGACGATCGACTTCACCGTCGATTACCTGCGCTCGGGCCTGCCGCGCGACGCCTATGCGCGGGCGCGGGTGAACCGCTCGGGCCGGCGCTATGCCTCGGTGCATGTCGAGGCCTGGCAGGATAACCGCAGCCGTCTTTACGCGCAGGCCACCGGGCATTTCCTGATGCCCGAGCCGCCGCATGGCTGAGATCACCCACGCGCGCGTCCTGAAGATCGCCGCGCCGATCGTGCTGTCGAATGCCACCGTGCCGATCCTCGGCGCGGTCGACACCGCGGTGGTCGGGCAGATCGGCACCGCCGCCCCGATCGGGGCGGTGGGGCTTGGCGCGGTGATCCTCGCCTCGCTCTACTGGATCTTCGGCTTTCTGCGCATGGGCACCACCGGCCTCGTCGCCCAGGCGAAGGGGGAGGGCGACGAGGCCGAGGTCGCGGCGGGGCTACTGCGGGCGCTGATCGTCGCCGGGGCCGCGGGGCTCGGGCTCGTCGCGCTGCAATGGCCGCTGTTCTGGGCGGCCTTCCGCCTCGCCCCGGCCAGCCCCGAGGTCGAGGCGCTCGCCCGGCAATACCTTGGCCTGCGGATCTGGGGCGCGCCGGCGACGATCTCGCTCTATGCGCTCACCGGCTGGCTGATCGCGCTCGAGCGCACGCGCGCGGTGCTGGCGCTGCAGCTGTGGATGAACGGGCTGAACATCGGGCTCGACCTCGCCTTCGTGCCGGGCCTCGGCTGGGGCGTGCGGGGCGTCGCGGCGGCGACGCTGATCGCCGAAGCGTCGGGGCTGGCGCTGGCCCTCTGGCTCGCGCGCGGTGCCTTCGGTGCGGGCCTGTCCCGGGCGCTTGTGCTGGCCGCGGCGCCGCTGAAGCGGATGGCGCGGGTCAATACCAACATCATGATCCGCTCGGTGCTGCTGCAGGCGAGCTTTGCCACCTTCCTGTTCCTTGGTGCCGGGCAGGGAGACGTGACGCTCGCGGCAAACCAGGTGCTGGTGCAGTTCCTCGAGATCACCGCCTACGCGCTCGACGGTTTCGCCTTCGCCGCCGAAAGCCTTGTCGGCCAGGCCGTCGGCGCCCGATCGCCCTTGCGGCTGCGCCGCGCGGCCCTGCTCAGCGGGCAATGGGCGGCGGGCGGTGCGCTGCTTCTGGGCGTGGTCTTCTTTCTCGCCGGCCCGGTCATCATCGACACGATGACCACGGCACCCGAGGTGCGCGCGTCGGCGCGGCTCTATCTGCCCTGGCTCGGCCTCGCGCCGCTGATCGGGGTGGCCAGCTGGATCCTCGACGGCATCTTCATCGGCGCGACGCTGACGCGCGAGATGCGCAACGCGATGATGCTCTCGGTGCTGGTCTATGCGGCAGCGCTGGCGCTTCTGCTGCCCGCCTTCGGCAATCACGGACTCTGGGCGGCATTGATGGCGCTGAACCTTGCCCGCGGAGTGACGATGGCGCGCCTCTATCCGCGGGCCGAGGCGCGGGCCGCGTCGGGGCAGGGGGGCGCTGCCCCCCTCTGACCTGCGGTCATTCACCCCCCGGGATATTTCCGGCAATTGGAAGCAGGAGATCCCTGCGCTTCCAATCGCTGCAAATATCCTGCGGGGGTGCGGGGGCGCAAAGCCCCCGCGCGGTGCTTATCGCGCGCGCACCATGCCCATGATGTCGAGCGCGCCTTCGAGGATCGGCTGCGCGATGGCGCGGGCCTGCTCGGCGCCGGCGCCGAGAATCCGGTCGATCTCGGCCGGGTCGTTCATCAGCCGCGACATTTCCGACGAGATCGGCTCGAGCTTGGCGACGGCCAGATCGGCGAGGGCGGGCTTGAAGATGCCCCAGCCCTGACCGCCGAATTCCGCGATCACCGCCTCGGCGTTCCGGTTCGACAGCGCCGCGTAGATGTTCACGAGGTTGCGCGCCTCGGGCCGCTCGGCCAGCCCCTCGAGGCTTTCGGGCAGCGGCGCGGGGTCGGTCACCGCCTTGCGGAACTTCTTCGCGATGGTGTCTGCATCGTCGGTCAGGTTGATCCGGCTCGCATCCGAGGGGTCGGATTTCGACATCTTCTTGGTGCCGTCGCGCAGGCTCATCACCCGCGTCGCGGTGCCCTCGATCAGCGGTTCGGGGATCGGGAAGAAGTCGGTCTTGTAATCGTGGTTGAACTTTGCCGCGATGTCGCGGGTCAGCTCGACATGCTGCTTCTGGTCCTCGCCCACCGGCACCATCGTCGCGTGATAGACGAGGATGTCGGCGGCCATCAGCGCCGGATAGGCGAACAGGCCCAGCGACTGCTGTTCGGCGTTCTTGCCCTGGGTCTTGTCCTTCCACTGCGTCATGCGGTTCATCCAGCCCATCCGCGCGACACAGTTCAGAAGCCAGCCCATCTCGGCATGGGCCGAGACCTGGCTCTGGTTGAAGAGCACTGAGCGCGACGGATCGACGCCCGAGGCGATGAAGGCCGCCGCCGCCTCGCGGGTCTGCCGCTTCAGCGCTTCCGGTTCCTGCCAGACCGTGATCGCGTGAAGGTCGACGAGGCAATAGATCGTCTCGATCCCTTCGTCCTGCTTCTCGGCAAAGCGCTTGAGCGCGCCGAGATAGTTCCCGAGCGTCAGGTTCCCCGACGGCTGGATCCCCGAAAACACGCGGGGCTTGAACTTGGCGTTGATGGCGGCAGGTTGATCGGTCATGGCAATGCTCCTCAGCCGGGCTGGAAATCGGCTGTGCGAGGGCTTATCGCTAAAGCGCGCGGGGCGTCAACCGGACCCGCCCGAGGGAGGCCTGATGGACCATCGCACGAACGAACACCCGCTGAACCCGCTGCCGCCGGTGGTCTGGCTGCTGGCGGGGCCGATCATCCTGGGCGAGATCCTGTTCGGGATCGGCCATGCCGGGGTGGCGGGGGATGCGGCGCTCGGCTGGCGGCTCGATGCGCTGCAGCGCTTCGCCTTCGACCCGGGCATCCTGCGCCAGATGATTGCGCAGAACCTCTGGCCCTGGCGGCAGGTGGCGCGGATCGTCACCTATCCCTTCGTGCATGGCTCGCTCACCCATGCGGCGATGGTGCTGGTGTTCGTGCTGGCGCTTGGCAAGATGGTGGGCGAGATCTTCCGCGGCTGGGCGGTGGCGGCGGTGTTCCTCGGCGCCTCGATCGTCGGCGCGCTCGTCTATACCGCGGTGCCCGTCACCCAGGGTGCGCTTTATGGCGGCTATCCGGGCGCCTATGGGCTGATCGGCGCCTTCACCTGGCTCTTGTGGGTGCGGCTTGGGGCGGCGAATGCGAACCGCACGCGGGCGTTCTCGCTGATCGGCATGCTGATGGCGATCCAGCTGGTCTTTGCCGCGATCTTCGGCGGCTCCCTGGACTGGATCGCCGAATTCGCGGGCTTTGTCGCGGGCTTCGGGCTGAGCTTCCTGGTCGCGCCGGGCGGCTGGCGCCACACGCTGGCGCGGCTGCGCAAGCGCTGAGGCTGGGGCAGTGAAGGCCGGGCGCTGAGGCAGGGGCGCGGGGCGGGGTTCAGCCCCGCTTGCGCCGCAGCATCGCCCTGAGCTCGCCCGCGCCATAGGTGCCGATCAGCGCGCCAAGGCCGAAGTAAACGGCAATCCCCGACCCGCACAGGATCGCTAGCGCCCCCCAGCGGGCGCCATGCGCGGCAAGCATCGGCGCAAGCGCGTCGGCGGTGAACCACAGCTGCACCCCCATCACCGCCGAGGCGAGGGCGATGCGCCAGAACCGGCGCCAGAAGCGGGCGTCGGGATGCGCGGCCGCGCCCATGTTGCGCGCCCCCCACCAGAGCTGCGCGACCATCACCCAGCCCGAGACCGTGGTGGCAAGCGCCGCCGCCATGAAGCCCATCACCGGCATCATGCCGACGGCAAAGCCCGCATTGGTGATCATCGAGACAACCGCGTAATAGAACGGCCTGCGCGTGTCCTCGCGCGCGTAGAAAAGCGGCTGCAGCACCTTTTGCAGCACGAAGGCGGGCAGGCCGAGGCCATAGGCGGCGAGCGCCAGCGCCGTCGCCGTGGTGTCCTCGGCCCGCCAGGCGCCGCGGTCGTAAAGCACCGAGATCAGCGGTGTCGCGATCACCACAAGGGCGACCGCGGCAGGCACGGTCAGGAACAGCGCGAATTCCGCCCCGCGCGAGAAGCTGTCGCGCGAGGCCGCCATGTCGCCTGCCCGCAGGTGGCGCGACAGCACCGGCAGCAGCACGGTGCCGATCGCGATGCCGACGACGCCGAGGGGGAGCTGATAGAGCCGGTCGGCATAGCTGAGCCAGGCGACTGCGCCCTCGGTGAAGGACGCCACCTGGCGCCCGACGAGCAGGTTCACCTGCACCACGCCGCCCGCCAGCACCGCGGGGCCGGCGATGATCAGCAGGCGCTTGAGTTCCGGCGTGATCCGGGGCCGGCCGGGCCAGAGCGCAAAGCCAAGCCGCTGCGCCGAGACCCAGGTGAAAGCAAACTGCGCCACCCCCGTCAGCGGCACCGTCCAGGCAAGCGTCAGCCCCATGTCCCAGCCCGCCTTGTCGGCCATCCACATCGCCACGATGAACATCAGGTTCATCAGCACCGGCACGAGGGACGCCTCGGTGAAATGGCCAAACGCGTTCAGCACGCCGGACAGAAGCGCCACCAGCGAGATGAAGAGGATGTAGGAGAAGCCGATCCGGCCATAGAGCACGGCGAGGGTGAAGCGCTCGTCGCCGTGAAAGCCCGAGGCCATCGCCCAGACGAGCCAGGGCATGGCGAGCGTGCCGATCACGGTGAACAGGATCAGCACCGCGGAAAGCCCCGAGAAGGCATCCTGTGCAAAGCCCTTCGGGTCGTCGCCCGCCTCGAGCTTCTTCGCGAACATCGGCACGAAGGCCATGTTGAACGCGCCTTCGGCGAAGAAGCGGCGGAACATGTTCGGCAGCGAGAAGGAGACGAGGAAGGCCTCGGCCACCGGGCCCGAGCCCAGATAGGCGGCGATCATCATGTCGCGGACGAATCCCAGCAGGCGGGAGCCGAAGGTCCAGCCCCCCACCGTCAGGAATCCGCGCACCAGGCGGACCGGTTTCATGCCGTGGCAGCCCTTTCCGCGCCGCGGGTGATCGCCTCGCGCAGCTTCTTGTCGAGCGCCTCCTGCTTCGTCTTCGACAGTTTCAGCCCGAAGGTGTCCTTGACGTAGAAACTGTCGACCACCTGCGCGCCATAGGTCGCGATCACCGCCGAGGCGATGTAGATGTTCGACGAGGCCAGCGCGCGGGTCAGATCGTAAAGCAGCCCCGGCCGGTCGCGGGTGTCGACCTCGACGATGGTGTAGATGTCCGAGCCCTCGTTGTCGAAGGTGATATGGGTCGGGAAGCGGAACTCGCGCTCGCGCTTCTTCACCTTGTCGCGGTCCTTCAGCGCGTCGCGTGCGACTACCTCGCCCTTCAGCGTGCGGTCGATCATCTTGCGCAGCCGCGGCAGGCGCGAGGCCTCGTAGGGATGGCCCTCGCTGTCCTGCACCCAGAAGACGGCGGTCGCGTAGCCGTCCTTCGAGGTATAGGTGCGCGCATCGACCACGTTCGCGCCGACAAGTGCCAGCGCGCCGGCAAGCCGGGAGAAGATCCCCGGGTGGTCGGCCAGCGCAAAGGCCGCGCGCGTCGCGTCGTGGTCGGGGTCGGGGTGCAGGTCGATGCGGATCTCGTCATCGCCGAGGTCGCGCAAGAGCTCGGCGAAGATCACATGGGTCTCGGTCGACAGCCCCTGCCAGTAGGGATCGTAATGCCGGCCAAGCTCGGTGCGCAGGTCCTTCGCCTCCCAGCCCGCAAGCGCCTCGCGCAGGGCGCGCTTCGCCTCGCTCGTGCGCTGCTCGCGGTTGAGCGCCTCCATCCCGTGTTCGAGCGCGCGTGCGGTGTCGGAATACAGCCGGCGCAGCAGCGAGGCCTTCCAGTTGTTCCACACCCCCGGGCCGACGCCGCGGATGTCGCACACGGTCAGCACGGTGAGCAGCTCGAGCCGGCGCTTCGACTTCACCATCTTGGCAAAGTCGCGGATCGTGCGCGGATCGGACAGGTCACGTTTCTGCGCCACGTCCGACATCAGCAGGTGGTGGCGGATCAGCCATTCCACCGTCTCGCATTCCTCGGGGTTGAGGCCGAGCCGCGGCGCCACCTTGCGCGCGATCTGCGCGCCGAGGATCGAATGGTCCTCGGGCCGGCCCTTGCCGATGTCATGCAGCAGCAGCGCCACATACATCACCCGCCGGTTGATCCCCTCCTTCAGGATGTGGGACGACAGCGGCAGCTCCTCGACCAGCTCGCCGCGCTCGATCTGCGCGAGGGTCGAGATCACCTGGATCGTGTGTTCGTCCACGGTGTAGCTGTGATACATGTTGAACTGCATCATCGCCACGATCGGCTCGAATTCGGGGATGAAGGCCGCGAGCACGCCGAGCTCGTTCATCCGCCGCAGCGAGCGTTCCGGGTTGCCGTGCTTGAGCAGCAGGTCGAGGAAGATCCGTGCCGCCTCGCGGTTCTCGCGCAGCTTGTCGTCGAACAGGTCGAGATGTGCGGCGATCACCCGCATCGCGTCGGGGTGGATCAGCATCCCGGTGCGCAGCGCCTCCTCGAAGATGCGCAGAAGGTTCAGCGGATCGGCCAGGAACGCCTTCCTGTCGCCGATGTTGACCCGGCCGTTGTCGTCGACGAGGGGCGCGATCAGCGGCTTGCGGCGGCGGAACAGGCGCTTGTAGATCGGCGGCACGCGCACGTGCTGCGCCTCGAGCTTGGTCAGGAAGATGCGGGTGACCTCGCCCACCATCGTGGCGTGGCGGAAGTAGTCCTGCATGAACACCTCGACGCCGCGGCGCCCGGCGGTGTCGGTATAGCGCATCCGCCGCGCCACCTCGACCTGCATGTCGAAGGTGAGCTGGTCGGAGGCGCGCCCGGCGATCAGGTGCAGATGGCAGCGCACCGCCCAGAGGAAATCCTCGGCGTCGCGGAAATGCTGGTATTCCTCGGCGGTGAAGACGCCGAGCGGCACCAGCTCGGCCGCCTTGTGCACGCCGTGGATGTATTTCGCGATCCAGTAGAGCGTCTGCAGGTCGCGCAGCCCGCCCTTGCCCTCCTTCACGTTCGGCTCGAGCACATAGCGCTGCCCGCCCTGACGCTTGTGACGCTCGGCCCGCTCGGCGAGCTTCGCCTCGATGAACTCGGGGCCGGTCGAGCGGAACAGGTCATTGCGCAGCGTCTCGGTCAGCTGCACGGTGAGCGGCTCGTCGCCGGCGACATGGCGCAGCTCGAGCAGGGCGGTGCGGATCGTCACGTCCTCGCGGCCGAGATGCAGGCATTCGTCGATGCTGCGCGAGGCATGGCCGACCTTCAGCTTCAGGTCCCACAGCATGTAGAGCATCGACTCGATCACGCTCTCCGCCCAGGCGGTGATCTTCCAGGGCGTCAGGAACAGCAGGTCGACATCCGAGAACGGCGCCATCTCGGCGCGGCCATAGCCGCCCACGGCAAGCACGGCGAGGCGCTCGGTCTCCGAGGCGCGGGGGGGCGGGTGCAGCCGGTCGGTGGCGACATGCAGCACCGCGCGGACGATGCCGTCGGTCATCTGCGCGTAATGCAGCACGGTCTCGCGCGCCGAGCGGGGATGGCCGGCGAAATCGGCCTCGATCCAGGGCGTCGCCTCCTCGCGCGCGGCGGCAAGGAAGGCCACGGTCTCGGTGCGCAAGGTGCGCTCGTCGCGCGTCTCGGACAGCGCTGCGTCGAGCGCGGGGATCAGGCGGTCGGGGCTCAGAAGCAAGGGCGCCCCGGTCGAGGCCGGGGCGGAGGTCGGAAGGTCGGTCACTTGGTCGCCATGTCCCGGGTGGGGCCTCTGCTGGAAGGGACGGGGCCGGCTCAGAAGCCGGCGCCGCCGAAGGATCTCGGGGCCGGGTCGATCACCACGACCTGGTTGTTGCGGATCTCGGCCACGGCGAGACCGCGCTCGTTGCTGCCGTCGGAGCGCAGCCGGAAGATGCCGTTGACGCCGACGAAGCCCGCGGGCTGGGTCAGCGCACCGCGCGAGAGCGCATCGGAACGGCCGGATTTGACCAGGGCGCCGATCGCCGCGATGCCGTCATAGGCGAGCCCGGCGATCGGATGCGGGGCCGTGCCGAAGGCGGTCTGGTAACGCGCCCTGAAGCGGCTGTTCAGGTTCGGGTCGGGCAGGGCGAACCAGCCGCCCTGCAGCCCGGGCAGGGCGAGCGTGGCGGGCGGAATGTCCCAGCGGGTGAGGCCGATGAACTTGGTCTGCGCCGGATCGACGCCCTGCTGCGGCAGAAGCTGGGCGAGCAGCGGCAGCGCGCCGGCGGTGTCGGCGGTCAGGAACAGCGCGTCGACGCCGCCGCCCCGCACCTGGGCGGCGATCTGCGGCGCGACATTGGTCACGTCCTGCTGCGAGAACGGATAGGAGATCTGCCCGGCATTGCTGGCACCGCTGCGCGCGATCGCGGCGGTGATCGCGCGGGCGCCGATCTCGCCCGCGGTGGTCTGGTCATTGACCACCAGGATCCGCCGCTTGCCCTGCGCCGCGGCATAGCTGACCAGCCGGTTCGCGGTGTTCGGGAAGGTCGGGCCGAGCACGAAGACGTTGCCGCCGGCGATGTCGGTGTTGTTCGAGAAGGACAGCACGCTCACGCCGCGGTTCGCGACGGCGAGGCCTGCGGCATTCGCCGCCTCGGCGAAGACCGGGCCGAGGATGATCTTCGCGCCGGCGTCGACGGCCTTGGTCGCGGCTTCGGCGGCTTGCGCCGGGCTGCCGCCTGTGTTGTAGACGCGCAGGTCGATCTTCACCCCGTCGAGGTCGGAGATCGCGAGCTCGGCGGCCTGACGCAGCGATTTCGCCAGCGTCTCGTCGCCCGTCGCGCCCGAGCCGCCGGGCACCAGCAGCGCCACCGGCACCGCCTCGCCCGAGCTCAGCCGCGGGCCCGCGCCGCCCTCGGTGCCGGGGGTGCAGGCGGCAAGCCAGAGCGCCGAGAGCATCGCGCCGAATTTCAGCACGGGGTTGCGGGGGCTACGCAATTTCGCAAACATGAACGACCTCTGTTCCAACGGCAGGGGGACCACGGTCGAACCCTAAGCGTTTCGCCCCGTGAAGTAAACTTTGCAGCAGCGACGAAAGGTGCCGGCGATGGATCTGGAAGAGGAAGGCGGCGAAAGCCTGCCGGCGCGGGAACGTGTTTCCGGCGGACGGGCGCTTGTGCCGGGGCTGCACTTCATCGCGACGCCGATCGGGGCGGCGCGCGACATCACCCTGCGCGCCCTCGATATCCTGCGTGAGGCCGACGTGCTGGCCGCCGAGGACACCCGCACCCTGCGCCACCTGATGGAGATCCACGGCGTGCCGCTCGCCGGCCGGGTGGTCCTTGCCTACCACGACCACAGCGGCGAGGGCGCGCGGGCGCGGCTGTTGCGGGCGCTCGGCGAGGGGCTGTCGGTCGCCTATGCCTCGGAGGCGGGCACGCCGCTCGTCTCGGATCCGGGCTATCACCTCGGCCGCGCCGCGATCGAGGCGGGATATCCGGTCTATGCCGCCCCCGGGCCCTCGGCGGTGCTGGCGGCGCTCACCGTCTCCGGGCTGCCGACCGACCGGTTCCTTTTCGCCGGCTTCCCGCCGAGCGGCGGTTCCGCCCGCCGCAAGTGGCTGCGCGACTTCGCCGCCGTGCCGGCGACGCTGGTTTTCTACGAATCGCCGAAACGCGTTGGGGAAATGTTAGGGGATCTGGTGACAGAATACGGAGCAGATCGCGCTGCCGTGGTCTGCCGCGAACTCACCAAGCGATTCGAGGAGGTGCGGCGCGGCACGCTCGCCACCCTCGCCGAGGAATTTTCCGCGGCGCCGGTGAAGGGGGAAATCGTTGTCCTCGTCGATCGCGCCGCCGAGCGTGTCGTCGGCGCGGAGGAGGTGGAAGCCGCGTTGCGGGAACGTCTCGCGCGCATGAGTGTCAAGGATGCGGCGGCCGAAGTGGCCGGCCTGCTGGGGCTGCCCCGGCGGGAGGTCTATCAGGCCGCGCTGGAGCTGGAGAAGGGCAGATGAGCGGAGCGATGTCCTACCATGCCGGCCTTGCGGCCGAGCATCAGGTCGCCGACCATTACCGGCAGGCGGGGCGGCACATCGCCGCGCAGCGCTGGCGTGGCCACTATGGCGGCGAGATCGACCTGATCGCGCGCGAGGGCGGCACGGTGATCTTCATCGAGGTGAAGCGGGCGCAGACCCATGCCTGGGCGGCCGAGCGGCTGACCCGGCGGCAGATGCGCCGGATCTTCGTCTCGGCCGACGAGTTCGTCGCAGGCGCTCCCGATTGCGCCAATCTCGACCGGCGCTTCGATGTGGCGCTGGTCGATGCGCAGGGGCGGATCGAGATTCTCGAGAACGCCTATCACTTCGACTGAGCCGATTGCATCGCGGCCAAGGCCGGGGCATCAAGGGCGCAACGAAAGGGGGCGACATGGCCTTGAAAGTTGCGATCCAGATGGACCCGATCGGCGCGATCAACATCGACGCCGACAGCACCTTCCGGCTGGCCGAAGAGGCGCAGGCGCGGGGGCATGAGCTGTTCTACTACACGCCCGACAAGCTGATCTACCGCGAGGGCAGGGTGCTTGCCCGCGGCTGGCCGCTGACCGTGCGGCGCGAGAAGGGAAACTACTTCACCCTTGGTGCCGAGGCCGAGGTCGATCTCGCCGATTTCGACGTGGTCTGGCTGCGTCAGGATCCGCCCTTCGACATGGGCTATATCACCACGACCCATATCCTCGAGCGCATTCACCCGGCGACGCTGGTCGTCAACGACCCGTTCTGGGTGCGCAACTCGCCCGAGAAGCTTCTGGTGCTGAACTTCCCGGATCTGACGCCGCCGACGCTGATCGCGCGCGACCTTGCCACGATCCGCGAATTCAAGGCGCGCCATGGCGACGTGATCCTGAAGCCGCTTTACGGCAACGGCGGCGCCGGCGTGTTCCGGCTCGATCCGAACGACCGCAATCTCGCCTCGCTGCACGAGCTGTTCACCGGCATCAGCCGCGAGCCGCTGATCGTGCAGAAATACGTGCCCGCCGTGGTGCAGGGCGACAAGCGCATCATCTTGGTCGACGGCGAGCCCGTCGGTGCGATCAACCGCGTGCCGGCCGAGGGCGAGACGCGTTCGAACATGCATGTCGGCGGGCGGCCCGAGAAGGTCGGCCTGACCGAACGCGATCTCGAGATCTGCGCCCGCATCGGCCCGGTGCTGCGCGAGAAGGGCCAGGTCTTCGTCGGCATCGACGTGATCGGCGACTGGCTGACCGAGATCAACGTCACCTCGCCCACCGGCATCCTGGAGCTGGAGCGCTTCGAGGGCACGAATATCGCCGAGAAGATCTGGCAGGTGATCGAGGCGAAGCGGGCGACGCGGTGAGTCTGCGGCTGCGGCTGCTCGGGCGCCTGGCGGGGCTGCTGGCGAAGCCGCAGATGGCGCGGGTGATCGACCCGGATCTGGCGCGCGGCGCGATGGAGCGGGGCGCGGTGCTGGCCTTCCGCATGCCGCCCTTCGTCGCCGCGCTGCCGCTGGTGCTGGGCGGGCGGCCGGCGCTGTCGGTGCGCTCCGGTCCGGCCGCGCGCGGCGCGCTTGTGCTGCATCTGCATGGGGGCGCCCATGTCGCGGGCGGGCCGCGCACGCATCTGGCGATGATGGCGCGGTTCGCGCGGCTGGCCGGGCTCGAGGTGATCCTGCCCGACCATCGCCTTGCGCCCGAGCACCCGCACCCGGCCGCGCTGACCGATTCGCTTGCGGTCTGGGACGAGCTGATGGCGCGCGGCTATGCGCCGGGGCAGATCGTGCTCTCGGGCGACAGCGCGGGCGGCGGGCTGGCGCTCGCGCTGCTCGCGCGGCTGTGTGCACGGGGCACGCCGCCGGCCGGGCTGATCGCCTTTTCGCCCTGGACCGACCTGACCGGTTCGGGGGCCTCGATCCGCGAGAATGCGGCGACCGACCCGATGCTGCCGGCCGAGCGGCTCGACGAGGTGGCGCGGCTGTACCTTGGCGCTCATGCTGCCGACGACCCCGATGCCTCGCCGCTGTTCGCGGCCTTCCCGGGCTGTCCGCCGGTGCTGCTGCACTGTTCGCAAAGCGAGATCCTGCGGGACGACAGTCTGCGCATGGCCGAGCGGCTGCGTGGCTTCGGCGCCGAGGTCACGGTGCAGAGCTGGCCCGATGCGCTGCATGTATGGCATTTCTTCGACGGCTGGGTGCCCGAGGCGCGCGCGGCGCTGAGCGATGCGGCGCGGGCGGCGCGGCAGATGCTCAGCCTGCCGGACCGGCAGTGAGGCGATAGCTGACCGCTTCCGCCAGATGCGGCAGGCGGACCCGGTCTGCCCCGTCGAGGTCGGCGATCGTGCGCGCGCTGCGCAGCACCCGGTGATAGCCGCGGGCGGTCAGCCCGAAGCGCTCGGCGACGCGGCCCAGAAGCGCGCGGCCTTCGGCATCGGGGGCGGCGATCTCTTCGAGCAGAGCGCCCTCGGCCTCGGCATTCACCCGCACCCCGGGCACCTCGGCAAAGCGGCGCGTCTGCACCGCGCGGGCGGCCGCCACGCGCGCCGCGACCTCGGCCGAGCCCTCGCCTGCGGCGGGCAGCTCGAGCGCACGCCAGTCGACCGCCGGCACCTCGATGCGCAGATCGAAGCGGTCCATCAGCGGCCCCGAGATCCGGCCGAGATAGTCGGCGCCGCAGCCGGGCGCGCGGGCACAGGCGCGGGCCGCATCGCCCAGATGGCCGCAGCGGCAGGGGTTTGCAGCGGCGACCAGCAGGAAGCGGCAGGGATAGCGCACATGGGCGTTGGCGCGGGCCACCACCACCTCGCCGGTCTCGACCGGCTGGCGCAGGGTTTCGAGCACGGCGCGCGGGAATTCCGGGAATTCGTCCATGAACAGCACGCCGTTATGGGCAAGGCTGACCTCGCCCGGCCGGGCGCCGCGGCCGCCGCCGATCATCGCTGCCATCGAGGCGGTGTGGTGCGGTTCGCGGAACGGGCGGCTGCGCGAGATGCCGCCGTCGCCGAGCAGCCCCGAGACCGAGTGGATCATCGAGGTTTCGAGCGCTTCGACGGGGGTCAGCTCGGGCAGGATGCCGGGCAGGCGCGCGGCGAGCATCGACTTGCCGGCGCCGGGCGGGCCGACCATCATCAGGTGATGCCGCCCCGCCGCGGCGATCTCGAGCGCGCGCTTTGCCCGTTCCTGGCCCTTCACGTCGCGCAGATCGCGCGTGGTGGTGGCGGCGGTGACCTCGCCCGGGCGGGCGGGGGCGAGCGGCGCCTGCGTCGTCAGGTGGCGGATCGCGTCATTCAGCGTGGCCGCGGCAAAGACCGGGGTTGCGGCGACCCAGGCGGCCTCGGCGCCGCAGGCGGCGGGGCAGAGGAGGGCGCGGTCCTCCTCGGCCGCGGCCATCGCCGCGGGCAGCGCCCCGCTCACCGCCACCACGCGCCCGTCGAGCGACAGCTCGCCCAGCGAGACCAGCCCCTCGACCTCCTCGGGTGGCACGACGCCGATCGCAGCGAGCAGGCCAAGCGCGATCGGCAGGTCGAAATGCGAGCCCTCCTTCGGCAGATCGGCGGGCGACAGGTTCACCGTGATCCGCCGCATCGGCAGGGCGATCGACAATGCCGCGAGCGCCGCGCGCACCCGCTCGCGGGCCTCGCTCACCGCCTTGTCGGGCAGACCGACGATCGAGAAGGCGGGCATGCCCGCGGCCAGCGCACATTGCACCTCGACGAGTCGCGCCTCGACCCCCTCGAACGCCACGGTGTAGGTCTTTGCGACCATCGCCCCCTCCGCCAGATCGTCCCAGCCTGGCGCACCGTGGTTGCTGAAATGTTAACGATAACGGCAGCACTTCGCATCCGGCCGCCGGAGTGTCGAAAACGACGCCCGGAAATCCTGCATGAAAGACTAAACTTTTTTGTGAGAACCCTTTCGCCGGGCAAGACATCAAGCCGCCGATCGGGCATAGTGGTGGGGCAGAGCACGCCGACAGTTGGGTGGGAGACCCGGGAGACTGGCCATGGCACTCGATGGAATGACAGACGAAACGCTGCCGCGGCGGGCGATGCGCGCGGAGTATCTCGACGCGGAGACCGAGGCGGAGCTTGCCCGCGCCTGGCGTGACCGGCGCGACGAGCAGGCGCTGCATCGCCTTGTCACCGCCTATATGCGGCTTGCGATCTCGATGGCGTCGAAATTCCGGCGCTATGGCGCGCCGATGAACGACCTGATCCAGGAAGCCTCGCTCGGGCTGATGAAGGCGGCCGACAAGTTCGACCCCGAGCGCGGCGTGCGCTTCTCGACCTATGCGGTGTGGTGGATCAAGGCTTCGATCCAGGAATTCGTCATGCGCAACTGGTCGATGGTGCGCACCGGCTCGACCAGCTCGCAAAAGTCGCTGTTCTTCAACATGAAGCGTGTGCAGGCGCAGATCGAGCGCGAGGCCGATGCCGAGGGCGTCAGCCTTGACGGCGCGCGGCTGCGCGAGCGGGTGGCGGCGGTGATCGGCGTGCCGCTTGCCGATGTCGAGATGATGGAGGGCCGGCTTTCGGGCTCGGACTTTTCGCTCAACGCGATGCAGTCGGGCGACGAGGACGGGCGCGAATGGGTCGACACGCTCGAGGATGACGGCGCCAGCCCGGAAGAGGCGGTGACCGAAAGCCACGACGGCGCGCTGATGCGCGGCTGGCTCGACGAGGCGATGGGGCGGCTGACGCCGCGCGAACGCTACATCGTCACCGAGCGGCGGCTGATCGACGAACCGCGCACGCTCGAAAGTCTGGGTGCCGAGCTGGGCCTCTCGAAGGAGAGAATCCGCCAGCTCGAGGCGCAGGCCTTCGGCAAGATGCGGAAAAGCCTTGAAGGTCACGGGCCGGAGGTTGCAAGTTTCTTCGCATGAAGACACTTGCCCTTTGCCTCGCCCTTCTCGCGGCGCCCGCCGCGGCCGAAGAGATTCCCGCCGACGCGCTCGTCGCCCGCATTACCGCCGATCCGCCGCAGGTCGCGGTGCTGGGCGAGGTGCATGACAATGCCCTGCACCACCGCACTCAGGCGGCCGCGGTGGCGGCGCTGAAACCCGCCGCGCTGGTGTTCGAGATGCTGAGCCCCGAACAGGCGGCGAAGGTCACGCCCGAATTGCGCGCCGATCCTGTGGCACTGGGCAAGGCGCTTGGCTGGGACGCGGCCGGCTGGCCCGATTTCGCGCTCTATGCGCCGATCTTCGAAGCGGCGCCCGCGGCGAAGATCTATGGCGCGGCGCTGCCGCGCGCGGAGGTGCGGCGCGCGATGACCGAGCCGCTGGCGACGATCTTCCCGCAGGCGGCGCGCTTCGGCCTCGATCAGCCCTATCCGGCGGCGCTGCAAGCCGAGCTCGAGGCCGAGACGCAGGCCGATCATTGCAATGCCCTGCCGGCCGAGATCCTGCCCGGCATGGTCGCGGCGCAGCGGCTGCGCGATGGCGCCTTTGCCGAGACGACGCTGCGCGCGCTGGCCGAGACCGGCGGGCCGGTGGCGCTGATCACCGGATCGGGGCATGCCCGCACCGACCGCGCTGTGCCCGCGCTGATCCGCAAGGCCGCGCCCGGGGTGACGCTTCTCGCGCTTGGCCAGATCGAGGCGCCGGCCGAGGGAGCGCAGCCCTTCGATGTCTGGATCGTCACCCCGCCCGCCGCCCGCGAAGACCCGTGCAAGGCCTTCCAATAGTTGCGCCCCCGCGGCGGCGCGCCTAAAGCTGTGCGAAAGGCGGAGGGGACGATGCTCGCAGGCAAGCGGATACTTCTGATCATCGGCGGCGGCATCGCGGCCTTCAAGGTGCCCGAACTGATCCGGCTGTTGCGCGGGCAGGGGGCGGCGGTGACGCCGGTGCTGACCGCGGCCGGGGCGCAGTTCGTCACCCCGCTCACCGTCTCGACGCTGGCGGGCGAGGCGGCGCACACCGACCTCTTCGATCTGACGCACGAGGCCGAGATCGGCCATATCCAGCTCAGCCGTGCGGCCGATCTGGTCGTGGTGGTGCCGGCGACGGCGGATCTGATGGCGAAGATGGCGGCAGGCCTTGCGAATGACCTGGCCTCGACGCTGCTTCTGGCCACCGACAAGCGGGTGCTGATCGCGCCGGCGATGAACGTGCGGATGTGGGACCACCCCGCGACGCAGCGCAATATCGCGACGCTCAGGGCCGATGGCGTGCTTTTCGCCGGCCCGACCGAGGGCGACATGGCCTGTGGCGAGTTCGGCCCGGGCCGGATGGTCGAGCCCGCCACGATCGTCGCGGCGATCGACCAGGCGCTGACCACGGGGCCGCTTTCGGGGCGGCACATCCTTGTCACCTCGGGCCCGACGCACGAGCCGATCGACCCGGTGCGCTACATCGCCAACCGCTCCTCGGGGGCGCAGGGCACGGCGCTCGCCGCGGCGCTGCGCGACCTTGGCGCGCGGGTGACCTTCGTCACCGGGCCCGCCACCGTGCCGCCGCCCGCGGGCGTCGAGGTGGTGCGGGTCGAGACCGCGCGCGAGATGCTGGCCGCCGTCGAGACCGCGCTGCCCGCCGAGGCAGCGGTCTTTGCCGCCGCCGTCGCCGACTGGCGGGTGGCGAACGAAAGCGGGCAGAAGATGAAGAAGGACGGCACCGGCCGCGCCCCGGCGCTCGACTTCGCCGAGAACCCCGACATTCTCGCCACGATCTCGCGCCGCAGCGAGGGGCGGCCGCGCCTGGTCGTGGGCTTTGCCGCCGAGACCCATGACGTGCTGCGCCACGCCACCGAGAAGCGCGCCCGCAAGGGCTGTGACTGGATCGTGGCGAATGACGTCAGCCCCGCCACCGGGATCATGGGCGGCAGCGAGAACGCGGTGACGATCATCGACGCCGCGGGCGCCGAAAGCTGGGAGCGGATGGGCAAGGATGCCGTCGCCCGGCGTCTGGCCGCCCGCATTGCCGCCGCGCTGAATGCCGGCTGAGACAGGGAAGGAACGACAGGTGACGCCGATCATCAAGGTGATGCGCGAGGACTGGGCCGATCCCGAGATCGCCCTGCCGCGCTACGAGACCCCGGGCTCGGCCGGAGCCGATATCCGGGCCAACCTGAAGCCCGACGACCGGATGCACGGCTTCACCCTCTATCCGCTGCAGCGCGCCGTGGTGCCCACCGGGCTCTTGGTCGAGATCCCCGAGGGGTTCGAGATGCAGATCCGCCCGCGCTCGGGGCTGGCGCTCAAGCATGGGATCAGCCTGCCGAACACGCCCGGCACCATCGACAGCGACTATCGCGGCCCGCTTGGCGTGCTGCTGATCAACCTCGGCCGTGAGCCCTATACGCTCCACCACGGCGAGCGTATCGCCCAGGCGGTGATCGCCCCGGTGGTGCAGGCGCGCTACGAGTTCGCCGAGGCGCTGAGCGAGACCGAACGCGGCGCGGGTGGCTTCGGCTCGACCGGCAGGCAGTGATGACCGGCCTTGTGCTGCTTGCGGGCGTGATCGCGCTCGGCCTCGTGCTGCGGGTGCCGGGGCGGCTGATCCTGACCGTGCTGGCGGCACTCTGGGCAGGCTTCGTGTTGGCCTATCTGATCTTCGCCGAAGGGCACCCGCTGCGCGGCGCGGTCGGCGGCTCGCTCGCGGGCTGGCTCGGCCTTGGGGCGGTGGCCGCGGTCGTGCTGAGCTATCGCACCGGGCTGCGCTGGTTGCGCGCCCATGCGCAGCCGCTGCCGGAACCCGCACCGGCGCCGCCGCAGGCCGCCGAGCCGAAGCCCGGCACGCTGAGCCCCGAAGAGCTCGAGCGCTATGCCCGCCACATCTTCCTGCGCGAAGTGGGCGGCACCGGGCAGCGCCGGCTGAAGGCGGCGAAGGTGCTGGTGATCGGCGCGGGCGGGCTTGGCGCGCCGGTGCTTCTGTATCTGGCGGCGGCAGGGGTGGGCACGATCGGCGTGGTCGATGACGACACCGTGTCGCTCTCGAACCTGCAGCGCCAGGTGATCCACCGCACCGCCGACATCGGCCGGCCCAAGGTCGCCTCGGCGCGTGACGCGATGCTGGCGCTGAACCCCGACATCGAGGTGCGCCCCCATGCCCTGCGCCTGACCGAGGCCGAGGCCAGCACGCTGATCGCGGAGTATGACCTGATCCTCGACGGCTCCGACAATTTCGACACCCGCCATCTCGTCAACCGGGCCTGCGTCGCGGCGGGCAAGCCGCTCCTTTCGGGCGCGATCGCGCAATGGGAAGGGCAGCTGAGCCTGTTCGACCCGGCCCATGACGCGCCCTGCCTCGCCTGCGTCTTTCCGGTGATCCCGGCTGCGGGGCTTGCCCCCAGCTGCGCCGAGGCGGGGGTGGTCGGCGCCTTGCCGGGCGTGATCGGCGCGATGATGGCCAGCGAGGCGATCAAGGAAATCACCGGTGCCGGGCAGGGCCTGCGCGGGCGGCTGCTCATCCACGATGCGCTCTGGGGCGAAAGCCGGCAGATCGTGGTGAAACGGCGCAACGACTGTCCGGTTTGCGGGGCCGGGCACGGGGCGCCGCTGGACACCTTAGGGGGCCGGGCATAGCCTTGGCCGCAGTATTGTCCCGCGGAGCATCGTCGCAATGAAAGTCCCTTTTCTCCTCGCCATCCTGCTTGCTGCGGCACCGGCCTTCGCCGAGCTGCCCGACCTTGGCGGCCGGTCCGTCACGGTGGTCACGGAGAACACCTACCCGCCGCTGCAATTCCTCGACAAGGAGGGCGTCGCCGTCGGCTGGGAATATGACGCGATGAACGAGATCGCCCGGCGGCTGAACATGCAGGTCGACTATCAGCACTCGAGCTGGGACGCGATGATCCCGGCAATTTCCTCGGGCCAGTTCGACATCGGCATGGACGGCATCACCATCCGCGACGACCGCAGGGAATCGGTCGATTTCTCGACCCCCTACATGCGGTCCGAGATGATCATGCTGGTGCGCGGCGACGAGACCCGCTTTTCCGACGCGAAAGGCTTTGCCGCCGATCCGAAGCTGCTGATGGCGGCGCAGCCCGGCACCACGCCCTTCTATGTCGGGGTCTACGAGGTGCTCGACGGCAACGAGGCGAACCCGCGCATCAAGATGTTCGAGACCTTCGGCGCCGGGCTCGAGGCGCTGAAGGCGGGCGATGTCGATCTCGTGCTGACCGACAGCGCCGCGGGCGAAGCCTATGCCGCTGCCTCGAACGGTGCGCTGAAGATCGTCGGCGGCCGGCTCGGGTCCGAGGATTTCGGCTTCATCTTCCCGAAGGGCTCCACGCTGGTCGCCCCGGTCGACGCCGCGATCAAGGAGATGAAATCGGACGGCACCTTCGCGAAGCTGACGAAGAAGTGGTTCGTCGACACCAAGCTCGGGGAATGAGACGCGACGAGGGCCGTGACTTTCCCTGGTGGCTCGTGGTGCTCGCCGCCGCGGGCCTTGCCGTCGCGGTGATGGTGGCGCGCGATCCGGTCTATGCGCGCATCCTCGCCACGCTGTCGCGCGGCATCGGCATCACCATTGCGGTCACCGTCACGGCCTTTCTCGGCGCGATGGCGCTTGGCCTCGCGCTCGCGGTCGCCTCGCTCTCGCGCCACCTCTGGCTGCGGCAGGCGGCGCGGCTTTATGTCGAGGTGATGCGCGGCGTGCCGATCGTCGTGCTGCTCCTCTACGTCGCCTTCGCGCTGGTGCCGCTCGTCCTCGCGGGCTGGAACGCGCTTGGCCTGCCCGAGGTGCAGACCCGGGCCGTGCCGCTGATCGCGCGTGCGGTCTTCGCGCTGATCCTCGCCTATGCCGCCTTTCTCGCCGAGATCTTCCGCGCCGGCATCCTCTCGGTCGCCGAGGGCCAGATCGAGGCGGCTTCGGCGCTCGGCCTTGGCCCCTGGCTGCGCTTTCGCCTGATCGTCTGGCCGCAGGCCCTGCGCACCATCCTGCCGCCGTTCGGCAATGACTTCGTCGCCATGGTCAAGGACAGCTCGCTCGTCTCGGTGCTGGGCGTGGCCGATATCACCCAACTCGGCAAGGTCGCGGCCTCGGGGAATTTCCGCTATCTCGAGACCTACAACATGGTGGCGCTGCTCTATCTCGCGATGACGGTGACCCTGTCTCTGGCCCTGCGCCGGCTCGAGACCCGGCTGCGCCGGCGCGGCCCCGCGCGCTGACAGGCGCCTCCGGCGGGAGTATTTGGGCCAGGAAAAGCCCGGAGGCTTTTTCTTGGCAAAAATACTCCGGGGTGCGGGGCAGCGCCCCGCTCCGGCCCTTTTCCTTGGCGCCCCGCACGCCTAGCTTGAGCGCAAAGGAGACATGCGATGACCAATCCGCTTCTGGCCGGCTGGACCGGCCCGTTCGAGCTTCCCCCCTTCGCCGAGATCCGCGACGCGGATTTCGCCCCAGCCTTCGAGGCGGCGCTGACCGAGGCGCGCGCGCATATCGCGGCGATCGCCGAGACCGCCGAGGCGCCGAGCTTTGCCAACACGATCGAGGCGATGGAGCTGGCCGAGGGGCTGCTCGACCGGGTGGCGGGGGTGTTCTACAACCTCGCCGGCGCCGACAGCACGCCCGCGCGCGAGGCGCTGATGCGCGATCTGGCGCCGAAGATGGCGGCCTTCGCCTCCGAGGTGACGATGAACCGGCCGCTGTTCGCCCGCGTCGCGGCGCTGTGGCAGGGGCGCGCGGCGCTTGACCTGACGGCCGAGCAGGCACGGGTGCTCGAGCTCTATTACAAGATGTTCATCCGCTCGGGTGCGGCGCTCGAGGGCGCGGCGGCGGCGCGGATGAGTGCGGTGAAGGAGCGCCTTGCGGTGCTCTCGACCGCTTTCTCGCAGAACCTGCTCGCCGACGAGCGCGACTGGTTCCGCCCGCTCGCCGAGGAAGACCTCGAGGGTCTGCCCGCGTTCGTCGTCGAGGCGGCGCGCGAGGCCGGGCGCGAGCGCGGCGCCGGGGGGCCGGTGCTCACCCTCAACCGCTCGCTGATCGTGCCCTTCCTGCAGTTCAGCCCGCGCCGCGAGCTGCGCGAGCTCGCCTATGAGGCCTGGACCGCGCGCGGCGCGAATGGCGGGCCGACCGACAACCGCGCGAACGCGGCCGAGATTCTCGCGCTGCGCGAGGAGCGGGCGAAGCTTCTGGGCTATCCGAGCTTTGCCGCCTACAAGCTCGAGCCCGAGATGGCAAAGACCCCCGAGCATGTCCGCGACCTGCTGATGCGGGTCTGGGCACCGGCGAAGGCGCGCGCCGAGGCCGATGCCGAGATCCTCACCCGGATGATGCATGCCGACGGTCTCAACGGCACGTTCGAGCCTTGGGACTGGCGCTATTACTCGGAAAAGCGCCGCGTCGCCGAGCATGACTTCGATGAGGCCGCGCTGAAACCCTATCTCTCGCTCGAGGCGATGATCGGCGCGGTCTTCGACTGTGCGCACCGCCTCTTCGGGCTCGAGTTCCGCGAACTCGACGGCCCGTTCTACCACCCCGACGTGCGGGGCTGGGAGGTGACGCGCGCGGGCCGGCATGTGGCGGTCTTCCTCGGCGACTATTTCGCCCGCGGCTCGAAGCGCTCGGGCGCCTGGTGCTCGGCGATGCGCAGCCAGAAGAAGCTGGGCGGCGAGACCCATCCGATCGTCGTCAACGTGTGCAACTTCACCAAGGGGTCGCCGGCGCTGCTGAGCCATGACGACGCCCGCACGCTGTTCCACGAATTCGGCCATGCGCTGCACCAGATGCTCAGCGACGTGACCTATCAGTTCGTCTCGGGCACCTCGGTGGCGCGCGATTTCGTCGAGCTGCCGAGCCAGCTGAACGAGCATTGGCTCGACGTGCCCGAGGTGCTCGAGAAACACGCGCGCCACTGGCAGACGGGCGCACCGATGCCGAAGGCGCTGCGCGACAAGCTGCTGGCGGCGGGCACCTACGATCAGGGCTTCTCGACCGTCGAATACATCGCCTCGGCGCTCGTCGATCTCGAGTTCCATGACGGCGCCGCCCCGGCCGATCCGATGGCGAAACAGGCCGAGGTGCTGGCCGCGATCGGCCTGCCGCATGCGATCCGGATGCGCCACGCGACGCCGCATTTCAGCCATGTGTTCTCGGGCGACGGCTATTCCTCGGGCTATTACAGCTACATGTGGTCCGAGGTGATGGACGCCGATGCCTTCGCCGCCTTCGAAGAGACCGGCAATCCCTTCGATCCGGAGACCGCGAAGCGGCTCGAGGCCTGCATCCTGTCGAAGGGCGGCTCGCGCCCGGCCGATGAGGAATGGCTTGATTTCCGCGGCAAGATGCCCGGGGTCGAGGCATTGCTGAAGGGGCGCGGGCTTCTGGACGTGGCCTGAGCGCCGCGTTCCCTTTGATCTTGACTGAAATACCTCGGGGGGCCGCGCCCCCCGGGGCCTGCCCCTCTCAGCGCCGCTTGTCGCGCAGCCAGGGGTCCATGTGGATGATCACGTCGGCCTGCGGATAGGCCTCGATGATCGCGCGCTTCAGGCTGGCGGCGATCTCGTGTGCGGCCATCAGCGACTGCTCGGGGTCAAGCTCGATATGCAGCTGCACGAAGAGCTTCGCCCCGGCGGTGCGGGTCTTCAGGTCGTGGAAGCCGCGCACGCCGGGCCAGATCTGCGCGATCTCGGCGATGCTCTCGACCACCTCGTGCGGGGCCGAGCGGTCCATCAGCGCGTGCCAGCCCTCGACGCCGATCTTCGCCGCGCCGCGCAGCATGATCAGCGCAGCGAGGATCGCCACCACGCTGTCGACGCGCGACCAGCCGAACTGCGCCGACAGGATCAGCGCGAGGATTGCGCCGAGCGTCGGCATCAGGTCGCCCACGTAATGCAGCATGTCGGCGGCGACGACCTTGTTGCCGGTGCGTTTCGCGACGCGCGCCTGCCAGCCGACGAGGAAGAGCGTGACCACCGCCGAGACCGACATCACCGCGATGCCCGCGCCCTCGGCGGCGAGCGCGTGCGGCTCGGGCGTCACCAGCCGGTGGCCGGCCGCCCACAGGATCGCGCAGCCCGAGCCGAAGACGAAGATCGCCTGACCGAGCGAGGTCAGATCCTCGACCGAGGTATGGCCGAAGGCGTGGTCCTCGTCGGCAGGGCGGGCGGCATAGACGATGGCGCCAAGCCCGGCGAGCGAGATCAGCAGGTCCATCGCGCTGTCGGCAAGCGAGGCGGCGATCGACAGCGCCCCCGTCGCCCACAGCGCCCAGAGCTTGAGCACGACGAGTGCGGCCGCGACACCGACCGAGGCAAGCCCGGCCGAGAGGTTCAGGCGTTGCTGATCTTCACTATAGGACATGGCACCGGTCCTGAGTCGTTTTCGGGCCCCGTCCGTATCGCGTCAGGGCGGGCTAGTCACGGATTTCCTTGGGGTCGACGCCCCAGATCTTGGTCTTTGGCACCCAGCCGTCGGCATCGCCGGCACTGATCTCGCACCAATCGATCGTGCAGTCGCCAAGCTTGGCGATGGCGCCGGTTTCGGCAAGGGCCACCACCGCGGATTTCTCGTCGCCGCGGGCATGGAGCTGGGTCATGTCCTCCTCGACGATCACCGTGCGCACCCCCGACAGCATCGCGTAATGCACCCAGCCCCCGGCCCCGTCGCGGTCCTCGACCCGGCGCCAGTGGCCGAATTCGGCGGTGATGCGCAGCGGCATGCCGGCATGCTTGAACACCCAGTCGATGCGGTGGCTGAGCGAGGGGCCGCGGCGCGCGTTGCCCTCCGAGCCCTTCAGCGAGACATAGCGCGGCAGCGGCAGGTTGGTCACCGGCCCGCGCCCATTCTGCGCCGCAACGGCAAGCGAAACATCGAGATCCGAGGGCGGGGGAGAATCGTCTTCCTCCTCCTGTGCCAGTGCTGCGCCGGTCAGCGCCAGCGCCAGAACCAGCGCCATCATCGTGCTCTTGCCTGCCCGCATCGTCCTGCCCACCCGGGACGCCCCGCCGCATCGGTCCTGACGCAACGGCCGCGCAATAAAATTGCGCTAACATCCACTTTTATGCCATATCTGCTCTGCCGGGGCCTTGTGCCTTGCCCCGTTGAAGGCCACTTTGCACCCAAGCAGAGGCGTTTGGAAGAGAGGAGAGTCCAGTCATGCCCGCACCGCGACTGACTGTTGTCGTGACGCGACGGTTGCCCGAGGTCGTCGAGACCCGGATGAAGGAGTTGTTCGACGTCGAGCTGCGCGAGAGCGATGCGCCGATGACCCGCGAGGAGCTGGTCGCGGCGATGATGCGCGCCGATGTCCTCGTCCCGACCCTCAGCGACACGATCGACGCCAACATGCTGGCCCGCGCCAGCGCCGGCCAGAAGCTGAAGCTGATCGCCAATTACGGCGCCGGTGTCGATCATATCGACGTGAGCTCGGCGCGCCAGCGCGGCGTCCTCGTCTCGAACACCCCGGGCGTGGTGACCGAGGACACCGCCGATGTGGTGATGGCGCTGATCCTCTCGGTCACCCGGCGCCTGCCCGAGGGCTTTCAGGCGATGCAGACCGCGAGCTGGAAGGGCTGGGCGCCGAATGCCTTCCTTGGCGGCCGGATCGGCGGCAAGCGGCTTGGCATCCTCGGCATGGGGCGGATCGGTCAGGCAGTGGCGAAGCGCGCCCGCGCCTTCGGCATGCAGATCCACTACCACAACCGCCGCCGGCTGCGCCCCGAGATCGAGGCGCCGCTCGAGGCGACCTGGTGGGAAAGCCTCGACCAGATGGTGGCGCGGATGGATGTGATCTCGGTCAACTGCCCGCACACGCCCTCGACCTTCCACCTGCTGAACGCGCGCCGGCTGAAGATGCTGAAACCGACGGCGGTGGTGGTGAATACCTCGCGCGGCGAGGTGATCGACGAGAATGCGCTCGTTCGCGGGCTGAGGGCGGGCGAGATTGCCGGCGCCGGGCTCGACGTGTTCGAATATGGCGCCGAGTTCAACCCCGAGCTGCGCAACCTGCCGAACGTGGTGCTGTTGCCGCATATGGGCTCGGCCACGGTCGAGGGCCGCGCCGAGATGGGCGAGAAGGTGATCATCAACATCAAGACCTTTGCCGACGGGCACCGGCCGCCGGATCTGGTGGTGCCGGGCATGGTCTGACACGCAGGAAGGCCCGGGGCGAAGTTCCGGGCCTTCTTCATTCCGTCCGTCCGGGACGGGACGGCGCGGCTGCGTCCGTCGTGCATGTCGCTTTTCGCCCGCAAGCGTCGGGTGGAACGCCCCGAGCCTGCGTCAAACTGTCAGAACTGAGGGCAGGACCTCTAAGGAATCGCCCATGAAAACCCATGTCAAAGCTTTGGTCGTCGGCGGTGGCGCCGTCGGCGTGTCGATTGCCTATCATCTGGCGAAGGCCGGCTGGGAGACGATGCTTGTCGAACGCGACGAGCTCACCTCGGGCTCGACCTGGCACGCTGCGGGCCTGCTGCCGCTCTTCAACATGAGCTACGCCACCACCCATATCCACAAGTACTCGGTCGACTTCTACAAGACGCTCGAGGCGGAAACCGGGCTGAACGCGGGCTTCGCCATCGTCGGCAACCTGCGCATGGCGCAGACCCAGGAGCGCATGGACGAATACATGCTCTACTCCTCGGTCGCCGAGACCGCGGGCGTCTATCACGAGTTCCTCAGCCCGAAGGAGATGAAGGAGCGCTGGCCGCTGATGCGCTGCGACGACCTCGTGGGCGCGCTCTTCCACCCGCAGGACGGCTACATCAACCCCGCCGACGTGACCCAGGCGATGGCCAAGGGCGCGCGCCAGCGCGGCGTCGAGATCAACCGCAAGCTGCAGGTGAACAGCTATTTCTGGACCGGCGACGAATGGATCGTCACGCTCGAGAAGATGGTCGAGAAGGGCGGCATGCTGGTCGGCTCGGGCGAACTCGTCGAGGTGCGCGCCGAGCATGTGGTGACCGCGACCGGCAACCACGCGCAGCGCACCGCCCGGCTTCTGGGCATCAAGATCCCGGCGATCCCGGTCGAGCACCAGTATGTGGTGACCGAGCCCGACCCGGCGCTGGTCGCCTGGCGCGCTGCGGGCAACCCCGAACACCCGGTGCTGCGCGATTCCGACGCGCTGTGGTATGTGCGCGAGGAACGCGGCGGCTGGATCCTCGGCCCCTACGAGCGCAACGCCCCCGCGCGCTTCCTCTATGACGTGCCGGACAGCTTCCGCGCCGACCTGTTCCAGCTCGACCTCGAGCGGATCGAGAACGAATATATGTCCTTCATCCACCGCCTGCCGTCCTCCGAGACGGTGGGGCTCAAGGACGATTTCAACGGCCCGATCTGCTACACCCCCGACGGCAACCCGCTGGTCGGCCCGGCGCCGGGGCTGCGCAACATGTGGCTGGCCGAGGGCTTCAGCTTCGGCATCACCGCGGCGGGCGGCACCGGCCATTACCTGGCCCAGCTGATGACCCAGGGCGAGGCCGAGATCGACATGGCCAGCCTCGATCCGAAGCGCTACGGCAGCTGGATGACCACCGAATATGCGGCGCGCAAGAACGAGGAATGCTACGAGCACGTCTTCATCCTGCACCACCCCGACGAGGAACGCACGGCCTGCCGGCCGCTGCGCACCGCGCCGAACTATGACGCGCAGAAGGCGCTTGGCGCGCAGTTCGGCCAGGTGAACGGCTGGGAGCGGCCGAACTACTATGGCCCGCTCGACGCGCCGGCAAGCTTCGACCATGACAGCCGCAGCTTCCGTCGCGGCGGCTGGTGGCAATATGCCAAGGCCGAGGCCGCGGCGCTGCGCGAGACTGCCGGCCTGATCGACGCCACCGCCTTCACCAAGCACCTCGTGCGCGGCCCGGGCGCCACCGCCTTCCTCGACGCCTTCACCTGCAACAAGCTGCCGAAGGTTGGCCGCATCAACCTGACCTATGCGCTGACCGAGGCCGGCACCACCCGCACCGAATATACTATCGTGCGGCTCGCGGAGAACGAATACTATCTCGTCTCGGCCGGGGCCTGGACCGCCTATGACGCCGACTTCCTGATGAAATCGGCCGAAGACTTCATGGCGGCCGGCGGCGGTCACCTCGACATCCACGACGTCACCACGCAATGGGGCGTCTTCGCGATCGCCGGCCCGACTGCGCGGGCGATCCTGAACGAGGTGGTGAAGGACGCGGTTCCCGAGACGGTGCTGTCGAACAAGCGCTTCCCCTGGCTCAGCTGGCGCAACATCGAGCTCGGCATGTGCCCGGTGCGCGCGGTGCGCGTGGCCTATACCGGCGAGCTTGGCTGGGAACTCCACCACCCGATCGAGATGAGCCGCTACCTGTGGAACCTGCTGCTCGAGGCGGGCGAGAAGCACGGGCTGAAGCTTGTCGGCGCGCGGGCTCAGAACTGGCTGCGCCAGGAAAAGAGCTATCGCGCCTTCGGCACCGAGCTTGGCCGCGACGCGACGCCGCTCGAGGCCGGTCTCGACCGCTTTGTCGATCTCGAGAAGGAGTTCCACGGCAAGGCGGCGATGCTCGATACCGGCATCCGCGCGAAATGCGTGACGCTGCTGATCGACGGGCCGGAGGATGCCGATCCCTGGGGCAAGGAGGCGATCCTGCTCGACGGCGAGAAGGTCGGGCGCCTGACCTCGGGCGGTTATTCGGTGGCCTTCGGCACGTCGATCGGCATGGGCTATGTCCGCCCCGATCTGGCTGAACCGGGCACGAGGCTGAAGGTGAAGATGCGCCTCGCCGAATGGGATGCCGTGGTGGCCGAGGACAGCCCGCACGACCCGTCGAATAGCCGCATCCGCGTCGATGGCTGAAACAGGGAGGGGGCGCTGCCCCCTCTTTTGCCTGACGGCAAAATTCACCCCCGGGATATTTGGAGCGATTGGAAGACGAGAGGTTTCCTGCTTCCAATTGCCTCAAATATCCCGGGGGTGAGGCCGAAGGCCGAGGGGGCAGCGCCCCCTTTCTCGTTCCCTCAGGACTGCCGGCGGGCGGACAGCCAGCGCGACCAGCTTTCGGGCGAGCCACCGAAAGCGTTGATGTCGACATTGCCGCCCACGCCCGGCACCACGCCGGTGCCGGTGTATTGCCAGAACGACCAGTCCTCGCCCGGATAGCGCTCGGACGGGTGGGCCGCCACGGTGCGCAGCCAGAACTCGGCGCCGTGCATCTGGCCGAGGTCGTTGTCGGCATAGAAGTCGGGGGTGGTATAGATCACCGGCAGCGTGCCGTAATGATCGCCCAGGAGGTTGACGAAGCGCGCCATCTCGCTGCGCACGGTCAGCGGGTCGGGCTTGCGCTTGCACGAGGACTGGTGATTCCACTCGATGTCGAGCACCGGCGGCAGGTCGCCCGGCACATGCGGCACGTTCTGCATGAACCACTTCGCCTGCTCTTCCGGAGTGCGGCAGAAGTAGTAGAAGTGATAGGCGCCGACCGGCACGCCGGCCGAACGCGCGCCGGGCGCATTCGTGACGAACCCCGGGTCGATGTGATCCCCGCCCTCGGTCGCCTTCAGCCAGGCGAAGCTGACGCCGGCATTGCGCGCGGTCGACCAGTCGATCACCCCCTGATAGCGCGCCGCGTCGATGCCATGCACCGAGTAAAGCGCCGGCACCAGCCCGTCCCATTCATGCGGCGCCGTGTCGCCGAAGCGCGACGGCAGGCCCGAGGCACTGAACGCCGCGGCATTCAGCTTGTCGGGTGCCATCAGCCGGCCCCGGCTCGGGCCGCTGTCGCGCCCGCCACCACAGGCGGTCAGCGCCACGGCCGACACGCCCATCATCATCCACGCAAGATACTGCCCCATCTGCGCCTCCGTTGTTTTTTGACAGAATCGCGCAAAAACGCCCGGCTGTCACGGGGGCAGCCGGGCGGGGGCAGCGGATTTTCGCGCGACGGTGCTCAGTTGCCGCGGCCGAAGTCGGCTGTGGTCAGCACGCCGTCGCGGTTGCGGTCGCGCATTGCGAACCAGCCATCGGTGCCGGCGACGAATTCATCGCGGGTGACGGTGCCGTCCTGATTCGCGTCTAACATCCGCAACCCGTCCTCGGCCGGGCGGGTCAGGCCCGGGCCCATGCCCTGGCCATTGCCGGGCCCCTTGCCGGGGCCACGGCCGGCGGGCGGGGTCATGCCGGCGGGCATCTGATGGCCGGGCCCCATGCCGGCCTCGAGCTGGGCAAGCTTGTGTTCGTCGATGCCCCTGATCTCGTCCTCCGAGTAGCGGCCGTTGCCGTCGGTGTCGAACATGTCGAAGATATTGCCACGCTGCTCGCGCGCCTCGGCGCGGGTGACCTGGCCGCTCCCGTCAAGATCCCACTGGGTCATGAACTGGTCCCCGGGGAGGATGGTCTGGGCCTGTGCGGCGCCGGCGAGGAGCGCGAGGGCGGCGGAGAGGGAGAGAAGGCGGTGCATGATCTGCGTCCTTTCATCAATCGCTTGATGGAGAAACGCGAAGGCCCGCAACTTCCGTCGCGGGCCCATCGAGTTTTCCGGGGCGGGGGGCTCAGGCCTTGGCGGCGAGCTCGTCCCAGCAACCAAGCGCATGGCCGGCATACATCACACCCGGGCCGCCGCCCATCTGGATCGCCATCGCCAGCACGTCGCCCAGCTCCTCGCGGGTGGCGCCGGCTTTCATCAGCGCCTCGGTGTGGAACATGATGCAGGGCTCGCAGCGCAGCACGACGGCCATGCCGAGGGCGACGAATTCCTTGGTCTTGAGATCGAGCTCGCCACTGTCCTTCACCGCCTTCGACAGCGTGCCGAAGCCCTGCATCGCGTCCGGGATCAGCTTGCTCATCACCCGCAGCTCGCCGCGCATGTCGTCGATTTTCACCTTGTAGCTCATGGGGATCTCCTGTTCACGTTCTGGCGTGCAGGTGCCATGGCCGCGGTCGGCCGGCCTTGATTTGCATCAATCATCTGCGAATTTCGGAATGTGTTGCCGGCTGACGCCGCGTCGCAGCAGATGCCACGGCGCAGCGGTCAGAGGCGGCGGCGCTCAGCGCCGCGCGAGGCGGTGGAAGAGGTGGGTGAAGGCCGCGGCGCCGACCACCGGCACCACGAGGTTCAGGACCGGGATCGACAGTGGCAGCGCCATCAGCGCGCCGGTCGCCCAGACGGTGGCGCGGTTGCGCTCGTAAAGCGCGCGGGCCGCACCGCGGTCCATCCGCCGCAGCGCGGCCATCTGGAAATACTCGCGCCCGAGCAGATAGCCGTTCATCCCGAAGAACAGCAGCGGCGCGAAGGGGATGACGAAGGGATAGATCATCAGCGCCAGCAGGTTGGCGACGACGATCACGCCGAAGAAGCGCACGGTATCGCCCAGCCCCTCGAGGAAGCTCAGCTTCCGCACCTCGGGCAGGTTCGGGTAATGCTCCTTTTCCACCAGTTCGGCCACATCCTCGAGGAAGAAGCCGGTGAAGGCCGAGGCGACCGGCACCATCAGGAACGTCGAGGCCAGCATCATCAGCCCGAGCGTCGCCCAGTCGGCGGCGGTGCGCAGCCAGGTGACGGTGCCGATCCAGGGCAGGGCGAGCGTGTCGGGCAGCACCCAGCCCATCACCCAAAGGAGCGCGAAATAGAGCGCGACGAAGAGGCCGAGCGAGAGCAACACGCCCAGGCCCACGATCTTCAGGGCGCCGGGGCGGAGCAGATCCTCCCAGCCCCGCAGAAAGACGGAAACGATCATGCGGAAACCCAGGTGACGGTGGTGGCAAGGTCGGGGCGCGGGCGCTCGGGCGGGGCCACCGTCTCGGTGCCGATATGGACATAGCCCGCGACCCATTCGCCGGGCGCAAGGTCCAGGGCGGGGCCGGCAAAGCCCGGATCATGCGCGACCCAGCCGGTGAGCCAGCCTGCGCCCCAGCCCGCGGCAAGCGCGGCATTCACCAGGCTGACGCCCAGGGCGCCGACCGACAGCGTCTGCTCGATGGCGGGGACCTTGTCGGTCGGGCGGGGCACGGCGACGATCGCTATGCACAGCGGGCTTTGCGCGAATTGTCCGACGCCCTTCGCGGCGTCGCGTTCGGGGATCGCATGGGCCTCGGCATAGGCGCCGGCGGCGGCGGCGAGCCGCTCGAGCGCAGGGCGTTCGAGCACGATCAGCCGCCAGGGCTCGAGCTTGCCGTGATCGGGCACGCGCAGCCCGGCGGTCAGGATCTCGGTCAGCGCGGCGCGGTCGGGCGCCGGGCCCGCCAGCGTCTTCGGCGGCCGCGAGCGGCGGGTGAGCAGGAAGCGCAGCGCCTCCTCGTTGCGCGTGGCGGGATTGACGGTGCCCGGGGCGATGTCCATCGCGGATCTCCTTCTGCTGCCTCCCCATATCGGCGCGGAAAATGCCGATTGCAACGCCGCGACGGACTTTTCCATGCGCCCGGGGACGGTTAGGAAGGGGGATGACCGATCTTGCCCATCTTGCCGTGCCCGGCACCGAAATCGCCCTGCGGGTGACGCCCAAGGCCTCGCGCAACGCGATCGTCGTGGCGGAAGACGGCCTGCGCGCCTATGTCACCGTCGTGCCCGAGGACGGCAAGGCGAATGCGGCGGTGGCAAAGCTGCTGGCAAAGGCGCTGGGCGTCGCCAAGACCCGGCTCACCCTCGTGCGCGGGCAGACCGCGCGCGACAAGGTGTTCCGGCTCGACTGAGACGAAGGGGGCGCTGCCCCCTCGGCCTGCGGCCTCACCCCCGGGATATTTGGCTGCGATTGGAAGGGAGGGCGCCTCTTGCTTCCAATTGCCGCAAATATCCCGGGGGTGAATTTCGCGTCAGCGAAAGAGGGGGCAGCGCCCCCTCACTTTTTCTCGGTCTTCTCGGTTGCGCGCAGCCGGTAGACGCCTTCGGGCAGGTTCAGCGCCGCGGCAAGCTCGCGCAGCTGGGCATGCGAGAAGACGATGCGATGCACGGCCTCGGTCTGGTCGTCGACCTGCTCGAGCACCACGCAATCCTCGAAGGACTGGATGGTGATGTCTTCCTGCAGGTAGTCGCGCGGATCGTCGCCCTCGTCGACGAGGGTGATCACGGTGGCGTCGAATTCGTGCTCGATGGTGAACATGGCGCCATGCTAGCGCGCCGGACCGCGGCGGGGAAGGGCAAACATTTCGGTGATGGCGCCGCATGGGCTTTGCGCCGGCCGCGGTGATGGCTAATGTGAGGCGGTTGGCGTGCCGCGGGGCGCGCCTGTCGGGCCCTGATCATGCTGCATTCCCTTGGCCGTCCGCTGGCGGCGCTTCTCGCGATCCTGACATTGGCGGCCTGCGAGGCGCCGCAGCCGGTCGCGACACGCCCGGCCCCGGTTGCCGCGATCGCGGCGCCGGCGCCGCCGCGGCTGACCGCGCGCGAGGCGGCCTCGAATTTCATCGCCGTGGCCGAGGCGATGGAGCCGCGGATCGAGGCGGAATGCCGCGCCCGCACCCGTGGCAGCCGCGATTGCGACTATCGCATCATGGTCGACGACCGGCCCGACCGCTCGCCCAATGCCTTCCAGACGGTGGACAAGGCGGGGCATCCGGTCGTCGCCTTCAACCTTGCGCTGATCGCCGAGGCCCGCAATGCCGACGAGCTCGCCTTCGTCATGGGGCACGAGGCGGCGCATCACATCCTCGGCCACCTGCAGTCGAAAAGCGAGGATGCTGCGGCGGGGGCGATGATCCTCGGGGTGCTCGCCGCCGCCTCGGGCGCGGATGCGACGCAGATCTCGCATGCGCAGGACATTGGCGCCACCGTCGGCAGCCGGGCCTATTCCAAGGATTACGAGCTGCAAGCCGACCGGCTTGGCACGATCATCACCTGGGACGCGGGCTATGACCCGCTGAAGGGGGCGCAGTTCTTCGCCCGCATCCCCGATCCGGGCGACGTGTTCCTTGGTTCGCACCCGGCGAATGCGCTGCGCGTCGACGTGGTGCGCGAGACCGTGGCGGAGCTGCGCAGCGGCCGGATCTGAGCTGCGCACGCCGGGCCGCCGGGCAAGGCTTGATCTGAATCATGGCGCTGCGCCGGGCTTTCCGGCACCGTCCGGACGATCCAGCCGGAAGGGGAAAGCCGATGTTCGGAGCGAAGACTCTCAACCGCCACGCCGCTCTGGTGAACCGCATGGCCCAGGTTCTGGGCATCGATCTGACCGAGGCGATGAGCCGGGGCAAACTCTCCGGCGAGGACTGGCGCGAGGCGGTGGTGCGCTGCACCGGCTGCACGGCGCCCGAGGCCTGCACGGTCTGGCTGTCCGAGCGCCCCGCCCCCGAGGATGCCGAGGGGGTCGCGGCTGCGGCTGCCCCGCATTACTGCAACAACCGGCTGATGCTGGCGCGGCTGCGCGATGCGCTCGGGGATGGCGACGGGGCGGTTGCCGCCGAGTGAGCGAGGGAGGTGCGGATGGGAATTCAGGGAGGGCTCGATCTGCATTTCTGGATCACCCGCGGCATGGCCCGCCGGATGGGGGTGAACCTGAGCGCGGCGATGCAGGAGGGGCGGTTGAGCCAGGCTGAGCTTGCGCGCATGGTCGAGCGCTGCCGCGACTGCCCGGGGGCGCAGGGGTGCCTCGATTTCCTGTCGGAGCGCGACGGTCCGACGGCGGCGGTGCCGGACTGGTGCTGTCACACCGCGGTGCTGAGCCGGCTGCGCGCCGGGCGCTGAGCGCTCAGCGCCCGAGCCGGCCGAACCAGTCGAGATCGGCGATCGAGACCACGCCCGACAGGATCACCGCCGCGATCGCGGCCCAGATCGGCACCGCGATCAGCGTGGTGATCTTTGCCTTGCGGCCGATCTGCGCATCGGCCGGGGCAGAAGGGGGCGTGCCGGGCACGACCTCGCCCGCCTCCTCCTGGCTGCGGAAGTGCACGGGCAGCACCACGAAGAACACCATGAACCAGATCACGGCGAAAAGGACGATGCCGCCGGTGAGGTTCATCAGACCTGTTCCAGCTCGATCAGGCAGCCGTTGAAGTCCTTCGGATGCAGGAACAGCACGGGTTTGCCATGCGCGCCGATCTTCGGCTCGCCGGTGCCCAGAACGCGCGCCCCGGTGGCCTTCAGCGTGTCGCGCGCGGCAAGGATATCCTCGACCTCGAAGCACATGTGGTGGATGCCGCCCGAGGGGTTCTTGTCGAGGAAGCCCTGGATCGGGGAATTCTCGCCGAGCGGATAGAGCAGCTCGATCTTGGTGTTCGGCAGTTCGATGAACACCACGGTGACGCCGTGGTCGGGTTCGTCCTGCGGCGGGTTCACCTTCGCGCCGAGGGTGTCACGGTATTTCGCCGCCGCCGCCTCGAGGTCGGGCACGGCAATGGCGACATGGTTCAGACGTCCGATCATGGCTTCCTCCGTTCGGTTTCCTTGGGCATAGGGGGGCGCGGGGCTTCGTGCAAGCGTCGCGTGGCGGGCTTAACCGGCCGTTAGGCGAAATCGGCTCTAGTGGGCGGACCCGCGATTCCTCTGCCAGGGATGACGCCGATGCCCGACGCCATGAGCCCCAGCCTGCCTGCCGGCCCGCCCACCTGGCTGCGCCCGCTGTTCGGGCTGACCGTGCTGGTGGTCGAGGACAGCCGCTTCGTCTCGGAGGCGCTGCGGCTGATGTGCGTGCGCTCGGGCGCGCGCATCCGCCGCGCCGATTGTCTGCGCGCGGCGCGGCGCCATCTGCAGACCTATCGCCCGGCGGTGCTGATCGTCGATATCGGCCTGCCCGACGGTTCGGGGGCCGGGCTGATCGCCGAGGCGAAGGCGCTGCCGCAACCGGTGCCGGCGGTGCTGGGGCTCTCGGGCGATCCGGCGCGCGCGGCCGAGGCGCTCGGCGCCGGTGCCGACGCCTTCCTGCCGAAGCCGGTCGAGAGCCTCGCGCGGTTCCAGCAGGCGGTGCTCTGCGTGCTGCCGGCCGAGGTGCGGCGCGCGGCGCCGATGGCGCTCGAGGATGACACGATCACCCCCGATCCGCTGGCGCTGCGCGACGATCTGAGCCACGCGGCCGACGTGCTGGCGCGGCGTCGCGATGCGGCGGCGACCGGCTATGTCGCGCAATTCGTCGCGGGGCTTGCGCGGGCCTGCCATGACGAGGATCTCGAGACCGCGGCCGAGGCGGCGGCGGGGCAGTCGCCCTCGCGCGCTGCGCTTTCGCAGCTGTCCGGCCTCGTGCAGGCGCGGCTCGACCGTGCCGCGGTGTTCTGAGCCGGTCAGTCGGGCCGGGCCGCCAGCGCCGGGTCGGAGCTCACCCGCACCAGCCGCGTCAGATCCGTCAGCCGCTCGCGCTGCTGCCCCTCGGCGTCGAAATTCGTCGGGTCGAGCCAAGCCTCGAAGGCCGCAAGCAGCGCCGGCCAGTCGCCATCGGTCGCGGCGAACCAGGCGGTGTCGCGGTTGCGGCCCTTGACGATCGTCGCCTGTCGGAAGATGCCCTCGTAGCTCAGCCCCAGCCGTTCGGCGGCGCGGCGCGAGGGCAGGTTGAGCGCATCGCATTTCCACTCGAAGCGGCGATAGCCCGAGCCGAAGGCCCAGCTCATCAGCAGCACCATCGCCTCGGTCGCGGCGCGACTGCGCTGCAGCTGCGGCGAGAGGCAGATATGGCCAAGCTCGATCGTGCCGATCTCGGGGGCGATGCGCAGGAAGGCCATCACGCCGCCGGGCTGCCCGGTCTCGCGGTCGATCACGGTGAAGAAATACGGATCGTTCAGCGCCGCCATATCGGTCAGCCAGCGGATATAGCCCGCTTCCGAGGGGAACGGGCCATAGGGCAGGTAATCCCAGATCGCGTCATCGGCCGCATTGGCGCGGAACAGGGCGTGGGCGTGACGCTCCGCCAGCCGTTCGAGCCGGGCATAGCGGCCCTCGAGCAGCGTGGCATCGGGGGCGGGCGGTGCCTCCCAGTCCGGCAGCGGCGTGCCAAAGTGCTTCGTCGCCATGGTGTCCCCCGTTCGCTGGCTGTCGCGGTCACGCTAGCGTGCCGCGCCATCCTCCGCAATTGCCGCCAAAGGGTGCGAATGGCTCCCGATTCCTGCCGCAATCGGGCGCGACCTTGGCCCGGTCAACGACGGAGCCAGAGACGATGAAGGATCACGCCATCCGCCTGTTCACCGACGAGAGCCTGATCCGGGCGACGCATTGGGCGGTTTTCACCCTTGGTGCGCTGAGCCTGACGATCTCGGTCTGTGGCACGCTCTACACCGCCTTCTTCGCCTGAGATCAGGCGAGGAAGCGCGGGTCGGCGCCGAGGTCGAGCCCCGGGAAGATCGACTTTTCCAGGACGTCCACCGGCACGCCATACATGCCCCGCAGCGCCCAGCCGGCATAGGCGCGGATGTCCGCCGTCGGCATCAGGTCGCGCCCGGCATAGAGGTCGGCATCCGCGAGCCCCGGCCACTTGCCATAGACCTTGCGGCCCTTGAGCGCGCCCCCGGCCATCAGCATCGCGCCGCCGGTGCCGTGATCGGTGCCCTTGGTGCCGTTTTGCCGCGCGGTGCGGCCGAACTCCGTCATGCCGAGCACCAGCGTCTTGTCCCAGACCGGGCCGAGCTGCTGCCTGAGCGTGGTCACCATCGCTGCAAGCTGCGTCGCCGGGCCGCGGATCGCGGCCTCCTGGCCGCGGTGCGTGTCCCAGCCATTGAGCGAGAAGGCGGCGATCCGGGTCTCGCCGCGCAGCCGGCTTGCGGCGAAATCGGCGAGCGAGGCCGCCGCCCCGACCGCGCCCTTGAGCGGCGCGGGGGCCCCCGCGGCTCCGGGCGCCGCCATGCCGTCCGCCGGGGCCGCCATCATCGGCTCTGCCATCAGGTCAGGGCTGTCCGGGTCGGTCGTGCCGTCCTCGGCATTGTCGCCACCGTCGGTGATCTGCATCGCCTCGCTCGCGGCCTGCCGGAACAGCGGGTCGTCGTGATAGATCATGTCGAGCAGCGTCCGCCCCTGCGAGGACAGGATCAGCGAGGCGTCGGGCGCCCAGGACAGCGCCGCCGCGGTGCCGGACAGGATCTTCAGCTCGTCGTCGCCGACGGAATAGGCGGTCTCGGCGCGCGCGCCCGGCATCTGCTGCAACAGCCGGTTCAGCCAGCCGTCGCGCACCATCGACAGCGGCACGTCCATGCCGGTGCCGGCCTCGAGCATGTCCTGCCCGTCGAAATGGCTGCGCTTGTCGCGGTAGGGGGTGGAGACGGCATGGGCAAAGCCAAGCTCTCCCGTCTTCCACAGCGGCATCAGCTCGACCATCGCCGGGTGCAGCGCGAAGAAGCCGTCGAGATCGGTCGCGCCCTTGTCGGGGCCGACCGGGAAGTCGGGGCGCAGTTGCGCCAGCAGCGGGTCGCCATAGGGCTGCACGATATCGAGCCCGTCCATCGCGCCGCGCAGGATGATGACGACGAGGCGCTGCTCGCCGGGCACGGCGGCGAGGGTGACCGAACTCATGAACGGATGGGCGGCGACCGAGCAGCCGGCGATGGCCGCGCCCTGCAGGAAGAAGCGACGGGACAGCATGGCGTTATCTCCTGTTCATCTCGGCGGAGGCGAGAACGAGCGCGGCGGCCTCGGCGCGGCTTTCCGAGCGCGGCACGGCCTGGGCGACAAGGTCGCTCAGCCGCGGGCCGAGCGCGGCGCGGGCGAAATCGGCGGGCTCGGGCAGTTTCGCCTGCAACCCCGCCGGCGCTTTCAGCGCCCAGTTGATCCGCGCCGCAAGCTGCTGCGGCGAGATCCATTCCTCGGCCGCCTCGGGCCAGCCGTTCGGCGCCGGCGCACCCAGCCATCGCTGCCCCATGTCGCGCAGCGGCTTGAAGGCCTGGCGGCGGATCTGCGGCCCGTTGAAGGCCATCACGGCCTTGCCGTCGAAGCCCATCGCGCGAAACCCGGTGGCGATGTAATCGAAGGGCTGGCGCACCTTCCCGAAGCTCGCCCCCTGCGCTGCCGGGTGGGTCAGCAGCACCTCGTAGACCGGCATCAGCTGCCCCTTCGCGCCGAGATAGGCCTCGGACATCGCGCCGGTCAGGGCCGGATCTGGCTCGGGGCCGACGAAATGCACCGCGAGCTTGCTCGCAAGGTGGTGGCTGGTGTCGGGGTGCAGGGCGAGCGCGGTCAGCACCTGCTCGATATCCGAAAGCTTGGCCGGGTCGCCGCCATAGGCATGGCCGAGCACGGTCTCCGCGCCGGGTTCGGCGAAGTCGGGGGCAAAGGTCGTGCCCTCCTCGGCCATCACCCGCAGCCCGGTCAGCAACTCGGCAAGCTGGCGCACGTCATCCTGGCTGTAGCGGCCGCCGACGCCGAGCGTGTGCAGTTCCATCAGCTCGCGCGCGAGGTTCTCGTTCAGCCCGAGCTTGAGATCGGGGCGCTTCTTCGCGCGCTTCGAATCCGGCCCGAAAGAGGCGACCTGATCGAGGTAGATCAGCATCATCGGATGCAGCGTCGAGGCGCGCAGCAGGGCCGGGAAACTGCCGGTGATCTCGGGGCGCAGCGCCTCGCCATGGGCGGTGGCAAGCGGTGCCTCCGGCGCACGTTTCGCGCGCACGGTGAAATGGTTGCGCCAGAAGGCATGCAGCCGCTCGCGCATCCCGGTCGGGTCCTCGACGGCACGGGCGAGCGCGATCTGCAGCCCGCCGACATTGCTGCGGTCGATCGCCTGGCGCTGACGCTTGAAGTCCTCGGTGGCGCCCGGAACATTCTGTGCCTCGGCCTTGCGCAGGCGCAGGAACTCGTCGCGCATCTGCAGCGCCTCCTGCGTCGTCAGCCCGGGCCAGCGCTGTGCCAGCAGGTCCGGGCCGCGCAGTGCCGCCAGAATCTCGTCGGGGGAAGCCGGGGGTGTCTGCCGGGGCGCGAGCCCGAAGCCGAACCGCACCGGCGCCAGAGTCGAAAACTCCATCACCACCTCCTGGGGCTGTTTGCCCGATTGCGCCAGAAACGGGGGCAAAAGGAAAGGGCGCCGGAGAATTCCCCGGCGCCCTTCCGCTCAATCCGGCGTGAGCTGCGCGCGAAAGCGCCTTACGCCTCTCTGGGCAGCACCCGCAGGCGCAGTTCGCGCAGCTGCTCGTTGGTGGGCAGGCTCGGCGCGCCCATCATCAGGTCTTCGGCGCGCTGGTTCATCGGGAACATGATGACCTCGCGGATGTTCGACTCGTCGGCGAGCAACATCACCGCGCGGTCGATGCCCATGGCGCAGCCACCGTGGGGGGGGGCGCCGAAGCGGAAGGCCTTCGCCATGCCGCCAAAGCGCTTGTCGACCTCGGAGGCGGGGTAACCCGCGATCTCGAAGGCCTTGTACATGATCTCGAGGTCATGGTTGCGGATCGCGCCCGAGATCAGCTCGTAGCCGTTGCAGGCAAGGTCGTACTGATAGCCCAGAACGTCGAGCGGGTTGCCCTGCAGCGCCTCGAGACCGCCCTGCGGCATCGAGAACGGGTTGTGGCTGAAGTCGATCTTGCCGTCGTCGGTCTTCTCGTACATCGGGAAGTCGACGATCCAGCAGAAGCGGAACACGCCTTCCTCGGTCAGGCCAAGCTCGCGGCCGATCTCGTTGCGGGCCTTGCCGGCGACCGCCTCGAACTGCTCGGCCTTGCCGCCGAGGAAGAACACCGCATCGCCCTCGTTCAGCTCGAGCTGGGTGCGGATCGCCTCGGTGCGCTCGGCGCCAAGGGCCTTGGCGATCGGGCCGGCGGCCTCCATCGCACCGTCTTCGGCCTTGCGCCAGAAGATGTAGCCCATGCCGGGCAGGCCGTTCGCCTGGGCGAAGGCGTTCATCCGGTCGCAGAACTTGCGGCTGCCGCCGGTCGGTGCGGGAATCGCGCGGATCTCGGTGCCCTCGGTCTCGAGCAGCTTGGCGAAGATGCCAAAGCCCGAGTCGTGGAACTGGGCGCTGACATCGGCCATCTTGATCGGGTTGCGCAGGTCGGGCTTGTCCGAGCCGTACCACAGCAGCGCGTCCTTGTAGGCGATCTTCGGCCAGACCGGATCGACGGTCTTGCCGGTGCCGAATTCCTCGAACATGCCCTGCACCACCGGCTGCACCGTGGCGAAGACGTCTTCCTGCTCGATGAAGCTCATCTCGATGTCGAGCTGATAGAAGTCGGTCGGGCTGCGGTCGGCGCGCGGGTCCTCGTCGCGGAAGCAGGGGGCGATCTGGAAGTAGCGGTCAAAGCCCGCCACCATGATCAGCTGCTTGAACTGCTGCGGCGCCTGCGGCAGGGCGTAGAACTTGCCCGGGTGCAGGCGCGAGGGCACCAGGAAGTCGCGTGCGCCCTCGGGCGAGGAGGCGGTGATGATCGGGGTCTGGAACTCGTTGAAGCCCGCGTCCCACATCCGGTTGCGAAGCGAGCGCACGACGTTCGAGCGCAGGATCATCTTCTGGTGTAGGCTGTCGCGGCGCAAATCGAGGAAGCGATAGGCGAGGCGGGTTTCCTCGGGGTAGTCCTGTTCGCCGAACACCGGCAGCGGCAGCTCGTCGGCAGCACCGAGGACTTCCATCTCGCGGGCATAGACCTCGATCTCGCCGGTCGGGATCTTCGGGTTGATCAGCTCGGGGGCGCGCGGCTTCACCGTGCCGTCGATGCGGATCACCCATTCGGCGCGCACCTTCTCGAGCGCGGCGAAGGCGGGGCTGTCGCCGTCGCAGATGATCTGGGTGATGCCGTAATGGTCGCGCAGGTCGATGAACAGCACGCCCCCGTGATCTCGCACCCGGTGCACCCAGCCCGAGAGACGGACGGTTTCGCCGGCATTGGCGGCGGTGAGCGCGGCGCAGGTATGGCTGCGATAGGCGTGCATGAGGCTCCCCTTTCAACGGGCATGGCGGATTTGGGCCCGATCAACCGCGAAGGCGCGGCAAAGTCAAGCGCGAGCCGCATGACAGTGTGGCCTGATGGCCTGCACAGTCAGGTGAGCGGGCCTTTTCGGGCCCGGGTGCCAAAGATCGGCCGCATTCTCCGGGCAGACGCGGGGCAGGTTTTTCCGCGAATGAGATTTTCATGTCTGCGACTCTTTTCTCCTACACCGGTTCCGTCCCGCCGGTTCAGCGCCGCCGCGAAGCGGTTCTCACGGCGGTGATGCTGTTTGTCTGGGCGGTCTGGGCCTGGTGGCTGGCGGCGAATATCTGGAGCAGCGATCTGGCCGCGCTGTGGTTCGCCGGGCATTTCCACGCCATCGGTCAGGACGCGCTGGTCTATGACGCGCCTGCGCAGTTCTTCGGCGGCACCCCGCCGGGTTGGATCGCGGCGCATCTCGCCCATGGCGGCACCCCGGCGGGGCTCAGCTTCCCCTATGTCTATCCGCCGCTCTGGGCCGGGCTGATCGCGCCGCTGACGGGCTGGCTCGAACCGATCGCGTTCTTCCGGCTGTTCCTGGCCCTGCACGTCGCGCTGCTGGCCGGCTCGGTGCTGCTGGCCGAGCGGATCGCACGCCCGGCGGGCATGCCGCGCCTCGTCTTCATTGGCTGGGGGCTGGCGGTGCTGACGCTGTCGGCGCCGGTACGTGCGTCGCTGTATCTGAACCAGCCGACCATCGGCGTCACCTTTCTGGTGCTGCTGGCGGTGGCCTGTCTGCGGGAACGGCCGCGGCTTGCGGGCGGCGTGCTGGCGGTCGCTGCCGCGATCAAGCTCACGCCGCTCGTCTATGCGCTGCTTTGCGTGCAGGCGCGTCGGCCGCGCGCGCTGCTGGTGCTGGGGCTGGGGCTTGCCGCGTTGACGCTTGCCTCTTTCGCGCTGATGGGGACGGGGCTGCACCAGGCGTTTCTCGAGCAACTCGGGCGGGCGGGGCAGAACTCCGTCTGGGCAAGGGGAAACCCGTCGTTGCGGCTTCTTCTCCTTGACCTGCTGCCGGCGGGCGAGGTGCCCGGCACCTTTGTCTGGATGCCCGGCGGAGAGGCGGCGCTTGTCGCCCTGCCGCGCTGGCTCGGCCCGGTTGCCGCGGTGGTGGCGCTGCTGATTGCGCTGCCGGCGGCAATGCTGGCTGTCCGGCGGCCGGGGGCGGCGGCGGTGACGCTGGGGCTGCTCGGCCTGTCGATCGGTCTTGCCGTCTTCGGGCCGGTCAGCTGGCTGCATTATTTCGTCCTGCCGATGCTGATTGCGCCGGCTCTCGGCTCCGGTCTGGGGCGCGGGGCGACACTGATCGTGCTGGCACAGCTCCTGCTGGCCAATTCCGACGCCGTCCTGTCGTTCTTCCCGGGGGATGCCGACGGCACCTTCGGCTATGTGGCGCTGATCTGCCTGTCCTGGCTCGTGACCCTCGCCGCGACCGTTGTGGCGCTTTCCAGACATCCGAAGGGGTGAGGCCGCGCCTTTCACCCTTGCGCCGCGCGCCGGTCTGACTATAACGCCCATCAATTTGCGCGGGGCCTGCTGGCCCCGTTTCGCTGCTGCAAACCTGTCGCAAAAAATAGGGGTCACCATGCCGAAGAGAACCGACATCAAGTCCATCCTCATCATCGGTGCGGGCCCCATCGTGATCGGCCAGGCCTGCGAGTTCGACTACTCGGGCGCCCAGGCCTGCAAGGCGCTGCGCGAAGAGGGCTACCGGGTGATCCTGGTGAACTCGAACCCGGCGACGATCATGACCGATCCGGAGATGGCCGACGCGACCTATATCGAGCCGATCACTCCCGAGGTCGTGGCGAAGATCATCGAGAAGGAACGCCCCGACGCGATCTTGCCGACGATGGGCGGGCAGACCGGCCTGAACACCGCGCTTGCCCTTGCCGACATGGGCGTTTTGGAGAAATTCAACGTCGAGCTGATCGGCGCCAACCGCGAGGCCATCGAGATGGCCGAGGACCGCAAGCTGTTCCGCGAGGCGATGGACCGCATCGGCCTCGAGAACCCCAAGGCCACGATCATCACCGCGCCGAAGCTCGAAAACGGGCATTTCGACATCAACGCGGGCGTGCAGCAGGCGCTGGCCGAGCTCGAGCACATCGGCCTGCCGGCGATCATCCGCCCCGCCTTCACGCTCGGCGGCACCGGCGGCGGCGTCGCCTACAACCGCGACGACTTCATCGAGATCTGCCACTCGGGCCTCGACGCCTCGCCGGTGGCGCAGATCCTCGTCGACGAATCCCTTCTGGGCTGGAAGGAATACGAGATGGAGGTCGTCCGCGACAAGGCGGACAACGCGATCATCGTCTGCGCCATCGAGAACGTCGATCCGATGGGCGTGCACACCGGCGATTCGATCACCGTCGCCCCGGCGCTGACGCTGACCGACAAGGAATATCAGATCATGCGCAACGGCTCGATCGCCGTGCTGCGCGAGATCGGCGTCGAGACCGGCGGCTCGAACGTGCAATGGGCGATCAACCCCGCAGACGGCCGCATGGTGGTGATCGAGATGAACCCGCGCGTGTCGCGCTCCTCCGCGCTCGCCTCGAAGGCCACCGGCTTCCCGATCGCCAAGATCGCGGCGAAGCTGGCCATCGGCTACACGCTTGACGAGCTCGACAATGACATCACCAAGGTGACGCCGGCCAGCTTCGAGCCGACGATCGACTATGTCGTGACGAAGATCCCGCGCTTCGCCTTCGAGAAGTTCCCGGGCTCGAAACCCGACCTGACCACCGCGATGAAATCGGTGGGCGAGGCGATGGCGATCGGCCGCACCTTCCACGAATCGATGCAGAAGGCGCTTGCCTCGCTGGAAACCGGCCTCTCGGGCTTCGACGAGATCGAGATCCCCGGCGCGCCCGACAAGGCCGCGGTGGTCAAGGCGCTGTCGCACCAGACGCCCGACCGCATCCGGATCATCGCCCAGGCGATGCGCCACGGGCTGAGCGACGAAGAGATCAACGTCGCGACCAGCTATGACCCCTGGTTCCTGGCCCGCATCCGCGAGATCGTCGAGGTCGAGGCCGAGATCCGCAAGTCCGGCCTGCCGCTGACCAGCGACGGCCTGCGCCGGCTGAAGATGATGGGCTTCACCGACAAGCGTCTCGCGAAGCTCACCGGCCGCGACGAGGCGCAGGTGCGGCGCGCGCGCCGCAACCTCGGCGTCAAGGCGGTGTTCAAGCGCATCGACACCTGCGCGGCCGAATTCGAGGCCCAGACCCCCTACATGTATTCGACCTACGAAGCCCCGGCGATGGGCGACGTCGAATGCGAGGCGCGGCCCTCGGACCGCAAGAAGGTCGTCATCCTCGGCGGTGGCCCGAACCGCATCGGCCAGGGCATCGAGTTCGACTATTGCTGCTGCCATGCCTGCTTCTCGCTCAGCAAGACCGGCTACGAGACGATCATGATCAACTGCAACCCCGAGACCGTGTCGACCGACTACGACACCTCGGACCGGTTGTATTTCGAGCCGCTGACCCTCGAATCGGTGCTCGAAATCCTGCGTGTCGAGCAGGAGAACGGCACGCTGCACGGTGTGATCGTGCAGTTCGGCGGCCAGACGCCGCTGAAACTCGCCAATGCGCTCGAAGCCGAAGGCATCCCGATCCTCGGCACCACGCCCGACGCGATCGACCTTGCCGAGGACCGCGAGCGCTTCCAGCAGCTGCTGAACGAGCTCGACCTGAAGCAGCCGGTGAACGGTATCGCCCATTCCGCCGCCGAAGCCTTCGAGATCGCCGGCCGGGTCGGCTATCCGCTGGTGATCCGCCCGTCCTACGTTCTGGGCGGACGCGCGATGGAGATCGTGCGCGACCTCGAACAGCTCAAGCGCTACATCACCACCGCGGTGGTGGTCTCGGGCGACAGCCCGGTGCTGCTCGACAGCTACCTTTCGGGCGCGATCGAGATGGATGTCGACGCGCTTTCGGACGGCGAGACCGTGCATGTGGCGGGCATCATGCAGCACATCGAGGAAGCCGGCGTGCACTCGGGCGACAGCGCCTGCTCGCTGCCGCCCTATTCGCTCTCCCCCGAGCTGATCGAGGAAGTGAAGCGCCAGACCGTGCTGATGGCCAGGGGGCTGAATGTCGTCGGCCTGATGAACGTGCAGTTCGCGATCAAGGACGGGGTGATCTACGTTCTCGAGGTGAACCCGCGCGCCTCGCGCACCGTGCCCTTCGTCGCCAAGGCGACCGACAGTGCCATCGCCTCGATCGCGGCGCGGCTGATGGCGGGCGAGCCGATGTCGGCCTTCCCGCACCGGGCGCCCTATCCGGCGGATGTGGGCCCGGAGACGCCGCTGCCGCTCGCCGATGCGATGACGCTTGCCGACCCGATCACGCCGTGGTTCTCGGTGAAGGAAGCGGTGCTGCCCTTCGCCCGCTTCCCGGGTGTCGACACCCTGCTCGGGCCGGAAATGCGCTCGACCGGCGAGGTCATGGGCTGGGATCGCAACTTCCCGCGCGCCTTCCTCAAGGCGCAGCTCGGCGCCGGCACCAAGCTGCCCGAAAGCGGCCGCGTCTTCCTGTCGATCAAGGATGCCGACAAGTCGGACGAGCTCGCCCAGGCGATGCGCGATCTGATCACGATGGGCTTCACCCTCGTCGCGACCCAGGGCACCAATGCCTGGCTGCGCGAAAAGGGCGTCGCCTCCGAGCTGGTGAACAAGGTCTACGAGCGCCGGCCGAACATCGTCGACCGGCTGAAGGACGGCGAGATCGCGCTGGTGATGAACACCACCGAGGGCACGCAGTCGATCTCGGACAGCCGCTCGATCCGCGCCGTGGCGCTGCACGACCACATCCCCTATTTCACCACGGCCGCGGCCTCGATCGCGGCGGTGGCGGCGATGAAGAGCCGGGCCGAGGGGGACATTGTCGTCCGTCCGCTGCAGGCATAAGCCGCGGCGCATCGGCACAGACGCGAAAGGCGGCCCTCGGGCCGCCTTTTTCCTGCGCTCAGATGAAGGGCACCAGCGGCACGCTGTCGCCGCAGGCGGCAAGCGTCAGCACCAGAGCCAGCAGAAGAACCGTTCGCATCGCATCCTCCTTTTGCAACGGGTCCAGCCTACGCCCCGCAGCCGGTCCGGTCGATGGGGTTTCGCCGCGGCCGATCGGCGCGTGCCGGGCTGGCCTTCGTTCGGGTTTTCGGCGACGAAGGGGGCGCCGGGGCGTGCCGGCGGGAAGCGGGGGGCGATGGAAGGCGGAAGACGTCAGGAGGCGGGGCGGCCCGGATCATGGCGCTGACGGGGTTGTTCCTTGCGGCGCTAATCGCGGCGACGCTGCTCCCGGCGCAATCCGAGGCGGTGCTGGCCGGGCTGATCCTTGCCGGCGGCCATCCGCTCGCACTGCTGCTTCTGGTCGCCACAGCGGGCAATGTCCTTGGCGCGGCGATCAACTGGGCGCTTGGCCGCTTCCTGATCCGCTTTGCCGGCCGGCGCTGGTTTCCGGTCTCGGGCGCGGCGCTCGGGCGGGCGACGGGCTGGTATCGCCGCTGGGGGCACTGGAGCCTGCTCGGCGCCTGGCTGCCGATCATCGGCGATCCGCTGACCTTTGCCGCCGGCGTGATGCGCGAGCCGCTGTGGCGCTTTCTCGTGATCGTGACGGCGGCGAAGGGCGGGCGCTATGCCGTGCTCGCCTGGGCCGTGCTAAGGGTGCAGGCATCGGTCTAGCAGGAGACGGGCGATGGACGGGAAGACGGCGGCAAAGACGGGTGGCTGGCGGGCCCTGCCGGCGGGGATCTGGGCGCTTGGCTTCGTGTCGATGCTGATGGATGTCTCGTCCGAGATGATCCATGCGCTCCTGCCGATCTACCTGACCGCCGGGCTTGGTGCGACGGCGCTCGCCGTCGGCGTGATCGAGGGCATTGCCGAGGCGACGGCGGCGATCACCAAGGTCTTCTCGGGGGCGCTCTCCGACCGGATCGGCCGGCGCAAGGAGCTTGCGGCCCTCGGCTATGGCCTTGCGGCGCTGACGAAGCCGGTGTTTCCGCTCGCCTCCTCGATCGGCTGGGTGGTTGCCGCGCGGTTCGTCGACCGGGTCGGCAAGGGCATCCGCGGCGCCCCGCGCGATGCGCTGATTGCCGATCTCACCCCCGAGGGGCTGCGCGGCACTGCCTTCGGGCTGCGCCAGTCGCTCGACACCGTCGGCGCCTTTCTCGGCCCGCTCGCGGCGATCGGGCTGATGGTGCTGTTCGCGGATGATTTCAGCAAGGTGTTCTGGGTGGCGGTGATCCCGGCCTTCCTCGCGCTCGCGCTGATCCTGACCGCGGTGCACGAGCCGCCGCGGCAGGACCGGCACCCGCCGCGCAACCCGCTGTCGCGCGCCGAGCTGGCGCAGCTGCCGTCCGGCTACTGGGCGGCGGTGGCGGTCTCGGCGGTCTTCACCCTGGCCCGGTTCAGCGAGGCCTTCCTGATCCTGCGCGCCGCCGAGGCGGGGCTTGCCCCGGCGCTGGTGCCGCTGGTGCTGGTCGGGATGAACCTTGTCTATGCGCTCGCCGCCTATCCGGTGGGGGCGCTCTCCGACCGCATCGGCCGGCGCGGCCTGCTGGTCGCGGGGCTGGCGCTGCTGATCCTCGCCGATCTGGTGCTGGCGCTGGTGCCCGGGCTTTCGGGCGTTGCGGTCGGGGTGCTGATCTGGGGGCTGCACATGGGCGCGACGCAGGGGCTGCTTTCCGCCCTGGTGGCCGATGCCGCGCCGGTGGCGCTGCGCGGCACCGCCTTCGGCCTTTTCAACCTCGTCACCGGAATCGCGCTGCTGCTGGCAAGCGTCATCGCCGGGGCCTTGTGGCAGGGCATCGGCGCACAGGCGACCTTCCTGACCGGCGCCCTGTTTGCCGCTGTGGCGCTTGCCGGCGTGCTGTGGCTGGGCCGGGCAGGGCTCGCGCGGCCCGGGCCCGCCCGCCGGGGGTAAGCCCCGGCCGGGGCGGCGATGCCGCGCGGGCCGCGCCCGGCCAGGTCTCAGCGCAGCTCGAACAGCTCCTGATGGAAGCGGGTTTCGGCATCCAGCCCCTGCGCCGCGAAATCGGCACGCAGCGCCTTGCCGAAGCCGCTCGGTCCGCAGAACCACAGGCTGGCCTCGCGCCAGCCCGGGACGGCTTCGCGGATCCGCTGTCCGCCGAGGTGGCCGTCCCTTGCGTCGATCAGCACATGCAGGCGCACCTTCGCGGCGCGGGCATCGGCCGCGAGCCGTTCGAGCGCCGCGTCGTCGACCTCGCGCGTCGAATGGAACAGGTCGATCTCGGGGCGCGGGGCATCGGGCGCGGTGCCGGCCATTTCCTTGAGCCGGGCGAGGAACGGGGTGATCCCGATCCCGGCGCCGATCCAGATCTGCCGCGGCGCCCCGTCGTCGAAGGTGAAACAGCCATAGGGGCCCTCGACGGTGACCGGCTGTCCGACCTTCAGCGTCTTGGCGAGTTTCGCGGTGTGATCGCCGAGTTCCTTGGTGACGAAGGCGATCTTCGGATCCGCCGGTTTCCAGGCCGAGGCGATCGTGTAGGGATGCGCGCCTTCAAGCTGGTTCGAGGTGACGAAGGCGAACTGCCCGGCCTTGTGTCCGGGCCATCCGCTGCCGAGGCGGATCACGGTCTCGAGCGAACGCACGCCGGGATATTGGCTCAGTTCGGCGATTTCCCCCCGGACCCGCCGGGAGCGGCCGATCGCCCCGAAGACCGAGACCAGCGCGGCATAGCTGCCCGCCAGCATCAGCAGCGCAAGAACCGGGCCGAGCGGGGTGAACCACATCGCGTAATCGAGCAGAACCACGGTGTGAAAGACCAGCACGAGATAGACGACCGGCAGGACACGGTGGGTATAGCGGAACAGCCGGTAGGGAACCAGTTTCACCAGCGCGATCAGCAGCAGCACGACCGCCGCGTAGAACGCCCATTCCCCGAGCCCCTCCGCGGTGCCGCGAAACGACATCAGAAAGGCGCGCACCGGCTCGGTGATCTCCGGGCGCGGACCGCGTTCGGGGCGCGCGACAAGCCCTGCGCCGACCGCCCATTTCGGCGCTTCCGACCAGAGCCAGTGAAAGACCGCCAGCCCGAGGGCGCCGATGCCGAGCCACTTGTGCAGACGGTACATCTTGTCGAGCCCGCCGAGCCGGGCTTCGGGCCAGCGCGGCCGGAGCGACAGGATCATCGCGACGCTCATCGCCGCGATCGCCAGCGTTCCCGTCGCCTGCATGAGGTCATCGCGCAGGGCGAACAGGCTGGAGGCGGAGAAGATGCTCAGGTTCAACAGGAGCCAAAGGGCGCCCATACCGCCCCAAAACCCCCAAAACAGTCTCAGATTGGTGCGTGTCATACTCTGTCCTTCGTCGTTTTGCCAAAAGGGGCGTGCGATGGTGGTGGCGGCACGATGCAGCCCGCCGGGCGTAATTCCAAAAATCATACGCGCAAGCATGGCGCTTTCGTCGCGCCGGACCAAGTTTTTCCGGTCCTGCGTCAACGGGCCTCAGCCGCGTCCATCAGTGCCGCCCGGCCCCCTGCTGCGGGGCGCGCGGATTTCGGGGAAAGACCTGCTTGCCGCCCCGCTCATGCGGTCCTGCCGCGCGGCGGGGCGGGGATGCGGCAGGGAGGGGGCAGGGCCCGCGACAGGGCGTTACAGCTCCAGCCCCAACCGGAACGCCGGGGTGAAATATTCCTGCACATGGGTGATGGCCGCCTCGTGCATCCAGGTGATGCGCAAGATGCTCAGCACCGGGTCGGCGGGCGCGCAGGCCAGAGGCCCGGCGGCCGCGCCGGCCGCGACGGCCTGAAACTCCATCGTGCCATGGGTATAGGGCGATTCGCGCACCAGCCATTCGTTCGGGCTGAGCCGGGTCAGATCGGCACCGGTGATCGCGGGCACGGTATCGACCACGATCCAGCGGTCCTCGAACATGTGCGGCGCGCCGTCGGCGAGATGCAGGCTCTGGACATGCAGCATCGTCTCGCCGCCGCTCAGGTGCAGCCGCGCCGCGACCGGGCCGGGGGGCGGCGCGATCTCGCGCAGCAAAGGGCGATACTCATAGTCCTGGCCGCGCGCCTCCACCTCGTTGCGGATCAGCGGGATGTCGAGCGTTGCCTTGCGCCGCGGCGCTTCCATCACCCGGGTGCCGGCCTTGCGGCGGCGGTCAAGGAAGCCCGAGGCGGCGAGGTCCTGCAACGCCCGGTTCACCGTGGCCCGGGCGCAGCCGAATTCGGCGGCAAGCTCGGCCTCGTTCGGGATCAGGCTGCCGGGCGTATAGGCGCGGGTGCGGATGCGGCGCATCATCACGTCGCGTATCGCCTGCCAGGTTGTCGGACTGCCGGGCAGATCTCCGTGCATGCTTACCCCTCCCGGGCCAGCCTCCGCACCACCCGGGCATAGGCCGAAACAATCTCCTCTCGCCGGACATGAACCCCGTCGCGCACCATGTGCCGGCCCGCCGACCAGACCTCGCGCACCGCGCGGTCATCGCGGGCGAAGATCCAGGTGTCGAGAACCACATCCCCGGTCCTTCCCTGCCCGTCGGGGCCGAGATCGTCAAGCGCAAGCAGATCGGCCCAGAGCCCCGCTGCGATCGCGCCGCTTGCCCGGCCCGCCGCCTGTGCCCCGCCTTCGGCGGCGCCCTGCAGCAGCACCCGCCCGGTCGAGCGCCCGGCCTCGGCCAGCGCGGCGCGGGTATGGTCGCGCAGGCGCTGCGAATAATCGAGGGTGCGCAGCTCCTCGGTCAGCGAGATCCGGATGTTGCTGTCCGAGCCGATGCCGAAGCGCCCGCCGCCGGCGCGCCAGCGCAACCCGTCGAAGATGCCGTCGCCCAGGTTCGATTCGGTGATCGGGCACAGCCCGGCCACCGCTCCGCTGGCGGCCAGCGCCGTGGTCTCTGCGGGCAGCATCTGCGTCGCATGGATCAGGCACCAGCGCGGATCGACCGGCGCATTTTCCAGCAGCCACTGCACCGGGCGGCGGCCGGTGGCGGCGAGAACCTCGTCGACCTCGGCCTGCTGCTCGGCAAGGTGGATGTGGATCGGGCGGTCGCCGGCCAGCGCGATCGCCGCCGCAAGGCCCGGGCCATCGACCGCGCGCAGGCTGTGCGGCGCCACGCCCATGCCGCTGTCGGTGCCCAGGGCCGCGACATGCCGCGCCGCCGCCGCATGCAGCCGTGCATAGCGCTCGGGGTCGTTGCCGAAGCGATCCTGGCCGCTCGTCAGCGCCCGCCGGTCGAGCCCGCCATAGCTGTAGAGCACCGGCAGCAACGTCAGCCCGATGCCCGATTGCGCGGCGGCGGCGGCGATCCGCCCCGACATCTCGGCCAGATCGGCATAGGGCACCCCCCCGGGCGCATGATGGAGATAATGGAACTCGACATTGGTGGCATAGCCGGCCTCGAGCATTTCCATCTGCACGAAGGCGGCGATTGCCTGCACATCCTCGGGGGTGATCTGCTCGAGGAAGCGATACATCAGTTGCCGCCAGGTCCAGAAACTGTCGCGCGGATCGGCGCCGCGGCGTTCGGTCAGCCCCGCCATGGCGCGCTGAAAGGCATGGCTGTGCAGGTTGGCGGGCGCCGGCAGCAGCGTCTCCACCAGCTGCGCCCCGGCGGGCTGCGCCGTGTCGGCCTGCACCGCGGCAATCCGGCCGTCGTCGCCGATGTCCACCCGCACCGCCTGTGCCCACCCGTCCTGCACCAGCGCCTGACGCGCCCAGATCGTCTGCATTGCCGGAACCTCCGCCCGAATTCACCGTGTTGACAGGAATATTATGTGCAGACATATTATTTTCAATCAACCCCGAATCGCAGCACGACGGGACCAGCACATGACCGACCTCACACTCACCAATGCCACGCTCATCCCCTGCGATCCCGGGGCGCCACGCCGGATCGCGCGCGGCTGGCTGCGCATCGCCGCAGGCCGGATCGTGGCGATGGGCGAGGGCGAGGCCGATGGCGAGGACCTGGGCGGCCGGGTCGTCACGCCGGCGCCGATCGACTGCCACACCCATCTCGTTCACGGCGGCAACCGCGCGCGGGAGTTCGAGATGCGGCTCGAAGGGGCGAGCTATGAAGAGATCGCCCGCGCCGGCGGGGGCATCCTGTCGACCGTCACCGCCACCCGCGCCGCCACCGAGGCCGGGCTGGTGGCCTCGGCGCTGCCGCGGCTCGACACGCTGCTGGCCGAGGGCGTGGCGACGGTCGAGGTGAAGTCGGGCTACGGGCTGACGATTGCGGACGAGCTGAAGATGCTGCGCGCGGCGCGGGCGCTGGCTGCGGTGCGCCCGGTGCGCATCGTCACCAGCTGGCTTGCCGCCCATGCGCTGCCGCCCGAATACGCCGGCCGCGCCGACGCCTATATCGAGGAGGTGGCGATTGCCGGTCTGCGCGCCGCCCATGCCGAAGGGCTGGTCGATGCGGTCGACGGCTTTTGCGAGGGCATCGCCTTCTCGCCCGCGCAGATGGCGCGGCTCTTCGATGTGGCGGCAGAGCTTGGCCTGCCGGTGAAGCTGCATGCCGAGCAGCTCTCGCATCTGGGCGGCTGCCAGCTGGTTGCCGCGCGCGGCGGGCTTTCGGCCGATCACGTCGAGCATGCCACCGCCGCGGATGCGCGGGCGATGGCGGCGGCGGGCACCGTCGCCACGCTGCTGCCCGGCGCCTTCTACACCCTGCGCGAGACGCAGATGCCGCCGATCGCCGCCTTCCGCGACGCGGGCTGCGCGATGGCGCTGGCCACCGACTGCAACCCCGGCACCGCACCGCTGACCTCGATCCTGCTGACGCTGAACATGGCCTCGACGCTGTTCCGCCTGACACCCGAAGAGGGGCTGCATGGCATCACCTGCCATGCGGCCCGTGCGCTTGGCCTGAGCGACTGCGGCCGCCTCGCGCCGGGGCTGCGCGCCGATCTGGCGGTCTGGGACATCGAGGACCCGGCCGAACTGGCCTATCGCATCGGCTTCAACCCGCTTCATGCCCGCTATTTCGAAGGACGCAAATGCTGACCCTCATTCCCGGCGAAGCCACGCTCGCCCAGCTCGAAACCCTCTGGCGCACCGCGGCTCCGGCCCGGCTTGACCCGCGGGCGCATCCCGCCATTGCCGCCTCGGCGGCGCGGATCGCGGCGGCGGCGGCCGGCGACGCGGCGGTCTATGGTGTCAACACCGGCTTTGGCAAGCTCGCCTCGGTGCGGATCGCGCCCGAGGATACCGCGACGCTGCAGCGCAACCTGATCCTGTCGCATTGCTGCGGCGTCGGCGCGCCGCTCGCCCCCGAGACCGTGCGGCTGATGATGGCGCTGAAGCTGCTCAGCCTCGGCCGCGGTGCCTCGGGCGTGCGCCCGGAGATCGTCGCGCTGCTCGAGGGGATGCTGGCGCAGGGGGTGACGCCGGTGGTGCCCGAGCAGGGCTCGGTCGGCGCCTCGGGCGATCTGGCGCCGCTCGCCCATATGGCGGCGGTGATGATCGGCGCGGGCGAGGCCCTCGTGGCGGGCGAGCGCCTGCCCGGCGCCGCGGCGCTGGCGCGTGCGGGACTTGCGCCGGTGGTGCTTGGCGCGAAAGAGGGGCTGGCCCTGATCAACGGCACGCAGTTCTCGACCGCGCTCGCGCTCGTCGGGCTGTTCCGGGCGCTGAGCTGCCTGCGCAGCGCGGTGGTGACCGGCGCGATGTCGACCGACGCGATCATGGGCTCGACTGCGCCCACTCGCGCCGAGATCCACACCCTGCGCGGCCACGCCGGCCAGATCGACGTCGCCGCCGCGATGCGCGCCCTGCTCGCGGGCAGCGAGATCCGCGAAAGCCACCGCGAGGGCGATGCCCGCGTGCAGGATCCCTATTGCATCCGCTGCCAGCCGCAGGTGACGGGCGCCGCGCTCGATCTGCTGCGCTTTGCCGCCGGCACCCTGATCACCGAGGCCAATGCGGTGACCGACAATCCGCTGGTGCTCTCCGATGGCACGATCGTCTCGGGCGGCAATTTCCATGCCGAGCCGGTGGCCTTCGCCGCCGATCAGATCGCCCTTGCCGTGGCCGAGATCGGCGCCATCGCGCAGCGCCGCATCGCGCTGATGGTCGACCCGGCGCTGAGCTTCGGCCTGCCGCCGTTCCTGACCCCGGCGCCGGGGCTGAACTCGGGCCTGATGATCGCCGAGGTCACCACCGCCGCGCTGATGAGCGAGAACAAGCACCTCGCCGCGCCCTGCTCGGTCGACAGCACGCCGACCAGCGCGAACCAGGAAGACCATGTCAGCATGGCCGCTCATGGTGCGCGCCGGCTTGGCCTGATGACGCAGAACCTCGCCGTGATCCTTGGCGTCGAGGCGATCTGCGCCGGTCAGGGCATCGAGTTCCGCGCCCCGCTTGCCACCTCGGCGCCGCTGGCCCGGGCGCTGGCCGTGTTGCGCAGCCGGGTGGCGACGATGGGCGAGGACCGCTTCCTCGCCCCCGACCTTGCCGCCGCGCAGGGGCTGATTGAAGACGGTGCGCTGGTTGCCGCCACCGGGCTGGAGATTGTCGCATGACCCCCGTTGAAATCATCCCGGGCGATGGTCCGGTGATCCTTGGCCTGCCGCACACCGGCACCTTCCTGCCCGAGGAGATCCGCGCCCGGCTGACGGCCCGCGGCCAGGAGCTGGCCGATACCGACTGGCATGTCCACGAGCTCTATGCGGGCCTGCTGCCCGGCGCGACCACGGTGCGCGCGACCTTCCATCGCTATGTGATCGACGCGAACCGCGGGCCCGAGGACGAGAGCCTCTATCCCGGGCAGAACACCACGGGTCTCGTGCCCGGCACCGATTTCGATGGCGTGCCGATCTGGACCGAGGCGCCCGACGCCGCCGAGGTGGCCCGCCGTCTCGCGCGCTTCCATGCGCCCTATCACGCGGCGCTTGCGGCCGAGATCGCGCGGGTGAAGGCGCGGCACGGCGTGGCGATCCTCTACGATTGCCACTCGATCCGCAGCCATATCCCCTTCCTCTTCGAGGGCACCTTGCCCGATTTCAACATCGGCACTGCCGGCGGCACCAGCTGCGCGCCGCAGATCGAGGCGGCGGCGTGCGCCGTCTGTGCCGGGGCCGAGGGCTTCAGCCATGTGCTGAACGGCCGTTTCCGGGGCGGCTGGACCACCCGCCATTATGGCCGGCCGGAAACCGGGGTGCATGCGATCCAGATGGAGCTGGCACAATCGACGCATCTTGCCACCGAGGCCGCGCCCTGGGCGCTGAGCGCCGAAAAGGCCGCCCGGCTGCGCCCGCATCTGGCCGGGATCCTCGCCCGGCTCGCCGCGCTTGCGCCGGAACTCGCGCGATGAAACCGCTTGCCGGACTGCGCATCCTCGACCTGACGCGGGTGCTTGCGGGGCCCTTCGCCACCGCGATCCTTGCCGATCTCGGTGCCGAGGTGATCAAGCTTGAACCGCCACAGGGCGACGACTATCGCCACATCGGGCCGTTTACCGCGGGGCAGTCGGCGCTTTTCACCCTGACGAACCGCGGCAAGGCCTCGGTCGTCGTCGATCTGAAGACGCCCGAGGGCCAGGCGCTGGCGCGTGACCTTGCCGCCGGCTGCGACGTGGTGGTGGAGAACTTCCGCCCCGGGGTCGCCGCGCGGCTCGGTCTTGGCGCCGAGGCGCTGCGTGCGGCCAATCCCGGCCTCGTCTATTGCTCGATCTCGGGCTTCGGCCAGCAGGGGCCGGCCGCCGGGCTGCCCGCCTATGACCTCGTGGCGCAGGCGATGTCGGGCTGGATGGCCGCGACCGGCGAGGAGGGCGGCGCGCCGCTGAAGGTCGGCGAGGCGCTCGGCGATGTGGCGGCCGGTCTTTACGCGGTGATCGCGATCCTCGCCGCGCTGGTCGGGCGCGGTCAGACCGGGCGCGGCGCGGCGCTCGACGTGGCGATGGTGGATTGCCTCGTCGCGATGCTGCCGACGAGCCATGCGCTCCACCTCTATGCCGGCGTGCCGGTGGCGCGGGTCGGCAACCGCCATCCGCTGTCCACCCCCTTCGGTGCCTTCCGCACTGCCGATGGCCATGCGATCATCGCGGTGCTGGGCAGCCGCCAGTTCGCCGCGCTTTGCGCCGTGATCGGCGCGCCCGAGGCGGCGGCGGACCCGCGCTTTGCCTCCGACGAGCTGCGCACCACGCATGAACCCGCGCTGCGTGCGCTGATCGAGGGCTGGACGGCGCAGCACTCCACCGACGCGGTGGTCGCGGCGCTGGCCGCGGCGCAGGTGCCCACGGCGCCGATCCTGACGCTGGCGCAGCAGCTTGCCTCGGAGCACGCCCGCGCCCGCGCGCTGGTGACCGCCTTGCCGCATCACGCGCTTGGCACGGCGCCGGTGGTGGGCCAGCCGGTCCGCTTCGACGGCGCCGCGCCGCTGGCCGCGACCGGCGCCCCGGCGCTTGGCGGGCAGACCCGCGCGGTGCTCGAGGGGCTGGGGCTGAGCAGGAAACAGATCGACGGGCTGATTGCCGCGGGGATCGTGACGGAGACGACAGATGACTGATTTTGACCACCTGCTCGGCGACGAGGAGCGGATTTTCCTCGACACCCTCGCCCGGTTCTCGGCCGAGGTGCTGGCCCCGCAGGCCGCGGCCACCGACGAGAGCGGCGCCTTCGTGCACGCGCAACTCGCCGCGCTCGCCGAAACCGGGATGATGGGCGCGAACCTGCCTGAACGCTGGGGCGGGGCGGAGATCTCGGCGCATGCGCTGTTCGAGGCGGTGGCGACGGTGGCGGGCGGCTGCGGCTCGACCGTCTCGGCGCTGACCGCGCATTTCCTCGCCACCGACAGCCTGCTCATCGGCGGCGATGACGCGCTGCGCGCGCGCTTGCTGCCGGCGGCGGCCGAGGGCCGGCTGCTCGGCGCCTTCGGCCTGACCGAGCCGAACGCCGGATCGGACCCGGCCGACATGCGCACCCGCGCCACGCGCGAGGGCGACGGCTGGCGGATCAAGGGGCGCAAGTGCTTCATCTCGAACGGCGGCGTCGCCGATTTCATCGTGGTCTATTGCGTCACCGACCCGGCGGCGGGGCATCGCGGGATCTCGGCCTTCGTGGTCGAGAAGGGCACGCCCGGCCTCACCCCGGGGCGGGTCGAGCAGACCATGGGGCTGCGCGGCGGCCATGTCTGGGAACTCGATCTCGACGTGCTGGTGCCCGAGGCGAACCGGCTCGGTGCCGAGGGCACGGGCTTCCGCACCGCGATGCAGGTGCTCGACAACGGCCGTGTCGAGGTTGCGGCGATGGCGGTGGGCATCGCCCGCGCGGCCCTCGCCGCCGCCCGCGACTGGACGAAGAGCCGCATCATCGGGGGCGCGCCGCTCGCCAGCCGGCAGGGCATCCAGTGGATGCTGGCCGACATGGCGACCGAGCTGAGCGCGGCCGAGCTGCTTGGCCACGAGGCGGCACGCCAGCGTCAGGCGCATCAGCGCTTCACCACCGCGGCCTCGAAAGCCAAGCTGTTCGCCACCGAGGCCGCCGGGCGCATCGCCGATGCCGCGCTGCAGATCCATGGCGGCTACGGCTATACCCGGGACTTCCCGCTCGAACGTCACGCCCGCGATCTGCGCATCATGCGCATCTACGAGGGCTCTTCCGAAATCCAACGCAACATCATCGCAGGCCGGCTGCTTGCCTGACGCGCCGAAAGGACACACCATGACCAATCCCCGTCACAACATCCGCGACATCTTCCCGGCGACCGGAACCGAGATCAGCGCGAAAAGCTGGCTGACCGAAGCCCCGCTGCGGATGCTGATGAACAACCTGCACCCGGATGTCGCCGAGAACCCGCACGAGCTGGTGGTCTATGGCGGCATCGGCCGCGCGGCCCGCACCTGGGAAGATTTCGACCGCATCTGCGACAGCCTGCGCAAGCTCGAGGCGGACGAGACGCTGCTCGTGCAGTCGGGCAAGCCGGTCGGCGTGTTCCGCACCCACCCGGATGCGCCGCGGGTGCTGATCGCGAACTCGAACCTGGTGCCGCACTGGGCCACCTGGGACCATTTCAACGAGCTCGATAAGAAGGGTCTGGCGATGTATGGCCAGATGACCGCGGGCTCGTGGATCTACATCGGCACGCAGGGCATCGTGCAGGGCACCTACGAGACCTTCGCCGAGGCCGGCCGGCAGCATTACGACGGCTCGCTCAAGGGCCGCTGGATCCTGACCGCCGGGCTCGGCGGCATGGGCGGCGCGCAGCCGCTTGCCGCGGTGATGGCCGGCGCCTGCTGCCTTGCCGTCGAATGCGACGAGACCCGTGCCGATTTCCGCATCCGCACCCGCTATTGCGACGAGAAGACCCATTCGCTCGACGAGGCGCTGGCGATGATCGCGCGCTGGACCGCGGCGGGCGAGGCGAAGTCGGTCGCGCTGATCGGCAACGCCGCCGAGATCTTCCCCGAGATCATGCGCCGGATGAAGGCGGGCGAGGCGCTGCCGAACGGCCGGCCCGACATCGTCACCGACCAGACCTCGGCGCATGACCCGATCCACGGCTATCTGCCGCGCGGCTGGAGCGTCGCCGAATGGCGCGCGCGTCAGGAGACCGAGCCGAAGGCGGTGGAACAGGCCGCCCGCGCCAGCATGAAGGCGCATGTCGCCGCGATGGTCGATTTCTGGAACGCCGGCGTGCCGACGCTCGATTATGGCAACAACATCCGGCAAATGGCGCTCGAGGAAGGGCTCGAGAACGCCTTTGCCTTCCCGGGCTTCGTGCCGGCCTATATCCGGCCGCTGTTCTGCCGCGGCATCGGGCCGTTCCGCTGGGCGGCGCTGTCGGGCGATCCGGAAGACATCTACAAGACCGATGCGAAGATGAAGGAGCTGTTCCCCGAGAACGCGCATCTGCACCGCTGGCTCGACATGGCGCGCGAGCGCATCGCCTTCCAGGGCCTGCCGGCGCGGATCATGTGGATCGGCCTTGGCGACCGGCACCGTGCCGGCCTCGCGATCAACGAGATGGTGCGCACGGGCGAGCTGAAGGCGCCGGTGGTGATCGGCCGCGACCACCTCGATTCGGGCTCGGTCGCCTCGCCCAACCGCGAGACCGAGGCGATGAAGGACGGCTCGGATGCGGTCTCGGACTGGCCGCTGCTGAACGCGCTGCTCAACACCGCCTCGGGTGCGACCTGGGTCTCGCTGCATCACGGCGGCGGCGTCGGCATGGGCTTCTCGCAGCATTCGGGCATGGTGATCTGCTGCGACGGCACCGAAGAGGCCGACCGTCGCATCGAACGGGTGCTGTGGAACGACCCGGCGACCGGCGTCATGCGCCACGCCGATGCGGGCTACGAGATCGCGAAGGATTGCGCGCGCGAACACGGGCTGAACCTGCCCGGCATCCTGAAATGAGGCTGATCCGCCGCGACGACCTGACCGCGCAGCCGTGGAAGAACGGCGGCGGCCGGACCTGGGAGATCGCCGCCTCTCCCGAGGGCGCCGGTTTCGACGCCTTCGGCTGGCGCGTGAGCATGGCCGAGGTGGCGGCGGATGGCCCGTTCTCGGCCTTTGCGGGCATCGACCGCACGCTGAGCGTGCTGTCGGGGGCGATGTTGCTCGACTTCGCCGCCGGGGGTACGGTCGCGCTCGACGCGGCTGCGCCGCCGCTTGCCTTTCCGGGCGAAGCGGCGGTACAGGCGCGTCTTGTGCAGGGGCCGGTGACCGACCTCAACGTGATGACCCGGCGCGGGGCCTTCGGTCATCGCGTGACTGCCCTGCGAACGGGCGAAGCCGCGCCGCAGGGGACGATGCTGCTGATCGCGCGGGCAGAATCGACGCTCGACAGCGGTCTGGCCCTTGCGCATGGCACGGTTTTGCGCGCCGATCCGCAGGAAGACCTTGCGGGGCTGCGCGGCACCGGGGCGCTCCTGGCCGTGGGGCTGCGGGCGCTTTGACGATTTCCGGCGCCGGGCCCGGCGCCGGTTCCACAGTCGGTGCCCAAGGGGCGCGGCACCGATCGCAACCAGCCCCGACGACAGGAGAGACACATGACCTTCCAGACCTCGCTGAAATCGGCCCTCTTCGGCCTTTCGGCGCTCACCCTCGCCGCCACCGGCGCGCTGGCCGACCAGCTTGCCGACATCAAGGCCGCCGGCAAGATCGTCGCCGCGACCGAGATGCACTATGCGCCCTTCGACATGCTCGAGAACGGTGAATACGTCGACTTCGACCGCGACCTCTTCGACGAGATCGCCAAGGAGCTGGGCGTGACGCCGGAATATCAGGACCTGCCCTGGACCTCGATCCTGCCCGGGCTCGAGGTGAAGAAGTTCGACTTCGTGCTCGCTCCGGTGACGATGACCGCCGAGCGCGCCGAGCGCTATGCCTTCACCCTGCCGATCTCGGATGCCACGGTCGCCTTCGTGCAGCGCAAGGGCGGGCCGCTGAGCACGCCCGAGGACGCCAAGGGCAAGACCGTCGGCACCCAGAAGGGCACCGCACAGGAAATCCAGCTGCAGGCCTTCAGCGACAAGATCGGCGGCATCACCATCAAGGGCTACGGCACGCCGGACGAGGCCTATGCCGACCTGATGACCGGGCGTCTCGACGCGGTGGCGGGCTCGGCGCCGCTGCTGAACTATCTCGCCAAGACCCGGCCCGCGGATTTCGCCGTGGTCAACCCGCCGTTCGGCAAGCCCACCTATTTCGCCTTCGTCGCGCGCAAGGGTGAGGGCGACACGCTGATCGCCGCGATCAACGAGGCGATCAAGAAGATCGAGGACGACGGCCGGATGAAGGCGCTGCAGGAGAAGTGGTTCGGCGCCGCGACCGAGCTGCCGCAAGAGATGCCGCAGCTCTGATGCAACCCGCGGGCCGGTCTGACCGGCCCGCTCTTTCCGAGAGGCGGCAATGTTCTCGTTCCAGACGATCTTCGACAATCTGCCGGTGCTGATCGGCGCGGCACGCTACACGCTGCTGATCTCGGTGCTGGGCTGCGCGCAGGGGCTGCTGGTCGGTGCCCTGGTCTGTGCCGGGGCGCTGTCGCGCCGGGTCTGGCTGCGCCGGGCTGCCGCGCTTTACGTCAGTTTCTTCCGCGGTGTGCCGCTGCTGATCCAGCTGCTCGTCGCCTTCTATCTGCTGCCGGTGATCGGCATCAACGTGCCTGCGCTGGTGGCCGCGGTGCTGACCGTCGGCCTGTGCGCTGCCGCCTACCTGTCCGAGGTGCTGCGCGGGGCGCTCAACGCCATTCCCAGGGGCCAGGCCGAGGCTGCCGCCGCGATCGGCATGGCGCCGCGCGATCTGTGGCTGCGCATCCTGCTGCCGCAGGCGCTCAAGATCGGCCTGCCTGCGATCATCAACGAGCTGATCTTGCTGGTGAAGGCTAGTTCGCTCGTCACCGTCGTCGGGATCGTCGAGATCACCCGGATGAGCCAGTCGATCGCCTCCGCCACCTATCGCCCGCTGGAAATCTACCTTGCCGCCGCCTTCCTCTATCTCGCGATCAACCTGGTGATCGCGCAGGCGGGGCGGCTGCTGGAACGGAGGCTCGCCTACTGATGCCTGATCTGCTGCACCGTTATGGCCCCGATCTGCTGACCGGCTTCGGCATGACGCTGTTCACCTGGGCGCTTGGCACGCTGCTGGGCTTCGCGCTCGGCTTCGCCATCGAACTGCTGCGCCGCTTCGGGCCGAAACGCCTTGCCTGGCCGATCCGCGCCTATGTCGAGTTCATCCGCGGCACGCCCTTCCTCGTGCAGCTTTTCGTGCTCTATTACGGCGGTCCGCTGATCGGGCTGCGGCTCGATGCGCTGCCCGCGGGCGTGCTCGGGCTCACCGTCTATGGCAGCGCCTATTTCACCGAGATCCTGCGCGCCGGTTTCGATGCCGTGCCGAAGGGGCAGATCGAGGCCGCCCGCGCCATGGGCTTTACCGACGGGGTGATCGTGCGCCGGATCATGGTGCCGGTGATGATGGTCTCGGCGCTGCCGGCGCTGGTGAACTTCGCCATCATCCTGACCAAGGAAACGGTGATCCTGTCGATGATCACCGTGCCCGAGATCATGTTCCAGACCCAGACGATGATGAGCGAGACCTTCGCCTTCGTCGAGCCGATCCTCATTCTCGCCCTGTTCTTCTGGGGCTTTGTCGAGGTGATCTCGCGCCTCGGCCGCCGCCTCGAGCGGCGCTTCACCCATTACCTGCTCGAGCGGAGCTGACCGATGACCACGCTTTCCTCTTCCCCCGCCGCCGCCTCGATGCGCAAGGTGAACAAGTATTACGGCACCTTCCATGCGCTGCGCGATGTCGACCTCGATATCCCGCCGGGCAAGGTGACCTGCCTGATCGGCCCCTCCGGCTCGGGCAAGTCGACGCTGCTGCGCTGCCTGAACTTCCTCGAGGATTACGACAGCGGCGAGGTGCGCATCGACGATCAGCTGATCGGCTATGAAACCCCCGGCGGGCGGCGGATGTCGGCGCGGCGGCTGCGCGAGATGCGCCGCGACATCGGCATGGTGTTCCAGCAGTTCAACCTCTGGCCGCACATGACGGCATTGCAGAACGTCGCCGAGGGGCTCGAGCGGGTGCGCGGCTTCTCGCGCCCCGAGGCCGAGGTGCGGGCGCGCGAGGCGCTGGCCAAGGTGGGGCTGGCCGACAAGGAGGCCAATCACCCGAGCCGGCTGTCGGGCGGTCAGCAGCAGCGCGTGGCGATTGCCCGCGCGATCGCGATGCAGCCGCGCATCATGCTGTTCGACGAGCCGACGAGCGCGCTTGACCCCGAACTGGTGGGCGAGGTGCTGGGAGTGATGAAGCAGCTTGCGAGCGAGGGGATGACGATGGTCGTGGTGACCCATGAGATGGGCTTTGCCGCCCATGTCGCCGATCGCGTGGTCTTCATGGAGCGGGGCGAGATCGTGGCCGTCGGCTCGCCGCGGGAGGTCTTCCACGACGCCGCCGATCCGCGTCTGCAAAGCTTCCTGCAAGGCTACCGAGAGCGCAACTCGCTCGAATTCTAGGGGCCTGATCCCACGGTCTGATGGCGCGGTCGGCGCTGTCGCGCAAAATCAGCGCTGGTTTCACCATGTGACTCAAGCGCTGAGAGAGGGCGGGCATGCGTGGGCCGACAGCCCGCAAGGTCAAGACCTGGGGCGTTTGTCACGACGCGCGCGCGTCGTGGCGTGCTGATGATCAGCTTCGCGCCCGAGAGGACATCGGCGGCCAGGCCGACCGGCAAGCGCGGACGACCGCGGATCTGTGGAGATCGTGGCCTGCCGGCCGATGAAGGTGCTGTTCGGCGAGGCCCCCCGCAGACGACAGGCGTTGTCGAAGGCCTCCGGCGACCGAGCGGGCTGGGCAGGCCTGTGCCGGGGCCGGGGCAAGTTTGGTCGTCAGCCGGTTTGCGCAACAGAGCCGTTGTCGAGACCCCTGAAACGACAAAGGCCTCGCTGCTGCAAGGCCCTGATGTCGTCGCTCTCATCGGGAGATTTTGGCTCCGGCGGTAGGGATCGAACCTACGACCAATTGATTAACAGTAAGCCTAGACGGATCACGCAACCCACGGTATAGTCGCGGGGAGTTGCCAAGCTCCTGAAAACGCTGGGCTACTGCGACCCACACGGGGCCAGACAGTGCCCCAGCCGACTAACCCGCCTTCGCCCCACACCGTCTTAGCCCCGTCTTAGACCGCGACCCTGATAGGAACAAAAGATGAACATGCGGCCCACGAAGCTCTCCAAGGACGTTCTGGACAAGCTCCCGCCAGCCGCCTCGGGCCAGTACGTAGTGCGCGACACCGAGGAGCCCGGCTTCTTCGTCGTGGTCGGTGCGCGCACCAAGACCTTCACCGTGCAGGTCGATGTCGTCTCCCCCTTGGGCAAGCGGTCCACCAAGAAGCGGGCGGTGGGGAAGTGGCCCGAGGTGAGCGTGGCCGACGCACGCAAGGCGGCGCGGGAGGCCAAGGTTGAGATAGCCCGCGAGGGCGGGGGGCGGGAGGGCGGGGCGCTGACCTTCGGCGCGGCCTGGGCCGAGCTGCGCGCCGCGATGGAGCAGGACGTTGCCGCCGGGCGGCGCAGCGCCGCGACCGTGCGCGGCTACGACTACAGCTACCGCCTGCTGTCGGACTGGGAGCGGACCCCGCTCGCCCGGCTCTCCGACCACACCCCCGAGGTGCGCAAGCGGCACCGCGAGCTGACGGCCAGCAGCGGCCCGTCCGCCGCCAACGGGGCGATGGTGTTTCTTCGCCGGGTCTACAACTACGCCCGGAAGCGGCGGCTGGACCCGAAGCTGCCCGCCTTCAACCCGGTTGACTCCATCGACTTCAACCCCCAGCGCCGCCGCGACACGGCCATGTCGGCTGCCGAGCTGCCGGGTTGGTTCAAGAAGCTGGCCGCGCTGCCCAACCCGGTGCGCCGCGAGTTCCACCTGTTCTGCCTCCTCTCGGGCTCGCGGCCCGGGGCGCTGACCGTCGCCCGGTGGGAGCACCTCGACATGGCGCGCCGCGTCCTCCACGTGCCGCTGCCCAAGGGGGGCGAGCGGCGGGCCTTCGACATCCCCCTGTCGCGCGAGATGCTGGCCTGCCTCGCCCGCGCCCGCCGGGCGGGGCGGATGGTCAACGCGGTCAACGCGGCGGAGTGGATTTTCCCGGGTGAGGGGGTGAGGTCGCACCGGGGCGACTTCGCCGGGCACATCGTCGCCTATCAGGAGGACCGCGAGGCGCTGCCCAAGTTCGGCGGGGACCTGCGCCAGACCTACAAGACCCTCTCGCCCGAGGCGGAGCTGTTCAAGACTGACGTGATGATCCTCATGAACCACGCGGACGGCGACGTGAGCGACGGCTACATGACGCGCTCGAAGGTGGCCGAGGACTACCTGCGCGGGCGGCAGGAGGCGATGAGCCGCTACATCATGGACTGGTGCCGGAAGCGGGGATAAGTCACTGTCCGCGAACCGGAAGCGTTGAGCGGGACGCGAAGCCACTTTACCGGGCTGCCCCGGCCCGGTAGAGTTGCTCCACCGACTAGATAACCGCACCGGCTGGCTGGGAAGTGCCGCGCGCGGGGAGCGCCCAAGAGCATGGGCGCGGGGCAACCCGGTGGGCGCGAAGGTGCGCCACAGCCCTGTCATCAACCCGACCGCCCGCAAGCGGTCTGGCTTGGTGACATGCCATGACCTCAGACATAGACGAAATCGTGCGCCTCGTGGTGGCGCGCGTCCGCGACGAACTGGTTACGCCCGAGTGGCTGACCCCCGATCAGGCCGCGCACTACTGCGGGCTGACGACGCGCGGCCTTGAGGACCTCCGCTACCGGCGGGCGGGGCCGGTGGCCTCGAAGGTGGGCGGGCGGATCGTCCGCTACCGGCGGGCCGACCTCGACGCTTGGCTGGAAGCCGGGAGGCAGGAATGAGCAGGGGCGGGGAGAGGAACGCCCCCGGCGCTGGGAAGCTCACCGGGGGCGCGGAAGACAGGCATCGTCATCACCCTGACAGCGCCAGTATACCCGCGAACGGCGGGCCGGGCGATGGCGAAGCGTTGAGCGGCGACACGGCGGCGGCGCTGGACTTCCTGCGCCGGTGGTGCCCGGGCGGGCCTTGGGTGCTGACCTCCATCGTGCCGGACGGCGGGCGGACGACCACCGCGACCTTCCGGGGCGACGAGCGCGACCGGATGGCCGCTTGGATCGAAGCCCGGCAGGGCCGCGAGAACGTCTACTTCACCGTCAACACGCTCCGCGCGGCGGTGACGAGCAAGCCGAGGAAGCTAGACGTGCGGGCGGCACACGCCCTGCACGTGGACGTTGACCCCCGTGAGGGCGAGAACCTTGACGAGGAGCGCGGGCGCATCCAGCGCATGGCCGAGGACTGGGAGGTGGGCGGCAGGAAGCTGACCCTCCCCCGGCCCACCGTCACCATCGACAGCGGCGGCGGCTACCAGATGTTCTGGCGGCTGGGCGAGGACGTGGCGCTGCCGGGCGAGCCCGGTGACGAGGCCCGTCACCTGCCCGTGGAAGACCGCAACCGCGCCCTCGGGGTCGCGCTGGGCGGCGACGACACGCAGAACACCGACCGGATCATGCGGCTGCCCGGGACCGTCAACGTGCCGGGCGAGAAGAAGCGGCGTAAGGGCCGCACCGCGCGGCTGGCCCATGTGGTGGACGCGGACTGGTCGCGGCTCTACCGGCTGGAAGACTTCGAGCCCGCGCCGATGGCGGGCCGGGGCGGCGCGCCCCGGCGCAACATCGCGGCGGCGGTGGGCGTGGACCTTGAGGCGCTGGGCCTGCCCGACCGGGTGAAGGCGCTGATCGTCAACGGGGAAGACCCCGACCAGCCGGGCCGCTGGGCGGACAGGTCGGACCTCGTGTTCCACGTCCTGTGCGAGATGGTCCGGGCGGACCTGCCCGAGGAGGTGATGAAGGCGGTGATCCTCGACCCGGACCACGCCGTCAGCGCGCACGTCCGGGAGCAGAAGGAGGCGGACGCCTACGCGGACCGCCAGATAGCCCGCGCGCTCGCGGCGCAGCCCCGGCCCGGCCCGGTCCTCCACGGCGGGGCGATGGACTGGGCGCGGGCGCTGCGGGACGCCGGGCGCGAGCACCTCCGGCACCACCAGCAGGAGTTCCTAGACTGGGACGGCGCGGCCTACGTCGCCGTGCCCGACGACACGGTGCGTGCCGCCGCGTGGGCGTTCCTTGAGAGCTGCCGCGTGATGGACAAGGACGGGAAGGCCCAGCCGTTCCGCCCGAAGCCCGAGGTGGTGTCCGCGACCATCGACGCGCTGAAGGCGGTGACGCACCTCGCCCCGTCGCGCGAGGAGCCGCCCCGGTGGCTTGACGGGCGGGCCGGGCCGAACCCGCTGGACCTGCTGCCGACCCGCTCGGGACTGCTGCACCTGCCCACGGGGGACCTGTTGCCCGCCACGCCCGCGCTGTTCACGCGCAACGCGGTGGACTTCGCCCACGACCCGGGCGCGCCCGAGCCCCGGCGGTGGCTGGCGTTCCTGGGCGAGGTCTGGCCCGACGCCGACGAAGCGGACTGCGTGACCGCCCTTCAGGAGTTCATGGGCTACCTGCTGACGCCCGACACGAGCCTCCAGAAGGCCCTGCTGATCCCCGGCCCGAAGCGCTCGGGCAAGGGGACCATCGGGCGGATCATGGGCAAGCTGGTGGGCGAGGCGAACACCGTGGCCCCGTCGCTCAACAGCTTCGGCCGCAGCGACTTCGGGCTGGAACCGCTCATCGCCAAGCAGCTCGCCATCGTGTCGGACATGCGCATCAGCAACCGGACGGACGAGGCGGCGGTGGCCGAGAACCTGCTGCGGATCACGGGCGAGGACCGGGTGAGCGTCAACCGGAAGCACAAGAAGGCGGTGGAGGTCACGCTGCGGGCGCGGTTCGTGGTGATGACGAACGAGGTGCCGAGGTTCGCGGACCGCTCGGGCGCTCTGGTGTCGCGGTTCATCGTCCTGCCGATGCGGCAGAGCTTCTTCGGGCGCGAGGACCCCGGCCTGACGGGCGCGCTGATGGGCGAGCTGCCCGGCATCCTCAACTGGGCCGTGGAGGGGTGGCGGCGGGTCCGGGCATCCGGGCGGATCACGCAGCCGCAGGCCGGGCGCGACGTGGCGCTCCAGATGGGGGACCTGTCTTCCCCGATCCCGGCCTTCGTCCGCGACTGGTGCGAGGCCGGGCCGGACCTCTGGGTAGCGAAGGACCGCCTGTTCGCGGCCTTCCGCGAGTGGCACCGCGACCACATGGGGCAGGACTACCTGAGCAACTCCACCGTGTTCGCCCGGGACCTCTACTCCGCGATGGACGGGCAGGTGCGGGACAGCAAGCGCGGACCGCAGAACGACAGGGTTCCCGCCTTCGCGGGCATCGCCCTGCGGGCAGGCTTCCGGCGCGAGGACGACACTCCGTTCTAGCGCCAGTCCGGGGTGGCAGTCCGGGTTCGCCCGGGCTGCTGGCCCACAAGAACAACCACTTAGCGAGGCCAGTCCGGGCAGTCCGGGTTCCGCCTAATTGTGCTTCTGGGTTTCCTGTTCTGTGTCCGTCTCTCTCCTGTTTTCCTGCATATAGGTCGTAGATACCCCGGACTGCCCGGACTTGGCGCAGAAAGCCGTTGCCGTCCGGTGGCTTCGCGGACCCCAGACCCCGGACCGACCCCGGACTTCCCCCGGACCGACCCCGGACCGGCTGCGCGGGCGGTTCTTGGGCATGGGCGCGGTGGTCTCGGGCGAACGCAACACGTGTTCCGCGCCGCCGCAAAAAGGAACCCCCACCAGGGCGGGCGGCGGAGCCCGGGTCCGCACCCCGGGGCAAGGTCCGCGACCCCCGCCCGAGGTGCCACCCCGAAACCCTGTCCCCGCCCGAGGGCCGCAGGCCCCACGTTCTCTGGGCCTTCGCCCGCCCGTCCTGCCCACACCGCAACCGTCCGTTTTCAGACTAGCCGGAGCTTCTTGTTCACGCTATGTTCCGATCCGGGACGCAACCCTAGGTTGATCGCCCGCCACATCGAGAAATGGAGCACAGACATGACCACCACCTACTCGTTCCACCGCGCCGCCGATCACAGCATCATCGACACCGCGACCCCGTTGAACCTCCAACTGGTCGCGCAGAACGTCGCCGCCGCGCTGGCCCGCGAGGGCACCGTGCGCGTCTACGTCCACAACGGGCGCGGCGTCGTGGCGGCGCTGCTGTGCCGGGGCGGCGCGGCGCACGACATCCTGCGCGACGACTACATGGCCTTCGACGGCACGGCCCGCTGGACCCGCGACCACTACGGGCTCGCCAACGATGAAGTGGCGGCATGACCGCCCGCCGCGCCGCGATCTACGCCCGGGTCAGCACCGGGGAGCAGACGCCGGAGAACCAGCTTCTCCGGCTCCGGGAGGTGGCCGCTCGGGCGGGCTGGACCGTCGCCCGGGAATACGTGGAGACGGCCAGCGGCGCGACCTCGCGCCGCCCCGGGCTGGACGCGATGATTGCCGACGCCCAGCGCCGCCGCTTCGACGTGGTGATGGCGTGGGACGTGTCGCGCCTCGGGCGCTCGCTCCGCGACCTCGTGGACCTGTTCGAGACGCTGCGCACGGTCGGGTGCGACCTGTTCCTAGAGCAGCAGGCGCTGGACACGTCCACCCCGGCGGGCCGGGCGCTCCTCCAAATGTCGGGCGTCTTTGCCGAGTTCGAGCGGGCGATGATCGTTGAGCGCACGAGGGCCGGGATGGCCCGGGCGCGGGCGAGCGGCAAGCGCATAGGCAGGCCCCCGGCCTCCGACAATCTGGTCCAGTCCATCCGGGCGCTGCGCGCCCGTGGCGTGGGCATGGACCGCATCGCGCGCGAGTTGAAGTGCGGGAAGTCTCTCAGTTTCCGGGTCTGTCAGGCCTTCGACGCTGAGCAGAAGCAAGAGGAGCTTGAGGCAACATGACCGACGACACCGACGACGAACTGCCCGCACGTCTCGTAGCGCCCGGCCCGGGCGGGCAGGGGCGCACGTACTGGGAGATCACCCCCCGGGGGCTGGCGATCATCGAAGAACTGGTGGGCCGGGGCTGCCACCTCGCCACCGTCGCCCGCGTCCTCGGGATGCACGGGACGACGCTCCGCGAGGTGCGGCGGCGCGACCCCGCCGTGGAGGAGGCCTACCAGCGCGGGCTGGCCCGCGAGCACGATGTGCTGGTGGGCAACCTGCGACGGGTCGCGGACGAGGGGAACGTGGTCGCCAACTTGTTCCTCCTCAAGGCCCGCCACGGCTATCGGGAAGGCGAGGCCCCCGAGCTCAACGTCAGCGTCAACACCGGGGGCGTCGTCCTCCTGCCGCCCAAGATGACGATGGAGGAGTTCCTGTCGGAGCGCCGCGCGGCGGGCGGGAGCATCCCCGGCCAGCCGGAACCGGACGTGCTGGAACACGCTCCGCTGGACCCCGAGGCGCGGCGGGGCGACTGACGTGCGGGCGGTGGCGGAGACCCGCGAGGAAGCCTACGCGAACGCGGCGGGGCTCCTCTCCCGGATGGGCTACGACGCCTACGTCCGCGAGGGCTGGACCCCTCCGGGCCTGTCCCGGCCCGTGACCGCGCTCGTGACCTGCGCCCCGGCTGTCGTGGTCGGGATGGCCCTCGGCATGACGGCGGAGGACCCGGAGGCACACCTGCCCGAGCGCTCGGCCAAGGTCGCGCGCCCCGCGCCGAACAAGGCCGGAGACCCGCTCTGGGGATGGTTCTGACGTGGCTCCGCTCAACGCTAGGCCATTCGCCGCAGCGCAGCATCGCGGTATCCTCTCGCCCGAGAAGGCGCGCCGCTGGTGGCCCGCCGAAGGCAAGAGGTGCCCCGCATGGCTGATCCGGCCCCATCCCTCCCCCTCAACATCCCCGACAAGCCCATCCTCGCCACGGCGCAGGTCATCGACCTTGCCGAGGTCGCGGCGCGCCGTGCCGAGAAGTTCGGCGCGCTGATCGACACGCTTGAGGCGGGCGTGTCCAAGCGCGCCGCCGACGCGGCGGAGAGCCTCGCCCGGGCGGGCTTCGACCCGAAGGACCAGACCGCCGCCCGCGACAAGGCCGCAGCCGTCGCCCGGCGCGAGGTCGTGGCGAACAGCTCCGACGCCCGCTGGGCGCACCTCAAGGAACTCAGCGCCGCCGCCGACAGCCTCGCCACCACGGCCCAGCTCTGGGCGAACCCGGTCACCGTCCTGTCGCGCTCAGGCCTCGGGACGCCCGAGCGCACCGCCTACATGCAGCAGCTTGAGGGCTCGGGCGTCGTGGAGCTCAGGAACATGGCGGCCTTCGCCGTCGCCTCCGGCAACAAGGTGCTGGGCGCGGCGCTCGTGTCGGTGGTGGACCGGATGCCCGCCCGGTCCCGCCCGTTCAGCGCGCAGGACCTTGCCGACCGGCTGGTGGGCGAGGAGACTCGGAAGGTGCAGGACGCGATCGCCGCCGTGAAGCTCGCCGCCCAGCGCGCCATCGTCCGCAACCGCGAGTGGGAGGCGGGCAAGGTCCGCCCGCTCGACCGCGTGAAGCTCGCCCTCAACACCACCAAGGAGTGAACCCATGCCCCTCTACCTCGTGACCCGCCCCCGGGGCGCTGAACACCTCAAGAACCCCTCGGGCACCCACGCCGCCCTCGTGGACGCGGCCAGCGCCCCGGCGGCGATCACCGCCGCCAACGCCCTCGTGCCGCACATGAACGCGCCCTTCGCGGGCTTCGACACCACGCAGGTCGCTGCCACGGCGGCGGGCGGCTTCGCGCCCTGCGTGTTCCAGGGCGATGCCCTCGGGGCCACCTACACCGGCCCGGGGCGCGGCGCATGACGCCCGAGCGCCTCACCGAGGCCTACGCGCGGCTGTTCCCGTCGCGGCTGCGCAAGGCGCACCTCGCGCTGGTGGCCTACGCGGAGGAGGCGAGCCCGGACGGCTGGCCCACGCCCGCCATGGTCGCGCAGTTCGCCCGGCTCTACCGCGTCCCCCGCGCCCGGCTCGGGGGGCTCGTCGGGCTCCTCTGCCGCCGCTACCCGGGGACCACCCGCGATGCGTGGGTGGATGCGATCCGCGACCCGGAGCGGGCCACGCCCCACCTGATCCGCCAGCACGACCGCGCCGTGCAGGTCGCGCTGGGCTGGTGCCTGTTCAGCCGCGACCTCTGGCTGCCCCGCCCGGTCATTCACTGACCCCGGAACCGACCGGATGCCGGGTGGCGGCACCGCTCCGCCGACGATCAATGAAAACAGGGCCGCGCGGGTCGTCCCCGCGCGGCCCATTTGCGGGTGGCGCGCTACTCAGCCGCCACGGCCAGATCGGCGCGCCGCTGCGGCTCGGCCAGTGGCCACTCCGCGAGGCAGCGCCGCACCCCACCCCCGGGCGCGTGGCGGTGGAAGAAGTAGAAGATGCGGTTGCGCAGACGCTTGCTGAACCACGCCTCCCACGTCTGATACCGCTCATTGCCTCCGCCGTGCTCGTTGTAGTGACGGTGGGCGTCGGGCATCAGCGGCTTGAGCGTCCGCGCCGCCCCGTCCGCCGTGACGCCCAGCTCCGCCAGTGAGCACCGACCGTCGATGTAGTCCCAGACGGTGAGGCCCCGGAGAGCCGCCTCCGCGAGGACCCAGCGGGCCGCTGTGTCGATAACCGCGCGGCCTTCGCCGCTGCGCCAGTAGTTAGGCATGTGTCTCACTCCGTTGGTTCGGAGCGCTGGCGGGCCGGTTCGGGTCGCACGGACACACGGGTAGCCGACAGCCAGCGCAACCGGGGTTGCGTTGATCCTGTCGGCGGGCTCTCGTCGCTTTGGGCGGAGCCGCTTACGGCATCGGACGTGTTAACCCGACGCCGCCGGTCTGCGGTGGCAGACGTCACACACCTGCACCCCGGCCTCGCTTCTGTCAACCGCCTTGCGTTTGGCGGAGCACCGCGCCGCCGTGCGCGCACCCCATGTGCCTGATTCAAAAGCGATTCAACCTAGACGTGTGCTGCCCGTCCAGTTATCCCCGGGGTAGGAGTGTTCCCTCTTTGTTCACGCCCCGAGAAATGGAGCACCGCATGGGGAACGTCTCGCCGCTGCACCGGCAGCCCTCGCCCGCCGTCGCCCGCTGGGCGTCTCGCAGCGTCCCGGCCCGCCTCTGGCACGTCCGGCCCGAGCCGTCGCCCGCCGCCGTCCGCTGGGCCTCGCACAGCGTCCCGGCGCACCTGTCCGCCCGGGGCCTCGCGGTCCCGGTCTGGGCCGCGCTGCTGCTCCCCGCCGCCGCCCTCCTGCGGCTGCTCTCCCCTTGGGCGTCCCTCATCCTCGCCCCGGCCTTCGCCCTCGCGGCGGCGGTTCGGCTCGCCGCGCTGGCCGTCCCGCCGCCCCCCGGTCCGCCGCCACTGCCGGAGGCGGACCTCCCGACCGTCACCGCCCTCGTGCCGCTGTTCCGGGAGGAGGCGCTGCTGCCCGACCTCGCGGCGGCGCTCGGGCGGCTGGACTACCCGGCGCGGCTGCTTGAGGTTCTGATCCTCGTGGAAGAGAGCGACCCGCAGACGGCAGCCGCCGCCCGGGCGCACCGCCCGCCCTGTTCCGGCTGGCAGGTGGTCGTGGTGCCCGAGGGCAGCCCCCAGACCAAGCCCCGGGCCTGCAACGTGGGCCTCGCCCTCGCTCAAGGCGAGGTGGTCGTGGTCTTCGACGGGGAGGACCGGCCCGACCCGGGGCAGGCCCGGCTCGCCGCCGCCGCGCTGGCCTCCGACCCCGGCCTAGCCGTGGTGCAGGCCCGCCTCGGGTGCGACCACGCCGGGCCGGGCTCGCCGCTGGTGGCCCGCCTCTGGGCTCTTGAGTATGCCGGGCTGTTCGGGTGCGTCCTGCCCGCGCTCGCCCGCCTCGGGCTCCCGTTCCCGCTGGGCGGGACGAGCAACTGGTTCCGGACCGACGCCCTCCGCGCCGCCGGGGGCTGGGACGCCCACAACGTCACCGAGGACGCGGACCTCGGGGTGCGGCTCGCCCGGCTGGGCTGGCGCTCGGGCGTCATCGACAGCACCACGTGGGAGGAGGCCCCCGTCACCGCCCGGGCGTGGCTGTGCCAGCGCGCCCGGTGGCTCAAGGGCTTCGCCGTAACCTCCATCGTCCACGCCCGAGAGCCGCGCCGCGCCGCCCGGGAGCTGGGCCTCCCCGCGACCCTCGCCCTAGTCGCCCAGCTCCCCGCATCCCTGCTGTGCATCGCGGCGCACCCCCTCGGGCTCGCCCTCCTCGCGGGCGGGCAGGTCGGAGGAGCGCTCGCGGCGCTGATGCTGCTGGGCTACGCCTCCGCCCTCGCGCTCGCCGCCCGCGCCGCCCGCCGGGCCGGGCTCCCGCTCTGGCTGGCCCTCCTGCTGCCCGCCTACTGGCTCGCCCTCTGGGCGGCTCTGCTGCTGGCGCTCCGCGACCTCGCCCGCGACCCCGCCCACTGGCGCAAGACGGCGCACGGGGCTGTGGAGCGGCCCGGGCTGCCGTCAATATGTGGTAGCTCCCGGGCTCCCGGAAGGATACCTTGCCCAGAGGGGCGTGAATCGCCTATGTTCTCACTATGTTCACACGATCCAGCCGAGGAGAGACGATGACGGACGCGCCGGAGGGGAATGCACCGACCGAGATTGAGGAGCCGGTGCCCGCCGCCCGCCGCCGCGAGCCCACGTCAACGGTGGGCCGGGGGAAGGCGGTCACGCGCACCGAGGCCCCCGCCACCGACCGCTGGACCGATGGCCGGACGACCATCGCCCTCGCGGACAGCCTGAGCCAGTATGAGAGCTGGGAGACGCCCGGCTGCATCGTGTCGGACGGGGCCTACGGCGTCCTGGGCTTCGAGGGTGACACCTCCGACCACACGGGGATGCCCGAGTGGTACGAACCCCACGTTGCCGCATGGTCTCGCCGCGCGACGGCTCAGACGGTCCTCTGGTTCTGGAACTCCGAGATAGGCTGGGCGTCGGTCCACCCGGTCCTAGAGCGTCACGGCTGGCGCTACGTCAACGCCAACATCTGGGACAAGGGCCTTGGGCACATCGCCGGGAACGTCAACACGGCAAAGATACGCCGCTTCCCGGTGGTGTCGGAGGTCTGCGTCCAGTACGTATTTGAGCCCCGCATCAACGGGAAGCTCCTCAAGCACTGGCTCTTGGAGGAGTGGAAGCGGACCGGCCTGCCTGTCCGCGAGGCGAACCGAGCCTGCGGGGTCGCGGACGCGGCGGTGCGGAAATACCTAGATCAGGGGCACCTCTGGTATTGGATGCCTCCCGAGAAGTTCCAGATGATGGCGGACTACGCGAACGAGCACGGCAGGCCCGAGGGGCGTCCCTACTTCTCGCAGGACGGCGTGGCCCCGATGACTGGCAGCGACTGGGCGCTGACCCGCTCGCCCTTCAATTGCCCACACGGCGTCACCAACGTCTGGCAGCGCCCGGCGCTCCGGGGCGACGAGAGGATCAAGGCCAACGGGACTTCGGGGAAGGCCGTCCACCTCAACCAGAAGCCCTTGGACCTCATGCACCGGATCGTCTCCGCGTCCACCGCGCCCGGCTCGGTCGTGTGGGAGCCCTTCGGGGGGCTGTTCACCGCGTCGGTGGCCGCGCGCCGCCTCGGGCTTCGCTCCTTCGCGGCGGAGATTGACCCGACCTACTTCCACTACGGCCTAGAGCGGATCACTCAAGAAGCGTGTCAGGATCACCTTCTGTGACGCCCAGCCGCTCCTCAAGGACCCGCTTGATGCGGGCCTCGTCGGGGCTCCTGAAAAGCCGCTCCCACTCGCGGACGGTCAGGCCGTGGACCTTGGTTGCCATGACCCGGGTCTTGAACGCCTCCAACTCGCCGTGGACGATGCGGTCCATCTTCGCGTAGTTGGTGTCCAGCCGGTAGTTGAAGCGACCGAGAAGCTCGCGGAGCCTGTGCTGGTAGTCGGGCGTGGGCCGGTAGGTGCGCCCGCCGTCTCCCCACGACTGGACGATGCGGAGCGCCTCGGCCAGCTCCGCTGAGTCGGTCGTCTGGAGCTTGTAGCCGTTGGTGTTCGTCTGCTGCAGGTTCCGGGTCCGGGCGGTTGTGTCCTCGGGCTCAAGCACGAGGTAGTCCGGCGGGTTGTGATAGTGGTTGTCCCTCGCCTCCGCCACTGAGCGCCCGGAGACCACCACCACGTCAAGGATGTAGGGTTTGCCGTAGATGATGTGCTCGGGCAGCCACGCGAGCATGCAGACGTGGGTGTTGTCGTCCGCGAAGTGGTTCTGTGAGTCCTTGAAGCGGGCCGTTATCTCGGTGGCGAGCGGGAACCAAGCCTTGATTTCAAATCCGGGCGTCGGGGTGATCCCATCAAACACCGTGTCGGGAAAGCCCGGGTCCTGCCTCCGCCACTCCCCGAGGCCCCGGAACTCCTCCTGATCGTTGAGGAACTCAACGGTGTTGAACTCGATGAGGTTGCCGAGGAGGGGCGAGAGCTTCGACACCACCTTTGACAGGTTCACCGCCGCGTCGGGCGTGATGGGCTTCGACACGGTGAGCAGGTCAAAGACGTGACCGCTCAGCTCGTGCAGGTGTTGGGAGGCGACGGCTATCGCCCCGGCGGTGTCCAGTTTGTTGTTCACGAATCATAGCCCTCGTTTTCGAGAACTGTGACACAACATCATCTGGTGGGTGAACCCGCAAACGCGCGGACAATCGGACAGCTACCGCCCCTAAGACGGAAAAAGCGCCCTCGGGGGGCGCTCTCCGTCTTAAAACCCGTCTTAGCTCCCCGTCTTAGGAGTCCTGCGGGCCGTAAGTATCTGATTTATTGGCTCCGGCGGTAGGGATCGAACCTACGACCAATTGATTAACAGTCAACTGCTCTACCGCTGAGCTACGCCGGAACACGGTATCTGTCATGCGTGCATCCCTGACAGGGGGATCTGGCTCCGGCGGTAGGGATCGAACCTACGACCAATTGATTAACAGTCAACTGCTCTACCGCTGAGCTACGCCGGAACACGCGCCGTTCTATAAAGGCCGCGTGACACTGGCGCAAGGGGGAGCTGCGCGTTTTTTGCCGTTTCCGTCAACGCCGCGAAAAGCGCGCCGAAGGGGACAGGGAACCCTCGGGCGCGACCTCGTTTTTCGATGTCATTTCAACAAGATGCGCAAAGACATTGCGCGCTGCGGCGGCCAGGAGCGCCGCCGGCGTGTCAGTGTAGATCGCCGCGGTCAGCGCCGCAACCGTGGCCGGCCCGGCCTCGAGCGCGGCAAGGATCTGCGCGCTGCGGTCGCGCCGGTGCGCGGCAAGCTCGCCCAGCCGTGCGGCCGTCGCCCCGACCGGGGCGCCGTGGCCCGGGTAGAACACCCGCCAGTCCTGCGCCGCCAGCCGGTCGAGCGAGCGGAAATAGTCGCCCAGATCGCCATCGGGCGGCGAGATCAGCGTCGAGGCCCAGCCCATCACATGGTCGCCCGAGAACAGCGCATCGCCCCAGGCGAAGCTGAGGTGGTTGCAGAAATGCCCGGGCGTGTGCAGCGCCGTCACCTGCCAGTCGCCAAACCCGATCTCCTCGCCGTCGGCGAGCGTCACGTCGGGGCGGAAGGCGCGGTCGACGCCCTCGCCACCGCCCGCCATCCCCTCGGCCGCAAGCCGCGCCATCACCGCGGAGCGGCCGGCCTCGGGCGTGCCGAAGGCATGGACCTTCGCGCCGGTTGCCTCGGCGAGCAGGCGCGCGCCCGGGGAATGGTCGAGATGGGCATGGGTGACGAGGATCGCCGCCACCCGCTCGCCCGGATCGAGGCCTTCGAGGATCGCGCGCAGATGGTTCGCATCGGCCGGGCCCGGGTCGATCACCGCCACCGCGCCGGTGCCGAGCACATAGCTGCAGGTGCCATCGCGCGTCATCGGCGAGGGGTTCGGCGCCACGATCCGCCGCAGCCCCGCCTCGAGCCTCTCCAGTGCCATCTTCCGCTTCCTCTCGTCCGTCCGTCCGGCTAGGGTTCTGCCATGAAATTCGGCTGGCTCAAACAGATCATGCCACGCGGGCTGTACGGGCGGGCCGCGCTGATCCTGATTTTGCCGGTGGTCACCATTCAGCTCGTCGTCTCGGTGGTGTTCATCCAGCGCCATTTCGAGCGGGTGACGCGGCAGATGACCGCCTCGATGCTGCGCGAGATCGCGCTGGTCGTCGACCGGGTCGAGGCGGCGCCGTCGCTTGCCGCGGCGCAGGCGGTGGTCGACGATCTGGCCGAGCCGCTCGGCCTGCAGGTCGCGCTGCCGGCCGAGGCCCCGGAGGACCGGATCACCCGCGATCAGCGCCCCTTCACCGACCTGACCGGCATCGTGGTGATCGACACGATCCGGGCGGGCGTCGCCGATCTGCGCGCGATCGACCTGAGCGAGGGCTCGCGCGTCAAGCTCTTGGTCGACACCCCCTGGGGGGTGGCGCGGATCACCTTCCAGCGCGCCTGGGTCTCGGCCTCGAACCCGCACCAGCTTCTGGTGCTGATGGTCGTCGTGTCGCTGCTGATGACGGTGATCGCCTTCATCTTCCTGCGCAACCAGCTGCGCCCGATCCAGCGGCTTGCGCGCGCCGCCGATGCCTTCGGCAAGGGCCAGGTGGTGAGCTATCACCCCTCGGGCGCGACCGAGGTGCGCACCGCGGGCGCCGCCTTCGTCGACATGCGCGCGCGCATCATCCGCCAGATCGAGCAGCGCACGCTGATGCTCTCGGGGATCAGCCACGACCTGCGCACGCCACTGACCCGGCTGCGGCTTGGTCTGTCGATGCTGCCCGAAGAGGACGAAACCCGCGACGAGATCGCCGCGATGGAGCGCGACGTGACCGAGATGGGCAAGCTCGTCGATGCCTTCCTCGATTTCGCGCGCGAAGGCGCGACGGCGGGCGAGCCCGAGCGGATCGACCCGTGCCGGCTGGTGGCGCGGGTGGTCGAGGATGCCGAGCGGGCGGGCCAGCAGGTGGCGCTGACCGCCTGTCCGGGGGCAGGGCAGATCGAGATCACCGCCCGCCCCGATGCGATCCGCCGCGCGCTCGAGAACCTGATCGGCAATGCGGTGCGCTATGGCACGCGGGCCGAGGTCTCGGTTGTGCTGTCGCCGAAATCGGTGCGCATCCTCGTCGAGGACGATGGCCCCGGCATCCCGCCCGAGCGGCGCGAGGAGGCGCTGCGCCCCTTCGCCCGGCTTGATCCCTCGCGCAATCAGGACCGCGGGCCGGGGGTGGGGCTCGGGCTCTCGATCGCCGCGGATGTGATGCGCCGCCACGGCGGCAGCCTGCGGCTTGGCGAGAGCGCCCGGCTGGGCGGGCTGAGCGCCGAGCTGGTGTTGCCGCGCTGATCCCCGCCGCCGATCCCCGCTGCCGATCCGGGCTTGCCCCGGCGCGGGGCTGCCTGCAATGTAAAGGAGACGTGACGCAGCGCGCCGGTGCACTGGTTGAAGCGGGCCTGCCTCACCCCTAGATATGGTCAAACCGGGAAGGGCCGGGGCTGCCGCAGGGGCGGGGCCGGTGCCCTTTCGCCAAAGAGGAATGATGATGACCGAGACCCTCTCGACCACCTATCCCGTCCTGCCGCTGCGCGACATCGTGGTGTTTCCGCACATGATCGTCCCGCTGTTCGTCGGCCGGGAGAAATCCGTCCGGGCGCTGGAAGCGGTGATGGCAGACGATCGCCAGATCCTGCTTGCAAGCCAGATCGACCCGGCGGTGGACGAGCCCACGACCGAGGGGATTTTCCGCACCGGCGTGCTGGCCAATGTCCTGCAACTGCTCAAGCTGCCCGACGGCACCGTGAAGGTGCTCGTCGAGGGGCGTACCCGCGTGCGCATCGCGGAGTTCCTGCCCAATGACGCCTATTTCGAGGCCGAAGCCGAGGTGCTCGAAGAGACCGAGGGCGACGTCGAGACGATCCGCGCGCTGCTGCGCTCGGTCGCCGAGGAATTCGAGCGCTACGCGAAGATCAAGAAGAACATCCCCGAGGAGGCGCTGGCCGCCGTTGCCGAGACGCAGGAGGCCGACAAGCTCGCTGACCTCGTCGCCGGTCATCTCGGGCTCGAGGTGAAGGCCAAGCAGGAACTGCTCGAGACGCTCGACGTCAGTGCGCGTCTGGAAAAGGTCTATGGCCTGATGCAGGGGGAGGTTTCCGTCCTGCAGGTCGAGAAGAAGATCAAGTCGCGCGTCAAGTCGCAGATGGAGAAGACCCAGCGGGAATATTACCTGAATGAGCAGATGAAGGCCATTCAGCGCGAGCTGGGCGACGGCGAGGAAGGCCAGAACGAGCTCAACGAGCTCGAGGAGAAGATCCGCGCCACGAAATTCTCCAAGGAGGCCCGCGAAAAGGCCGAGGGCGAGCTGAAGAAGCTGAAGTCGATGTCGCCGATGTCGGCCGAGGCGACGGTGGTGCGCAACTACCTCGACTGGCTGCTGAGCCTGCCGTGGGGCGTGAAGAGCCGGGTCAAGAAGGACCTCGCCGCGGCCGAGAAGGTGCTCGACGCCGATCACTATGGCCTCGAGAAGGTCAAGGAGCGGATCGTCGAATACCTCGCCGTGCAGGCGCGGTCTGACAAGCTGAAGGGGCCGATCCTGTGCCTCGTCGGCCCGCCCGGCGTCGGCAAGACCTCGCTCGGCCGTTCGGTCGCCAAGGCCACGGGGCGCGAGTTCATCCGCATCTCGCTTGGCGGCGTGCGCGATGAAAGCGAGATCCGCGGCCACCGGCGCACCTATATCGGCTCGATGCCCGGCAAGATCATCCAGGCGCTGAAGAAGGCGAAGACCACGAACCCGCTGATCCTGCTCGACGAGATCGACAAGATGGGGCAGGACTTCCGTGGCGATCCGGCTTCGGCGATGCTCGAGGTGCTCGATCCGGAACAGAACGGCACCTTCGTCGATCACTATCTCGAGGTCGAGTATGACCTGTCGAACGTGATGTTCATCACCACGGCGAACAGCTACAACATGCCCGAGCCGCTGATGGACCGCATGGAGATCATCCCGCTCTCGGGCTACACCGAGGACGAGAAGATCGAGATCGCGCGCCAGCATCTTGTCGACAAGGAGACGAAGGCGAACGGGCTGAAGAAGACCGAGTTCACCGTCACCGACGAGGCGCTGCGCGACATCGTGCGCTATTACACCCGCGAGGCGGGGGTGCGCTCGCTCGAACGGGCCATCGCCAAGCTGGCGCGCAAGGCCGTGACCGAGATCCTGAAGTCGAAGGGGGCGGTGAAATCCGTCACCGTCGATGGCGCGAAGCTCGAGGATTACCTCGGCGTGAAGCGCTTCCGCTACGGCCTGGCCGAGAAGGAGGATCAGGTCGGCGTGGTGACCGGGCTTGCCTGGACCTCGGTCGGCGGCGATCTGCTGCAGATCGAGGCGCTGAAGCTGCCCGGCAAGGGGCGGATGAAGACCACCGGCAAGCTCGGGGACGTGATGAAGGAGTCGATCGAGGCGGCGTCGAGCTATGTGCGCTCGATCGCGCCCGAACTTGGCATCAAGCCGACGAAGTTCGAGAAGGTCGACATCCACGTCCACGTTCCCGAGGGCGCGACGCCGAAGGACGGGCCGAGCGCGGGCATCGCCATGGTCACCTCGATCGTCTCGGTGCTGACCGGGATTGCGGTGCACAAGGACATCGCGATGACCGGCGAGGTGACGCTGCGCGGCAACGTGCTGCCGATCGGTGGCCTCAAGGAGAAGCTGCTCGCCGCGCTGCGGGGGGGCATCAAGACCGTGCTGATCCCCGAGGAGAACGAGAAGGACCTGATCGACATCCCCGAGAACGTGAAGGAGGGGCTGACGATCATCCCGGTGAGCCATGTGCGCGAGGTGCTGCCGCGTGCGCTGGTGCGGATGCCCGAGCCGATCGAATGGGACGAGGAGGCCGAGGAGGCCGCCGCGGCCGCGGCCGCGCTGGCCGCGCGCGAGGGCCACGTCGCCACCGCGCATTGAGCGCCCTCCGTTCCGGAAAAATGAGAACGCGCCCCGTGAGGGGCGCGTTTTCGTTTCAGCCGGACATTGATCGGGTGGGTCAGCTCCCGGCGCCGCTGGTCGAGCTGCTCGACGAGCCGCCGGCGGCGACGGCAAGCGCGAGCAGCAGCACCGCGGGCACGACCAGCGCGGGATTGCTGGTCGAGGGCGCGGCCACGACCACGGGTTCGGTCTCGATGATGGGTTTTTCGTAACCGCCGGCAAACGCAGCGGGAGCAGCGAAGGACAGGACGGTAGCAGTCAGCAACAGTTTGCGCATCGGAACTCCTTAGTGGTTAGGTGGGATCGTCTCCGAAGCGTGCGGGCATCTTGCCCTTCGGTCAAGAATTCATGCCGCGAGCGCGAAAGATTTCGCGATCGTCCGCGTTTGGGTGCTGGATCGGCGTGTTTCTGCACCATACTCTGACCTCGAATCAGTTGCGAGAGGCGCAGATGACCAGTTCCATGACGCAAGAGTTTGCCGAAGACGACATGCCCGACGACGCGGCGGAGGCCGAGGCCGGTCCGACGCCGGCGGAAGAGGGCGGTGCGAGCCTCGTGCTCCGCAAGAAGGATTTTGTCGAGCGCGTCGCGCTTGCCGCCGGGGTGAAGAAGGGCAAGGTGCGCGAGATCACCGATGCCGTGCTGCAGGTTCTGGGCGAGGCGCTGGCCAATGGCGAAAGCCTGGCCATCCCGCCGCTTGGCAAGCTGCGCGTGACCAAGCACGCCGGCAAGGACGGCGATCTGCTGCAGATCAAGCTGAAGCGGATCGAGGCCGGCGGCAAGAAGGGCGAAAAAACCGGCGATGCCCCTCTTGCAGAGGCCGAGGAGTGACGCTAGAAGCCACTCCACCGGGCGATTAGCTCAGCGGTAGAGCGCTTCGTTCACATCGAAGATGTCAGCGGTTCAAATCCGTTATCGCCCACCAGAATTCTGCCGGCCCCCTCGCGGGGCCGGTTTTCGTTTCGGGACCCCGCCGCTGCGTCGCAGCCGGCGGGGTCTTGCATTTCAGGGGCGGCGAAACCTCCGGCTTGATTTCCGCATAAATTGGTTATAATTTTTGACCAGTGGAGGGGCCAGTGGAGGGGATTGCATGGACATGCCGGTGCCAGCCGCGCGGGTGCTCGCGCGCAAGCCAGAGATCGTGGCGCGGTTGCGCGCGGTCCTGCCCGCCGATTCGGTGATCGACGACCCGGCCGAGACCCGCGCCTATGAATGTGATGCGCTCTCGGCCTGGCGCTGTGCACCGCTCGCGGTCGTGCTGCCGCGCACCACGGCCGAGGTCGCGGCGGTGCTGCGGGTCTGCCGCGAGGAGGGCGTGCCGGTGGTGCCGCGCGGCGCCGGCACCTCGCTTGCCGGTGGCGCCATGCCCACGGCCGATTCGGTGGTGCTGGGGCTCGCGCGGATGACCCGGGTGCTCGAGGTCGATTTCGAGAACCGCTTCATCCGGGTCGAGGCCGGGCGCACGAACCTGTCGGTCACCGCGGCGATCGAGGGCGAGGGCTGGTTCTATGCCCCCGACCCCTCGAGCCAGCTTGCCTGCGCCATCGCCGGCAATATCGCGATGAACTCGGGCGGGGCGCATTGCCTGAAATACGGGGTGACGACGAACAACCTGCTGGGCGTCACCCTCGTTACCGGCGCGGGCGAGGTGATCGAGCTCGGCGGCCCGTTCTGCGATGCCGCGGGGCTTGATCTGCTCGGCGTCGTGTGCGGCTCGGAAGGGCAGCTGGGCGTCGTCACCGAGGCGGTGCTGCGCATCCTGCCGAAGCCCGAGGGCGCGCGGCCGGTGCTGATCGGCTTTGCCGCGAACGAGATCGCCGGCGCCTGTGTCGCCGACATCATCCGCGCCGGCATCCTGCCCGTGGCGATCGAGTTCATGGACCGGCCCTGCATCGAGGCGACCGAGGCCTTCTGCGCCGCGGGCTATCCCGAGTGCGAGGCGCTGCTGATCGTCGAATGCGAGGGCAGCCCGGCCGAGATCGCCGAGCAGCTGGGCCTGATCCGCGAGATCGCGCTGCGCCACGATCCGGTCGAGGTCCGCGAGGCGCGCGACGCCGAGGAGGCGCGGCGGATCTGGCTCGGCCGCAAGTCGGCCTTCGGCGCGATGGGGCAGAAGGGCGATTACATCTGCCTCGACGGCACGATCCCGGTGAGCGCGCTGCCCGAGGTGCTGCGCGGCATCGCCGCGCTTGGCCGCGATTTCGGGCTCGAGGTGGCGAATGTGTTTCACGCGGGCGACGGCAACATGCACCCGCTGATCCTTTACGATGCCAACACCCCGGGGCAGCAGGAGCGGGCCGAGGCATTGGGGGCCGAGATCCTGAAGCTGTGCGTGGCGGCGGGCGGCTGTCTGACCGGCGAGCATGGCGTGGGCGTCGAGAAGCGCGACCTGATGGCGGTGCAGTTCACCGCCGCGGATCTCGAGGCACAGATGCGGGTGAAGGATGTCTTCGATCCGCCCTGGCTGTTGAACCCGGCCAAGGTGTTTCCGCTCGCTGCAAGTGCCGGGCGGCGCGCGGGCGGGGCGTCCCGGGGCGCTGCCCCGGACCCCGAGGTATTTGGGCCAAGATGAAAGCAGGGGCGATGCGGGTCGAAAGCGAGGCGGAGCTGGTCGAGGCGGTGCGCGGCGCGCGCGCGCCCTTGCGCGTGGTCGGCGGCGGCACGCGGGGCGAGGTCGGGGCCGGGGAGCGGCTTCAGATCGCGATCTCGGGCGTCCGGCTTTACGAGCCGGGCGCGCTGACGCTGATCGCCGGGGCGGGCACGCCGCTTTCCGAGATCGAGGCCGCGGTCGCCGCCGAGGGGCAGCGGCTGCCCTTCGAGCCGCCGCGCTGGGGCGCGCTGCTGGGCCTTGCGGGGGAGAGCACGATTGGCGGGGTCGCCGCCGCGAATGTCTCGGGGCCGCGCCGGGTGCAGGCCGGGGCGTGCCGCGACAGCCTTATCGGGCTGCGCTTTGTCGACGGCGCGGGCATTGCGGTGCAGGCCGGCGGGCGGGTGATGAAGAACGTCACCGGCTATGATCTGGTGAAATTGCTGGCGGGCAGTCGCGGCCGGCTTGGGGTGTTGAGCGAGGTGGCCTTCAAGCTGCTGCCGGCGGCGCCCGCGCAGGCGACGGTGCGCGCCGGGGTGCCGCTGGCCGAGGCCGGGCGGGTGCTGGCGGCGGCGCTGGCCTCGCCTTTCGACGTGTCGGGGGCGGGCTGGCTGCCGGGGCAGGGGGCGGTGGTGCGGCTCGAGGGGCTCGAGGGCTCGGTCGACTATCGCGCCGGGCGGCTGGCGGCATTGCTTGCGCCCTGGGGGGCGCGGATCGAGCGCGAGGGCTCGGCCGCGATCTGGCGCGATCTGGCCGAGGTGCGGCCCTTTCATGGCCGTGCGGGCGACATCTGGCGGTTTTCGGTGAAGCCCTCCGAGGCCGCGGCACTCGCCGCGCGGCTGGGCGGCGAGGTGGTGCTCGACTGGGGCGGCGGGCTGATCTGGGCGCTGCTGCCCGAGGGCACGGACGCCCGGGTGCAGGCCGCGCCCTACATCGGCCACGCCACCTGCCTGCGCGGCCGCGCGCCCGGCACCGAGCCCGAGGCCGCCGCCGTCGCGGCGCTGAGCCGCGCGCTGCAGGCGCGCTTTGACCCGCGCGGCATTCTCGATCCGGAAAGGGCCGGCTGATGCAGACCTCCTTCACCCCCGAGCAGCTGGCCGACCCGGGCATCGCGCGCGCGAACGAGATCCTGCGCGCCTGCGTGCATTGCGGCTTCTGCACCGCCACCTGCCCGACCTATCAGGTGCTGGGCGACGAGCTCGACAGCCCGCGCGGCCGGATCTACCTGATCAAGGACATGCTGGAGAGCGGCCGGCCGGCAGATGCGAAGACCGCGCGCCACATCGACCGCTGCCTGAGCTGCCTTGCCTGCATGACGACCTGCCCTTCGGGCGTGCATTACATGCATCTGATCGACCATGCCCGCGCCCATGTCGAGCGCACCTTCCGCCGGCCCTGGCACGAGCGCGCGCTGCGCTTCGTGCTGGCGAAACTCGTCCCCTATCCGGGCCGCTTCCGGCTGGCGCTGCACGCGGCGCGGATCGCCCGGCCGCTGGCCCGCCATCTGCCCGATGCGCGGCTGCGCGCGATGCTCGAGATGGCGCCCGCGCGCCTGCCGCGGCCAAGCCCGAACGACCGCCCGCAGGTCTTTGCCGCGGAAGGGGAGCGGCGCTTCCGCGTGGCGCTGCAGATCGGCTGCGCGCAGCGCGCGCTTGATACCGATATCAACGACGCGACGATCCGGCTGTTGCGCCGGATCGGCTGCGAAGTGGTGGTGCCGCGCGGGCTGGGCTGCTGCGGCGCGCTCAGCCATCACATGGGCCGCGCGGGCGAGGCCCATGTGCAGGCGGCGGCGAACATCCGCGCCTATGGCGCCGCCGGGCCGCTTGACGCGATCATCCTCAACACCTCGGGCTGCGGCACCACGGTGAAGGATTACGGCCACATGTTCCGGGATGACCCGCTGGCGGCCGAGGCGGCACAGGTGGCGGGCCTGGCCTGCGACGTGACCGAGTTCCTGGCCCGTGCCGGCCTTCCTGCGGGCGCGCCCAAGGGGCTGCGCGTTGCCTATCACGCGGCCTGTTCTTTGCAGCATGGCCAGCAGGTGAAGACCGCGCCGAAGGATCTGTTACGGGCGGCGGGCTTCGAGGTGGTCGAGCCGCCCGACAGTCATCTGTGCTGCGGTTCGGCCGGCACCTACAACCTGCTGCAACCCGGGATCTCGGCCGAGCTGAAGCGGCGCAAGGTTGCCACGCTCGAGGCGACGGCGCCGCAGGTGATCGCGGCGGGCAACATCGGCTGCATGCTGCAGATCGGGTCGGGCACCGGGCTGCCGGTGGTGCACACGGTCGAGCTGCTGGACTGGGCGACGGGCGGGCCCTGCCCGCGGGCGCTCGCGAAAACGCCTTAATGTCGCCGCAGGAAATCTCTAGAAGCGGACACTATACCCAGCCCTTTCACGGATCTCCGATGCGCCGCCTTGCCAGAGCCCTTGCCGCCCTCGCCCTGCTTGCCGGGCCGGCCGCGGCGTTCGAGAGCGGGCTCAAGCTTCTGGCGACCGGGGCGGAGGGCCGGGGCTGGGAGGCCGTCGGCCGGCTCGACCTCGGTCGTGGCAGTTTCTGCACCGGCACGCTGATCGCCCCCGACATGGTGCTGACCGCGGCGCATTGCCTTTACGATCCCCGCTCCGGGCAGATGATCCCGGCCGGGCAGATCGAGTTCCGCGCCGGCTGGCGCAATGGCCGCGCCGTCGCCTATCGGTCTGCGCGGCGGGCGATGGCGCATCCGTCCTATCTCTATCAGGGCCCCGACCGGTTCGACCGTGTCGCCTGGGACCTGGCCCTCGTGCAGCTCGACGCGCCGATCCGGCTGCCGCAGGTGCAGCCCTTCGCGCTCGACCGCGGGCCGGGGGAGGGGGATCAGGTCGGCGTCGTTTCCTATGCCCATGACCGGGCTGAGGCGCCGGCGCTGCAATCCATGTGCGAGGTGCTCAAGCGCGAGGCGGGGGTGGTGCTGATGAACTGCAGCGCCGATTTCGGCTCGTCGGGGGCGCCGGTCTTTGCCATGCGCGAGGGCGAGCCGCGCATCGTCTCGATCGTCTCGGCGAAGGCCGAGCTGCGCAAGGAGCCGGTTTCGCTTGGCGCGCTGGTCGACGGGGTGACCGATCTCGAGCAGGCGATGGCGCGCCGCGAGACCCTGCCCGAGACGCGGGAAACCCGCACCAGCGGGGCGAAATTCATCCGCCCCTGAGGGGGGCCGATTTTGCCGGCGGGCCCCGGGCGCGGCCCTTGAAACGCGCCATCCCCCTTCCCAGATTCTCCTCACCGGGGTGCCATGACGGGCCCCGGCAATCCCATGCCCGGCCCCGTCGGGGCGGGCGCAACGACATCGCTCAAGTGAGGATGACTCCATGCGTACCTTTGATTTTTCGCCGCTTTACCGCGCCACTGTCGGCTTCGACCGGGTGGCCGACATGATGGATCGGGTGCTTGCCGCCGATGTGGCGCAGCCGACCTACCCGCCCTATAACATCGAGAAGACCGACGAGAATGCCTATCGCATCTCCGTCGCCGTCGCGGGCTTCGGCTCGGACGAGCTGAGCGTCGAGCTGCGCGAAGGCGCGCTGATCGTCGCCGGTCGCAAGACCGAGGAGGCGGGCGAGACCACCTTCCTGCATCGCGGCATCGCCACCCGCGCCTTCGAGCGCCGCTTTGCGCTCGCCGACCACATGAAGGTCACCGGCGCCTCGCATGCCGACGGCATGTTGCACATCGACCTTGTGCGCGAGGTGCCCGAGGCGCTGAAGCCGCGCCGGATCGAGATTGCGGGCTCGACGATGGTCGAGGCGAAGCCCGTCGAGACGGTCGAGGCGAAGCCGCTGAACGCCTGATCGCGGTGACCGGATGAACGGAGCGGGGCGCGGGGGGAGGCCTCCGCGCCCCGTTTCATGTCAGCCCGCACCCAGATCGTCGCGGCTGACCGCCACCGTCTTCAGAACCGCGTGGCAGGCAACGCCCGGGGCAAGGCCAAGCGCGGCGACCGAGCGTTGCGTCAGCAGCGCAAGCATTGCATCCGCGCCCATCCGCAGCCGCACGAAGGCGCGCCCGCCCGGCGCGGGCTCGATCCGCTCGACGATGCCGGGCAGGATGTTCAGTGCCGACAGCCCCTCGGGCCGGTCGCGCGCGAGGATCACGTCCGAGGCGTGGATCCGCAGCCGCAGCCGGGTGCCGGGCGCGCCCGGGGCCTCGGCCACCCAGACCGGCCCGGTGGCGGTCTCGAGCCGAACGAGCCCGTCGGGCGCGGTCTCGCCCACCGTGGCGGGCAGCACCGTGCCGGCCTGCGTGCCGCCAAGGCGGGGGGCGAGCGCGGGGTCCGACAGCACCTCGGCCGCCGGCCCGGCGGCAAGCACCCGGCCGGCGTCGAGCAGCACCACGGTCGAGGCGAGCCGCGCCACCTCGCCGATCGCATGGCTGACGTAGAGCACCGGCAGCCCCGCATCGCGCAACCGCTCGATGAAGGGCAGGATCTCCTCGCGCCGCGCCGCATCGAGGGCGGCGAGCGGCTCGTCCATCAGCAAGAGCCGCGGCTTCGACAGCAGTGCGCGGCCGATCGAGACGCGGGCCTTCTCGCCGCCAGAGAGCGCGCCGGGGCGGCGCTCGAGCAGCGCGCCGATGCCGAGCATCGCGATCACCTGGTCAAAGCCCGGCCCGGCGGCGGTCGTCGGTGCGAAGCGGGCGCCGTAGAGCAGGTTCGAGCGCACCGAAAGATGCGGGAATAGCCGCGGCTCCTGAAAGACATAGCCGACCCGGCGCCGGCGCGCGGGCAGGGCGATGCCGCGCTCGGTATCGAGCAGCACCTCGCCCTGCGCGACGACGCGCCCGCGGACGGGGCGGAAGAGGCCCGCGACGGCGTTGACGACCGTGGTCTTGCCCGCGCCGGAGGCACCGAAAAGCGCGGTGACGCCGGCGGGCGCAGTGAAGGCGACATCGACGGCGAAACTGCCGAAATCGTGGCTGAGCGACACCTCGAGCATCACGCGCCCCCGATCCGTTTCGCCACGCGCCGCGCCACCGCTTCCGAGATCAGCACCGCGGCAAGCGCCACTACGACCGAGACCCCGGCCAGCCGCGCCGCCTGCAGCTCGCCGCCCGGGATCTGCAGGAACGAGTAGATCGCCGAGGGCAGGGTCTGGGTCTGGCCCGGGATGTTCGACACGAAGGTGATGGTGGCGCCGAACTCGCCCATGGCCTTGGCGAAGGCGAGGATCGCGCCGGCCAGCACCCCGGGCAGGATCAATGGCAGGGTGACGGTGGCGAAGACCGCGATCCGCGGGGCGCCGAGCGTCGCCGCGGCCTGCTCGAGCTTCGGGTCGACCGCCTCGAGCGCCAGCCGGATCGCCCGCACCATCAGCGGAAAGCCCATCACCGCGGCCGCAAGCGCCGCGCCGGTCCAGCGGAAGGCGAAGACAAGGCCGAAGACGTCATAGAGAAAGCCGCCGATCGGCCCCTTGCGGCCGAAACTCAGCAGCAGCGCATAGCCCGTCACCACTGGCGGCAGGATCAGCGGCAGATGCACCAGCGCATTGAGCAGCCACAGCCCGGGCAGTCGGCTGCGCGCGAGCAGCAGTGCCACGCCGATGCCGAAGGGCAGCGAGGCCGCCACGGCGACCGTGGCGACCTTGAGCGACAGCAGAACCGCCGTCCATTCTTCCGGGCTGAGAAAGCTCACCGGCTCACTTCACCTCGAAGCCCTGCGCCTCGAAGACCGCGGCAGCCTTGGGCGTGCCGAGGTAGTCGAGGAAGGCCTTCGCCTCGGCGGGGGCGGGGCCATCCCTGAGCAGCGCGACGGGGTAGGTGATCGGCTTGTGGCTGTCTTCGGGGAAGGTGGCGACGACATGCACCTTCGGTTCGGCCGCGGCGTCGGTCTTGTAGACGATGCCATAGGGCGCCTCGCCGGTCGCGACGAGGGCGAGTGCCGCGCGCACGTTGTCGGCCTGCGCCACCTGCGGTTCGATCTTGTCCCACAGCCCCAGGAAGGTCAGCGCGGCCTTGCCGTACTGGCCCGCCGGCACGGAATCGACGAGCGCCATGGCGAGCTTGTGATCGCCAAGCACCTCGGGCAGCTTGGGCAGATCGACCGGCGCCTCGCTGTCCGAGATCAGCACCAGCGTGTTGCCGAGCAGGTCCTTGCGGCTGTCGGGCCGCACCATGCCGGCCTTCTCGACATCGTCCATCCAGGCGACCGAGGCCGAGATGAACATGTCGGCCGGCGCGCCGGCGTCGATCTGCTTCGCCAGCGCGGAACTTCCGGCATAGGAGATCACCGGCTTGGTGCCGGTCTCGGCGGAGAAGTCGGCCGCGATCGTGTCGAGCGCGGTCTTCATCGAGGCGGCGGCAAAGATCACCGGATCGGCGGCAAGAACAGGGGTCGCGCCGGCCAGAAGCAGGCCGAGGGCGAGGGATGCGAGACGCATGGGGACCTCCGGGTCGCGTTATGTTTGCGCGACCATAACCGCCGCCCGTCACGGGCGGCAAGCGTTATTTCCCGTCGGGAATATCCCTTTCCGCTGCCTCTGCCGCGCCGTCGCGCAGCCGCGCGCCGATCGCCGCGATCTCGCCCGCGCCGCCCGCAAGCAGCCGCGCCAGAAGCGCGCGATAGTCGGTCAGCACGGCCTGGCCCGTTGTGGTCAGCTGCGCCCCGCCGCCATGGGCGCCACCGCGCGCGCTGAGCACCAGCGGTTCGGCGAAGGCGTCGTTCATCTCCTCGACCAGGCTCCAGGCGCGCTTGTAGCTCATCCCCATCCGCCGCCCGGCGGCCGAGATCGAGCCCTCCTCGGCGATCGCCTGCAGCAGATCGGCCTTGCCCGGCCCGAAGACCAGCTTGCCGTAATAAAGCCGCAGCGTGGCGCGTGTCAGGTCCATCGGGTCCTCCTGTGCCCATCCTGTCGCGTTCGGCCAGCGCCGGCAAGCCGCCCTCTTGCGCCGCCCTGCCGCTTCGGTCAGCTTGACCCGCGAGGGGGAGTAACCATGCGCATGACGATTGTTTTCCTGCTGGCAGCCTATGTTCTGAGCCAGTTCTACCGGGTGTTTCTGGCGGTGCTGACGCCGGTTCTGGATGCCGAGCTCGGGATCAGCGCCGAGGAGCTGGCGCTGGCGCTCGGCTTCTGGTTCGCGGCCTTCGCGGCGATGCAGATTCCGGTGGGCAGCGCGCTCGACCGCTTCGGGCCGCGGATGACGACGGCGCTGCTGCTGGGCCTCGGCGGCGCCGGGGGCGCGGCGCTCTTCGCCACGGCGCAGGGGCCGGTGCAGATCCATCTGGCGATGGCGCTGCTGGGCTTTGGCTGCTCGCCGGTGCTGATGGCGGGGTATTACGTCGTCGCCCATGCCTTCCGCCCGGCGCTGTTCTCGATCCTCGCCGCGGCGCTGCTGGGCGGCGGCAGTCTGGGCAACATCCTTGGCGCGGCGCCGATGGCGGCGGCGGTCGAGGCCTGGGGCTGGCGCGCGGTGATGTGGGGGCTGATGGGCACGACGCTCGTCGTCGCGGCGGGGCTGGCGCTTTTCGCGCGCGACCCGGCGCGGGCCGAGGGGCATGGCGCGCGCCGCGGCTCGCTTCTCGACGTGCTGCGCAACCCGGGCTTCCTGCTGATCCTGCCGCTTGCCTTCACCAACAACGCCGCCTCGGCCGGCATCCGCGGGCTCTGGGCAGGCCCTTGGGCGGGCGAGGTGCATGGTGCCGACGCGCTGACGATCGGCCATGTCACGCTGGCGATGAGCCTCGCCATGGTGCTCGGCAATTTCGTCTACGGCCCGGCCGACCGGGTTCTTGGCAGCCACAAGCGGGTGGTGCTGGTGGGCAACCTGTGCCTGTGCCTGGCGCTCGCCGTGCTGGTCGCGGTGCCCGGGATGTCGCTTGTCGGCGGCGCCGTGGCGCTGGCCGCGGTGGGCTTCTTCGGCAGTTCCTACCCGGTGCTGATGGCGCATGGCCGCGCCTTCTTCCCGGCGCATCTGGTCGGCCGCGGCATGACGGTGCTGAACCTGCTGTCGATCGGCGGCATCGCGGTGGCGCAATTCGGCACCGCGCCACTCTTCCGGGCGGCCTCGGCCGGGGGCGACGTGACCTTCGCCTATGGCATGCTGTTCCTCTTCTTCCTCGTGCCGCTGGTGCTCTCGCTTGCCTTCTACCTCTTCGCGGCAGACAAGCCCGTGGCACTGGACTAGAAAGACCGCATGAAGACGTCCCTTCCCGACCCGATCGAGGTCATCGCACCGAACCTGAAACGCCGCCTGTCGGGGGTCACCGCCACCATCGCGCGGCTGGTGCCGGTGCAGGCGCGGATGATCGGCATCGTCACCACCGGCCCCGGCCTGCCCGCTGCGCTGCCGCATGTGCCGGTCTGGCGGCTGCCGCTGCTGCCGCGCCGGCGCCGGGTCTGGCATGCGCGGCGCAACACCGAGATGCTCCTCGGGCTGGCGCTGAAGCGCCTCTTCGGGATGGAGCTGAAGCTCCTCTTCACCTCGGCCAGCCAGCGCCGCCACACCGGCTATACGAAATGGCTGATCGGGCAGATGGACGACGTCGTCGCCACCTCGTCGCGCACCGCGGCCTATCTCGAGCGCCCGGCGCATGTGATCTTGCACGGCATCGACACCCAGGGGTTCACCCCGCCGCGCAGCCGCGCCGCGTTGCGCGCCCGGCTCGGCCTGCCCGAGGGGGTGCTGGTCGGCTGCTATGGCCGGATCCGCGCGCAGAAGGGCACCGATGCCTTCGTCGACGCGATGCTGTCGCTGCTGCCGACCCGGCCCGGCGTCACCGCCCTGGTGATGGGGCGTGCGACCGAGGGGCAGGGGGCCTTCCTCGACGGGCTGAAGGCGAAGGTGAAGGAGGCGGGGCTGGAAAACCGCATCCTCTTCCCGCCCGAGGTCACCGTCGACCGGATGGCCGACTGGTATCGCGTGCTGGACCTCTACGTCGCGCCGCAGCGCTGGGAGGGCTTCGGCCTCACCCCGCTCGAGGCGATGGCCTGCGGCGTGCCGGTGGTGGCGACCCGCGTCGGCGCCTTCGAGGAGATCGTCACCCCCGAGACCGGGGCGCTGGTCGATCCGGGCGACATCCCGGCGCTCGCCGCCGCCTGCGCGCCCTTCCTCGACGATGCCACCCGCCGCACGGCGGCTGCCGAGGCCGCCCGCGCCCATGTCGAGGCGCGCTTCCGCATCGAGACCGAGGCGGCGGCGCTGGTCGCGCTTTATCGCGACCTGCTGGCATGACCCGGCTCGGCTTCCTTCTCGCCCGCACCCTGCGCCGTGAGGCGCCGCTTGCCGCGCTCTCGGTGCCGCAAGGCGCGTTGCTGGCCGCGCTTGCCGGCCGCTCGGTCGCGCTGGTCGGCAATGCGCGTTCGCTCGCCGGGACGCAGCACGGCGCGGCGATCGACGGCCATGACCTCGTGGTGCGGATCAACCGCGCGCCGATGCCCGCGGCGCAAAGCCACGGCACCCGCACCGACTGGCTGGCGCTCGCGACCGCGCTGCCCGCGGCCGATCGGGCCCGGCTGCACCCCGGCCGCTACCTGTGGATGAGCCACAAGCGCAAGCGGCTCGACTGGCAGACGGCGACGAGCCCGGGGTTTTACCTGCATCCGCGCGCCGATTACGCCGGGCTGAAGGCGCGGCTTGGCGCGCAGCCGACGACCGGGGCGATGCTGATCGAGCTTTTCGCACGCTCGGACCTGTCGCGCCTGACGCTCTTCGGCTTCGACTTCTTCGCCTCGCTGTCGCTTTCCGGCCGGCGCACGGCCGAGCAGGTGCCGCATGACTTTGACGCCGAGGCACAATTTGTCGCGGCTCTGATGGCGCGGGATTCGCGCATCAGCCGCGCGATTTGAGCGCAATTCCCTTCCCAAGCCAGCGCTTTTCCGATATGGCCTGCCTGCTTTGAGCATGGAGGTCCCAAGATGGGCTATAAAGTCGTCGTCGCGGGCGCCACGGGCAATGTGGGCCGCGAAATGCTGAACATTCTCGCCGAGCGCGAGTTTCCTGCTGATGAGGTTGTCGCTCTGGCTTCGCGCCGGAGCCTTGGCACTGAGGTCAGCTACGGCGACAAAACCCTGAAGACCAAAGACATCGAAGGCTTCGACTTCACGGGCTACGACATCGCGCTTTTCGCCATCGGCTCGGAGCCGACGAAGAAGTATGCGCCGATCGCCGCCTCGCAGGGCTGCGTCGTGATCGATAACTCGTCGCTCTACCGCTACGACCCGGCGATCCCGCTGGTGGTTCCGGAAGTGAACCCGGAAGCGGTCGAGATGTACAAGAACAAGAACATCATCGCGAACCCGAACTGCTCGACCGCGCAGCTCGTCGTCGCGCTGAAGCCGCTGCATGACCGCGCCAAGATCAAGCGCGTCGTCGTCGCGACCTATCAGTCGGTCTCGGGCGCGGGCAAGGAAGGCATGGACGAGCTGTGGGAGCAGACCAAGGCGGTCTACAACCCGACCAAGGACGTGCCGCCGAAGAAGTTCACCAAGGAGATCGCCTTCAACGTGATCCCGCACATCGACGTCTTCCTCGACGATGGCTCGACCAAGGAAGAGTGGAAGATGGTCGCGGAGACGAAGAAGATCGTCGATCCGAAGATCAAGCTGACCGCGACCTGCGTGCGCGTGCCGGTTTTCGTCGGCCATTCGGAAGCGGTGAACATCGAGTTCGAGGAATTCCTCGACGAGGACGAAGCGCGCGACATCCTGCGCGAGGCGCCCGGTGTCATGGTAATCGACAAGCGCGAGAACGGCGGCTACATCACGCCGAAGGAATGCGTCGGCGACTATGCCACCTTCATCTCCCGCATCCGTCAGGACAGCACGGTCGAGAACGGCATCAACCTGTGGTGCGTCTCGGACAACCTGCGCAAGGGCGCGGCGCTGAACGCGGTGCAGATCGCCGAAACCCTCGGCAACCGCTGCCTGAAGAAGGGGTGAGCCGCGGTCGGGGTGCCATGCACCCCGATCAAACGCTCCGGTGGAGCGTTTGAAGCGGCGAACGCCCGCAGCGCAAGCGCAGGGCCGGGTGCCTTTGGCGAACGCCCGCAGCGCAAGCGCAGGGCCGGGCCTTGCTCCTCCGAACTTCTGACCTGAACGTGAGGGCGCCGTGAACCGGCGCCCTCTTGCTTTTGCGCCGCCCCCCGGCGACCCTGCGCGGGAAAGTCGGAGGAGTTTCCATGCGTTCCCTTTTCATCGCGCTTCTTGCATCCACCGCTCCCGCGGCGCTGTTCGCGGCCCCGGTCGAGCTGCCCGCCACCGTCACCGCCGTCACCCTGTTCGCGCAAGGCGCGCAGGTCACCCGCACCGTCGCGGTGCCCGCGGGCGGCGAGATCCTCGTTCCGAACCTGCCCGACGGCACCGATCCGGCGGCGCTGCGCGTCACCGGCACGGGGCTTGCGATCGGCGCCGTCACGCTGATCGACGAGCGCCAGCCCGCGGCGGCGGAGGTCGTCTCGCCCGCCCTTGCCGCGGCGCGCGAGAAGGTCGCTGCGCTGACCGAGGCGTTGGCCGCAAAGCAGGACGGCGTCGCCCAGATCCGCGCCAAGGCCGAAGCGGCGCGGGCGAAGGCCGAGTTCCTCAAGGGGCTCGACACCGCGAACACCGCGCCCGCCGATATCGCCAAGCTCGCCCAGACCGTGGCCGAGGGTGTGCTGGCCGCAAGCGGCGAGGCGATTGCCGCCGAGGCCGAGGTGCGCCGCGCCGAGGTGGCACTGCAACCGGACCGTGACGCGCTCGAAGCCGCGCAGAAGGCGCTTGCGGCGCTCGAGCACCCCGAGAAGGGCAGCGATTCCCTGCTGGTCACCGCCACGGGGGCGGGCACGCTGACGATCACCACCTTCGTGCCCGACGCGGGCTGGACGCCGAGCTATGACCTGCGCCTTGACGGCACGGCCGGCACGCTCGCCATCGACCGCTTCGTCTCGGTCCGGCAGGCGACGGGCGAGGACTGGACCGGGGTCGATCTGACGCTGTCGACCGCGCGTCCCTCCGACCGCACCGATCCGTCCGAGCTCTGGCCGCAGCTTTTGCGGATCGGGCCCGAGCAGCCGGTGGGGGCGTTGGCGAAGTCGGCGATGCGCGAGGCCGACAGTTTCGCGATGCCGATAGCCGTGGCCGCGCCGATGCCGATGACGCTCGAGATGCAGGGCGAGACGGTGACCTACCGCTATGCCTCGCCCGTCGACATCCGCGACGGGGTCGAGAACCTGCGCCTTGGCCTCGACACGCTCGAGCGCCCGGCAAAGGTGCTGGCCGAGGCGGTGCCGGCGCGCGACGACACCGCCTATCGCGTCGCCGAGGGCACCAACACCGGCGCCGAGGCGCTGCTGCCCGGCGCCGCGACGCTGTTCGTCGATGGCGCGGTCGTGGGCACCGCCCAGATGCCTGCGGTGGCGGCCGGCGCGCCGTTCCGCATCGGTTTTGGTGCGATCGACGGGCTGCGGCTGAAGCGCCTTGTGCCCGAGGCGAACGAGGGCGACCGTGGTCTGATCTCGAAGTCGAACGAGCGGCGCGAGGTGGCGCAGATCTCGGTCGAGAACCTGACCGGGCGCGACTGGCCGGTGCGGCTGATCGACCAGGTGCCCTATTCCGAGCAGGAGGACCTGAAGATCGACTGGAGCGCCACGCCGGCGCCGACGGCGACCGACTGGACCGACAAGCGCGGGCTGCTGGCCTGGGAATTCGACCTCGGCGCCGGCAAGACCCAGGCGGTGAAGCTGGAAACCACGATCCGCTGGCCGGCCGACCAGGTCCTGCAGTGACATGAAAAAGGGGCAGCCCTGCGGCTGCCCCGGTTTCGCTGCGGTGCCGGCCGGTGCGGGCGGCGCCGTCAGATCTGTTCGAAGATCCCGGTCTCGGGGTTGTACTGCTCGAGCCCGCCCGAGCCGATCTCGTGCCACAGCCCGTGCAGCGTCATGTTACCCGCCTCGATCGCGGTGCGGACGAAGGGGAAGGTCATCAGGTTCTCGAGGCTGGTGATCACCCCCTGCTTCTCGAGCGCCTCGATCTGCGTTTCCTCGGGCAGCTCCTTCACCTCTTCATAGGCAGGGCGCAGCAGGTTCAGCCAGGTGCCGACGAAGGAGGTCTTTTCCTCGAGCTCGGGGGCGTGGCCGGTGCACATCGCATGGCAGCCGTGCACGCCGCCGCATTGCGAATGGCCGAGCACGATCATGTGGGCGACCTTGAGCGAGGTCACCGCATATTCGACCGCGGCCGAGGTGCCGTGGTGGTCGCCGTCGGGGTTGTAGGGCGGCACCAGGTTGGCGATGTTGCGGTGGCTGAAGAACTCGCCCGAGTCGGCGCCGAAGATCGAGGTCACATGGACCCGCGAGTCGCAGCAGGCGATGATCATCGCGCGCGGGCGCTGGCCCTCGTCGGCGAGGCGTCGGTACCAGGCGCGGTTTTCCGTGTAGGTGGTCGCCTTCCAGCCATGGTAGCGGCTGACCAGATACGAGGGCAGAGGCCGAACGTGTTCCTTCATCGTCATCCCCATTGATTGCGAGGCCCTAGATAGGCTGAGCCGGGGCAGAGTGCGAGAAAATTTTCGTCCGCGCCATTCTTTGGCCAAGGTCTCAATGTTTTCTTGAGGCATCCCTGCCAATGTGGCTGTGGGGACGGCGGCGCGCGCCGCAGGGCTGCGCAACGTGGGAAGGAGGATGGCTTTGGCAATGGTATCCTGGATCCGGATCGAAGAGGGGGTGCGCGTCGATCCCGATCGCGTGCTCAGACTGGCGGCGCGGCTTGGCCGGATCGACGCCGCGCATCTGATCTCCGCCACAAGTCAGGATCTGATCGAGCAGTTCGCGCGGATCGAACTGGCGGTCCGGCAGCAAGAGCCGCAGCAGATCGCCTGGACCGCGGTCGAGGTCGAGCGGCTGGCGGATCAGGTCGGAATGATCGGGCTGGCGCGGGTGGCGCGCGATCTGCAGCACTGCTGCATGCGCGACGACCGCCCGGCACAGGAGGCGGTCGCGGCGCGGCTGATGCGCATCGGCGCGCGCTCGCTTGCGGCGATGGGGTTGCTGGCCGGGCGCCGGGGCTGATCCCGGCCGATCATCGGCAGCCGGTGCGGGCCGGGGGTTGCGGTGGCCGATGCCGGCGCTACCCTTGCGGCGCGGGGCGGCGCGCTCCGCCCTGTCCGGAGACCGAGATGACCGACGCCCCTATTTCTGACCACCCCGAGATGCGTTTCGCCCCCGCCGATGCCGCGGCCCTGCCGTTGTGGCTGGTGGAAAGCGGCGCCGATCTGCCCGCCGATCTGAGCCCGGCGCAGCGCGCCTTCGCACAGGCGCAGGGCTTCGGCGGCGCGGCGGGCACGCTGTGCCTGCTGCCGGGGGCTTCGGGGGCGCTCGACGGGGCGCTCTTCGGTTGGGGCAGCGCTGAGAAACGCCGCCGTGGCCGCTTCCCGCTGGCCCGTGCCGCGGCTGCGCTTCCCGCAGGTGCCTGGCGTCTGGCGACCGACCTGCCCGAGGCCGAGACCGAGGCGCTTGGCTGGCTGTTCGAGGGCTATCGCTTCGGCCGCTATGCGCCGGCGACGGTGCCCCGGGCGCGGCTCGTCTGCCCCGCGGGCGTCGATGCCGCGCGGCTCGAGGCGATTGCCGCGGGCGAGGCGCTGACCCGCGACCTGATCAACACGCCGCCGAACGACATGGGGCCCGACGAACTCGAGGCCGCGGTGCGGGCGCTCGCGGGTCGTCACGGGGCGACGGTGAGCGTGATTGCGGGCGACGATCTGCTGGCGCAGGGCTATCCGCTCATTCACGCCGTCGGCCGGGCGAGCCCGCGCGTGCCGCGGCTGATCGAGATGAGCTGGGGGGCCGAGGGGCCGGAACTTGCGCTGGTCGGCAAGGGCGTGTGCTTCGACACCGGCGGGCTGAACCTGAAGCCCGGATCGTCGATGGGGCTGATGAAGAAGGACATGGGCGGGGCGGCGACCGTGCTTGGCCTTGCCGCGATGATCATGGCGCTTGCGCTGCCCTTGCGGCTGCGGGTGCTGATCCCGGCGGTGGAGAATGCCGTCTCGGGCGCGGCGTTCCGGCCGCAGGACATCTACACCTCGCGCAAGGGGCTGACGGTCGAGATCAACAACACCGACGCCGAGGGGCGGCTGGTGCTGGCCGATGCGCTGGCCGCGGCCGACGAGGCCTGCCCGGACCTGATCCTGTGCATGGCGACGCTGACCGGCGCCGCCCGCGTGGCGCTCGGTCCCGAGGTGCCGCCCTTTTACACCGACGATGACGCCCTTGCCGCGGCGCTGGCCGGGGCCGCGGGGGCGGTCGCCGATCCGCTCTGGCGGATGCCGCTGTGGGAGCCCTATGAGACGCTGATCGAGCCCGGCATCGCCGATCTCGACAATGCGCCCTCGGGCGGCATGGCGGGCTCGATCACCGCGGCGCTGTTCCTGCGCCGCTTCGTGACCGAGACCGGGCGCTTCGCCCATTTCGACATCTACGGCTGGCAGCCCGTGGCGGCGCCCGGCCGGCCGAAGGGTGCGGTCGGGCAGGGTGCACGGGCGATCCTCGCCGCGCTGCCCGGGGTGCTCGGTCTGTGAACGACCGGCGTCTGACCCCGTTCTCGGGCCGCATCGCGCTTGAAACCCTGCGCGGGCAGGTGGCGGCCGAGGCCTTCACCGAGGGCGAGCCCGCGCGCATCCTCCGGCCGGTGGTCGACCTCAGCCCCGAACCCGGCGCGCTGCGCGACCGGCAGCTGATCTTCGGCGCCGCCGTCACGGTGATCGAGCGGCGCGCGGGGGCGGCCTTCGTGCAGGCCGCGGCGGACGGCTATTGCGGTTGGGTGCCCGCGTCGGCGCTCGGGGCCCCCGCCGCGCCGACCCATGTCGTCAGCGCCGCCGCGACCCATGTCTATCGCGAGGCCTCGATCAAGCGTGGCGAGGTCATGGCGCTCAGCCTTGGCGCGCGGCTTGCGGTGCTCGGGGCTGACGCGACATTCCTGCGCATCGCCGAGGGCTTCGTGCCGCGTCCGCACGCCCGCCCGCTCGACCCGCCCGAGACCGACCCGGTCGCGGTGGCCGAGCGGCTGCTGGGCACGCCCTATCTGTGGGGCGGCAATTCGCGCGAGGGGATCGACTGCTCGGGCCTCGTGCAGGTCGCGCTTGCCCTGTGCGGGCGGGCCTGCCCGGCCGATTCCGACCAGCAGCGCGGCGCCTTCGGCCCGTTCCTGCCCGCGGGCACGGTGCCGCAGCGGGGCGATCTGTTCTTCTGGAAGGGGCATGTCGCCATGGCCTGCGATGCCGAGGTGCTGATCCATGCGAACGGCCACACGATGAGTGTGGCGCATGAGGGCATCGGCGCCTGTCTGGCGCGGATCGAGGCGGCGGGAGAGGGGCCCTTCCTCGGGCTGAAGCGGCCCGGCGCCTAGTCGACCGGGCGGATCAGCTTGCGTTCAAGCACGCGCAGCACGGTGGCCAGATCCTGCCCGCGCTTCAGCACCTGCCCGTCCATGCCGATCACCGCATACATCCCCTGCCGGTTGCGCAGGGCGGGGCGCTTCTCGATGCGGTAGAGCGGGTTTTCGGCGGCGCGGCGGAAGACCGCGAAGATCGCCACGTCGCGCAGGAAGCTCATGCCATAGTCGCGCCATTCGCCGGCCGCGACCATCCGGCCGTAAAGGGTGAGGATCGCGCCGAGCTCCTGCCGGTCGAAGGCGATCTGCTGCGGGGCAGAGGGCTGGGCGGGAAAGGGCGTGGGCGACTGGACCGTCATGACGAAAGGGTGACACCGCGGCGGCGGCAAATCAAGCCCGCCGCGCGGCGCCTGCGCCATGAAATCGCCGTGAAATAGCCCGCAAAAGACCTGTTCCTTCGCCGCAATCCGGCCGCGATTGTCGCGGAGGATCGGGGCAGCGGAAAACGCTGTCTCCCGGGGATGCGATCGAAAGCCCCCACCCAGTTCGCGCCCCCGGGAGGCTTTCCGCGCCACGGATGCAAAAACCCCGCCCGAAAGGGCGGGGTTTTGTCGTCAGGACGCTGTGGCCTGGCTCAGCCGCAATCGATGTTGAAGATCTTGCCGGTCTGGTCGAGACGGAACACGATGCGCTGCGGGTTGTATTCCTGCGGCTCGAGCCCGCGCCATTCGACGACGTTGATCGGACGCGAGATGCCGAGCGTCGGGATCACCGATCCGGGCTGGCCAAGCGCCGAGACGTAATCGGCGGCGTGGCAGGTGTCGGGCTCGCGCTGCTCGAGCGCGCCTTCGGTGACCGTCGGCGTCATGTGCGGCGCAGGCATCGGCTCGGCCGGCTCCTCCCGGGTCGTGGTCTGGCAGGCGGCGAGGAGCACCGCACAGGTGGCTATGACGGAAATTCGAAACAACATGTCGCACCCATTGCTTGCGTTGACGGGCAGATTGGCTCAGTTTGCCCCCTCTATACAGCGAGGAAACGCCGATGAGAACCCGTGCCGCAGTGGCTGTTGCCCCCGGAAAACCGCTTGAAATCATGGAAGTGAACCTTGAAGGCCCGAAGAAGGGCGAGGTTCTGGTCGAAATCAAGGCAACCGGCATCTGCCACACCGACGAATTCACTTTGTCGGGAGCCGACCCCGAGGGCATCTTCCCGGCGATTCTCGGCCATGAGGGCGCCGGCGTGGTGCTGGAAGTCGGCGAGGGCGTGACCACGCTGAAGCCGGGCGACCACGTGATTCCGCTTTACACGCCCGAATGCCGCGAATGCCCGTCCTGCCTCAGCCGCAAGACGAACCTGTGCACCGCGATCCGCACAACCCAGGGGCAGGGGCTGCTGCCCGACGGCACCACCCGTTTCTCGATGCTCGATGGCACGCCGATCTACCACTACATGGGCTGCTCGACCTTCGCCAACCACACCGTGGTGCCGGAGATCGCGCTCGCCAAGATCCGCGACGACGCGCCCTTCGACAAGGTGTGCTATGTCGGCTGCGGCGTCACCACCGGCATCGGTGCGGTGCTGAACACCGCGAAGGTCGAGATCGGCGCGAAGGCGGTGGTGTTCGGGCTGGGCGGCATCGGGCTCAATGTCATCCAGGGCCTGAAGATGGCCGGCGCCGACATGATCATCGGCGTCGATCTGAACGACGACAAGGAAGAGTGGGGCCGGCGCTTCGGGATGACGCATTTCGTCAATCCGAAGAAGATCGACGGCGGCATCGTGTCCCACATCGTCAACATGACGAAGACCCCGTTCGACCAGATCGGCGGCGCCGATTACAGCTTCGACTGCACCGGCAATGTGCAGGTGATGCGCGATGCGCTCGAATGCACGCATCGCGGCTGGGGCGTGTCGGTGGTGATCGGCGTGGCGGCGGCGGGCGCCGAGATCCAGACCCGGCCGTTCCAGCTGGTGACGGGGCGCGTCTGGAAGGGCACCGCCTTTGGCGGCGCGCGCGGGCGCACCGATGTGCCGGGCATCGTCGACTGGTACATGAACGGCAAGATCGAGATCGACTCGATGATCACCCACACCCTGCCGCTCGAACGCATCAACGAGGCCTTCGATCTGATGCACAAGGGCGAGTCGATCCGCTCGGTGGTGATCTACTGAGGCCGGCCGGGGGCCTTGCCCCCGGACCCCCAGAGTATTTTCGCCAAGAAAAATCAGCCGCCGAGATAGGCCCGCAAAGCGGGCGGCGGGCTGTCGAGCAGCGGTGCGGTCGGCTGCGGCGGCAGTGCCCGGCCCTCTGCCACGAGGATCGTCTCGGGGCAGAGGCTGCGGGCGTCGGCCGGGTCGTGGCTGACCATCAGCACCGTCGTGCCCTGCGCGCTGGCAAGCGTGGCGACGAGGGCGAGCATCTCGGCCTTGAGCGCGGGCCCAAGCGCCGCGAAGGGCTCGTCGAGGAGCAGAAGCGGGCGGTCGCGCAGCAGCGTGCGGGCGAGGGCCACGCGGCTTTGCTGCCCGCCCGAAAGCGCGGCGGGCTTGCGCCGGGTCATGCCCTCGAGCCCGACCTGCGCGAGCGCCGCGTCGATCCGGGCGTGCTCGGCCGGCCCGAGGCGCAGCTTCGGGTCGAGGCCGAGGCCGATGTTTTGCGCGACCGTCAGATGCGGGAAGAGGTTCTGGTCCTGAAACAGGATCGAGAGCGGCCGCGCCCCCGGGGCAAGGCGGGTGATGTCGGTGCCGGCCCAGAGGATGCGGCCGCGGGTGGGCGCGAGGAAGCCCGCGATTGCGGCGAGCAGCGTCGACTTGCCCGCCCCCGAGGGCCCCATCACCGCGACCCGCGCGCCCTTGGCCACGGTCAGGTCGGCGCTCAGCCGGAAGTCGCCCTGTTCGAGCAGGAGGTTATCGAGGGTCAGCATGGCGTCCGATCCGGTCGAGCGCCCAGAAGAGCGCGAAGGTGAGGCCCATCAGCAGGCAGGCGGCGCCGGCGGCCTGATCCATCCGGTAGCTGCCCATCAGCGCGTAAAGCGCAAGCGGCAGGGTCTGGATCCGGCCGTCGGAGAAGAGGGTGATGACGCCGAGATCGCCCATCGAGAAGGCGGCGGCGATGCCTGCGGCAAAGCCGAGCGGCCGGGCAAGGCGGGGCAGGGTGAGCAGCCGCAGCCGCGCAAGCCCGGTCAGGTTCAGCGCCGCGGCCAGCCGGTCGTAATCGGCCTGCAGGCTGCGCACCTCGGGCAGCAGCAGGCGCAGCGCGAAGGGCAGGCTCATCGCGGCATTGACGATCAGCGTGACCGGCAGGGCGAGGGCGGTGGGGCTGACGACCGGGCGCGCGATGAGAAAGAGCCCGGTGCCGAGGACGAGGGGCGAGGCCGCCATCGGCAGCATCGCCGCCGCCTCGGCCCAGCGGGCGCGGGGGGCGGCAAGGGAAAGCGGCAAGGCGAGGGCGAGGGTGAGAAGCGTCGAGCCCGCGGCGAGCGCGAGCGAGGTCGCGGCGGCGCGCCAGACCGAGGGTGGCAGATCGGCAAGTGCCGGCAGCCCGCGCAGCGCGATCGCGCCGAGGGGGGCGATCAGGAAGGCCGCGGCAAGGGTGATCGCGGCTCCGTCCTTGATCCGGCGCGCGCCCGGCGCGGGCAGGGGCGCGCCCGGCCGGTCGAGCCCGGCGCCGAAGCCCGCGGGCAGGGTGAAGCGTGCGGCGAGTGCCAGCGCCGCGAGCGCCAGCGCCACCTGCACGAGGGCGAGCGCCGCCGCCCGACCGAGATCGGCATCGAAGCGGAAGGCCTGATAGATCGCCAGCTCGACCGTCGTTGCCCGCGGCCCGCCGCCCAGCACCAGCGCCACGGCGAAGGAGCTCAGGCAGACGAGGAAGATGGCGAGCGCTGCGCCGGGCAGCACCGCGCGCAGCATCGGCCGTTCCAGATGGCGCGTCACCTCGGCCGGGCCGAGGCCGAGGCTCGCGGCCAGCCGCAGCCGCTCGGACGGGATCGCCTGCCAGCCGTGCAGCACCATCCGCGTGGCGAGCGGCAGGTTGAAGAAGACATGGGCGAGGATCACCCCATGCGCGCCATAGACGCTGAGCGTGGGCAGGCCGAGCGCGCCGAGTGCGGCATTCACCGCGCCGCGCCGGCCGAAGACCGCGATCAGCCCGAGGATCGCGACGATCGAGGGCAGCAGGAAGGGCGCGCCCATCAGTGCAATGAGCGCCTCGCGCCCCGGGAAGCGGCGCCGGTAGAGCGCGCGGGCAACCGGCACCGCGAGCAGGCACGACAGCAGCGCCGACAGCGCCGCCTGCCACAGCGTGAACCAAAGCGCCGCCCCGTCGGCGCGGCTCAGCGCCGACAGCCCCCCGGCCCGGCCGATCACCGCGGCCAGGGGGGCGAGCACCAGCGCCGCGGCAAGCATAGCTGCCAGCGCCGCCGGAAGGGCGCGCGCGGGGCTCACTTGCCGAAGGCCGCCCGCCATTCCTCGAGCGCCGGGCCGCGCAGCGCCTCGGCCTCGGTTTCCGAGAAGAACAGGGTTTTTTCGGGCCGCGGCAGGGTCTCGAAGCCCTCGGGCAGGAAGCCCGGCTTGATGATCGCGGGATAGGACCAGTTCGCGGTGGCGATCATCCCCTGGAACGCGTCCGACAGCAGGTAGTCCATGAATTTCTGCGCGAGTTCGGGCTGTTTCGAGGTCTTCAGCTGCGCCGCCACCTCGGTGAAGAAATAATGCCCCTCGGGGAAGATCGCGGCGACCTTGGTGTCGTCGTTCTCGGCGATGCGGTGATAGGCGGGCGAGGTGGTGAAGCTGAGCACCATGTCGACCTCGCCATCGGTGAAGAGGCCATAGGCGGTCGACCAGTCCTGGGTGACGGTCAGCACCTTGGGGGCGAGCTTTTCCCAGGCCGCGCCGGCCTCGTCGCCATAGATCGCCTTGACCCAGAGCAGGAGGGCGAGCCCCGAGATCGCCGAACGCGGATCCTCGATTGCGATCTTGTAGGCATCGGCGGGCGCGTCGAGCAGCTCCTGGAACGATTTCGGCGGGTTTTTCAGCTTCGTCCTGTCATAGACGAAGGCGGTCTCGCTCCAGTCGAAGGGCAGGAAGATGTCGTCGGTCCAGGCGATCGGCAGGGTCAGGCGGGCCACATCCTCGCCATGCGGCGCGAAGAGGCCGGTGGCGCGGGCGCGGGCCATGACATCGGTGTTCAGCCCGATCGCCACATCGGCGGCGGTCTTGTCGCCCTCGAGCAGGATCCGCGGCAGCACGTCGCCCGCCACAAAACGCAGGTCGCAGCCGCAGCTTTTCTCGAACCCGGTCTCGATCGCGGGGCCCGGGCCCCATTCCGAGGTGAAATAGTCGGGCGCATAGACGGTGAGGACGGGCTTGTCTTCGGCGAGCGCGGGGCTCGCCGCGATCAGACAGGCCGCCAGCATCAGAGGTTTCTTCATCGGTCTCTCCAATGGCGTGACGGACGGGGTCAGGCCGGGAGAGTGCCCGGATACCTTCCCTCCGCCGGTCTTAACCGGTTCAGGTTCAACGGGTTCGCTTGCGCGTCTCAGCCGGGCCTTTCGGGCCCGGGCACCCCGAGGTGGAGCGCAGGATAGGACGGTGCAGGGCCGATGCAAGGGGAATCGCGGCGGAAGGAATGCCCGGGTGCGACACTGCGGCCGGTCCCTGTCGCTTGCCCCCGTCCGCCCGCGGGCCCACATCAGGGGGCAGGCGCCCGGCGCGGGGCGCCGATGCGGAGCGAGACCGATGCGAGAGCTGCCCACCACCTTTTCCCTGCCGCAACGGGTCTTGCACTGGGTGATGGTCGCGCTGATCCTGTTCAACCTTCTGCTGCCGCAGGGGATGGGGGGGACCGGGCTCGACATCGGGGTCGTGCCGCCCGCCTTCGTGCATATCCTGGTGGGCTCGGCGGTGCTGACGCTCGGCCTGCTGCGGCTGCTGCTGCGGCTGATCGACGGGGTGCCGCCCGAGCCCCTCGGCGCGCCGAAGGTCTTTCGCCGCCTTGCGCGGTTCGGGCAATGGGTGTTCTACGCGCTGTTTTTCGCGATGCCGCTGAGCGGGCTCATGGGCCTTTACGGCGGCAGCGCGGCGGCGCTGGTGCTGCACGGGCAGGTGCTGCGCTGGCTGTGGTGGCTGCTGATCGCGGTGCATGTCAGCCTGGCCCTCGCGCATCAGTTCCTGTGGAAGACCGACATGCTGGGCAAGATGCTGCGCGGCTGAGGCCTTACAGCGCGGCGGCGTAGCGCGCGAAATTGTCGAGGATCGCCTGCCAGCCGGCGCGCTGCATCTCGATGGGGTTTTCGGTTTCCGTATCGAAGGTGGTGGTGACGCGGGTGCCGCCGCCGATCGCCTCGAAGGTGGTTTCGGCGCGTCGCCCGTCGGGCATGGTGAAGGCGATGCGGCGTTCCGGTTCGACGATGTCGAAGACCGCCTCGAGGTCGAAGCCGAAGCTGCCGTCCTTCGCCTCCATCCGGGCGCCGTATCTGCCACCCGGGCGCAGGTCGACCTCGGCGTGCGGGCAGTGCCAGTCGGGCGCTGCGAAGTTCCAGCGCGTGATATGGGCGGGCTCGGTCCAGGCGCGCCAGGTGGTGCAGGGCGTGGCGGCGATGGTGGCGGCGATCGTGACCTGCTCGGCTGCCATGGCGGGCTCCTCCTGTGCCGGGAAAGTGTCGCAGGCGGGTGGCGTTGCGTCAATTGGCTGTAAGGAGCACCGGGGCCCGCCGCACTTTCCAGTTTATCGACGCGCCGCCATGCCTTAGGAGAAAGGCAAAAGGGGAGGCCCGCGATGAGCTACAACACCTTCGGACATCTGTTCCGCGTCACCACCTGGGGCGAGAGCCACGGGCCCGCGCTTGGCGCCACCGTCGACGGCTGCCCGCCGGGGATCGAGATTTCCGAGGAGTTCATCCAGGTCTTCCTCGACCGCCGCCGTCCGGGGCAGTCGAAGATGACGACGCAGCGGCAGGAGCCCGACCGGGTGAAGATCCTCTCGGGCACTTTCGAGGGCCGCACCACCGGCACGCCGATCCAGCTGATGATCGAGAACACCGATCAGCGCAGCAAGGATTACGGCGAGATCGCCCGGCAGTTCCGCCCGGGCCATGCCGACCTTGCCTATCACCAGAAATACGGCATCCGCGACTATCGCGGCGGCGGACGTTCGAGCGCGCGGGAAACCGCGGCGCGGGTCGCGGCGGGCGGCGTTGCGCAGGCGGTGCTGAAGGCGCTGGTGCCGGGGCTGCGGATCACCGGTTACATGGTGCAGATGGGGGTGAAGCAGATCAGCCGCGAGCGGTTTGACCGCGACGAGATCCTGCGCAACCCGTTCTTCATTCCGGACGCCGCGGTCGTCGACGAATGGGCCGACTATCTCGAGGCGGTGCGCAAGAACCAGAACTCGGTCGGCGCGATGATCGAGGTGGTGGCCGAGGGCTGCCCGCCCGGGCTTGGCGCGCCGATCTATGCCAAGATGGACAGCGATCTGGCCGCGGCGATGATGTCGATCAACGCGGTCAAGGCGGTCGAGATCGGCGAGGGCATGGCGGCGGCGGGGCTCACCGGCGCCGAGAATGCCGACGAGATCCGCATGGGCCCCTCGGGCCCGGTCTACGAGACGAACCACGCCGGCGGCATCCTTGGCGGCATCACCACCGGCCAGCCGATCGTGCTGCGCTTCGCGGTCAAGCCGACCTCCTCGATCCTGACGCCGCGCCGTTCGATCGACGTTGCCGGCAACGAGGTCGAGGTCATCACCAAGGGCCGTCACGACCCCTGCGTCGGCATCCGCGCGGTGCCGGTGGCCGAGGCGATGATGGCCTGCGTGATCCTCGATCACCTGCTCCTTGACCGCGGCCAGACCGGCGGTGTGCGCGGGCGGATCGGCTGAGCCGTTCACGGCTGCGCGATCGGCTCCTTGCCCCGGCCGGAGCGGAGGGGCTATGCTGGGGAGCCGGCGCGGCGCGGGCAGGGGGCATGATGGCGCAGACAGAGACGAAACCGGCGATCCGCAAGGGGCGCAAGTTCGACCAGGTGCTTGAGGGCGCGCGCAAGGTGTTTCTGCGCGACGGCTTCGAGGGCGCCTCGGTCGATGACATCGCGCGCGAGGCGGGGGTGTCGAAGGCCACGCTCTACAGCTATTTCCCCGACAAGAAGCTGCTCTTTCTCGAGGTGGCGAAGGGCGAATGCGCACGCCAGGCCGACGAGGCGGGCGAGCTGCTGGCCGGCGGCGCGCCGCCGCGCGATGTGCTGCGCTTTGCCGGCGGCCGGATCGTCGAGTTCATGTCCTCGGATTTCGGCTTCGGCTTCTTCCGGATCTGCGTTGCCGAGGGCGATCGCTTTCCGCAGCTTGGCACCGAGTTCTATCAGGCCGGGCCGCTGCTGCTGCGCAACCGGCTGGTGGCCTACCTGAAATGCGCGGTCGAGCGCGGCGAACTTGCGATCGAGGATTTCGACCTTGCCGCCGATCAGTTCGTCGAGCTGTGCAAGGCCGACATCCATGCGCGGATGATCTTCGGCGTCACCGAATGCTGCAGCGCGCGCCATATCAAGCGCACGGTCGACGGCGCGGTCGAGATGTTCCTCGCCCGCTATGGCGCGAAGGGCTGAATGCGGCGCGCGCTGACGATTGCGGTGCTGGCGGTGCTCTGTCTCGGCGGCGGAACCGTCGGCTATACCAAGGTGATGGCACGGCTGGGGCAGGGTGAGGGGCCGCCGATGGCCGCGGCTGCGGCGCAGGCCGATGCCATCGAGGTCCTCAAGTCGGCGCGGGAGATGCGCCTGTTGCGCGAGGGGCGGGTGCTGCGCAGCTACCGCATTGCCCTTGGCGGGGCCCCGGCGGGGCCGAAACGTCAGGAGGGGGACGAGCGCACCCCCGAAGGCCTCTATCGGATCGACTGGCGCAACCCGAATTCAGTCGCGCATCTGAGCCTGCACATCTCCTACCCGGATGCGGAAGACCGGGCCCGGGCCGGGGCGGCCGGCGTCGCCCCGGGCGGCAGCATCATGATTCACGGCCTGCCGAACGGCTGGGGATTTCTCGGTGCGCTGCACCGCCGGCTCGACTGGACCGATGGCTGCATCGGCGTCACCAATGCCGAGATGCGCGAGATCTGGGCGCTGGTGCCCGACGGCACGCCGATCCGGATCGCGCCCTGAGCCGGCGCGGGCCTCAGGCCTTGTCGCGCACCATCAGGTGGTTGCCCTGGCCCTGCTTGACCTCGAAACGGCCGGTCTTGCGCAGCAGATCCGACAGCTTCGCGCAGCCATAGGTGCGGGTGTCGAAATCCGGGTTCGCCTGGGTGATGAACTGGCCGATCTGGCCAAGCGAATACCAGTCTTCCTCGAGCCCGATCCGCTTCATCGCCGCCACCACCAGCGGGATCGCATTCGCCGGCGCGAGCTTGCCCGAGGCGGTGGGCGCCGGGGCACTCGGCAGGGCCGTCGTCGGGGCGGAGGGATGCGCCTCGGTGCCGGTCTCGGCCATCGGGGCGGGGGCTTCCTCGGCGCCGAGGTTCTCGACATAGATGAAGCGCTTGCAGGCGTTGCGGAAGGCCTCGGGGGTCTTCTTCTCGCCGATGCCGTAGACGTCGAGCCCCTGCTCGCGGATGCGCGAGGCGAGGCGGGTGAAGTCGCTGTCCGAGGACACCAGCACGAAACCGTCGAAAAGACCCGAGTGCAGGAAGTCCATCGCCGCGATCACCAGGCCGATGTCGGAGGCGTTCTTGCCCTTGGTGTTGGCGAATTGCTGATCCGCGACGAGGCCGAGCGAATTCACCTTCTTCGCCCAGCCGGCCAGCCGCTGTGCCGACCAGTCGCCGTAGATGCGCCGCACCGAGGCCTCGCCGAGGCCGGCGATCTCCTCGAAGATCGCCTCGGCATGGGCGCAGGGGATGTTGTCGGCGTCGATCAGGACGCACAGGCGGGGTGCGCGGGGCTGGGTCATGGGATCTCCTTCAGGGCGAAGCCTATGCCATCCGCGACGCGCGCACCACGGCAAAAGAAAACGCGCCCCGCAGGGCGCGTTTCATCTCGTCTTTCCGGCAGGGGCTCAGTGCTTGCCCTTGTGGGGTGCCCAGATCCGCTTGTTGGTGAGGTAGAGCAGAACCGTCAGCAGGCCGAGCATGAGCACGGCGGTGAAGCCCATGTCCTTGCGCGCCATCATCTTCGGTTCGGCCGTCCACATCAGGAAGGTCGCGACGTCTTCCGACATCTGCTCGACCGTCGCCGGGGTGCCGTCCTCGTAGGTGACGATGTCATCCGAGAGCGGCGGCGGCATCTTGATCCAGCCGGTCGAGAAGATGTGGTTCTCGTAGAAGGTGTTGCCAGCCTCCTGCTTGTCCGCGCCGGTGAAGCCGTTCAGCAGCGCGTGGATGTATTCCGGCCCGCCGACGCCGTTGAACAGCTGCGAGATGCCGGTGCCGTAGGGGCCATGGAAGCCCGCGCGGGCCTTCGCCATCAGGCTCAGGTCCGGGCCCATGCCGTCGCCGGTCCGGGTCGGGAAGAAGTCGGTGTCCTTGCGCGGACGCTCTTCCTGGGTGTCGGCGTCGATCATCGGATCGAGTTCGGCCGCATAGTCACGCACCCATTGCGGGTCCATCTGCGGGCCGCCCTCGTCGGCGAGCGAGCGGATCGGCACGAATTTCAGGCCGTGGCAGGCCGAGCAGACCTCCCGGTAGACCTGGAAGCCGCGGCGCAGCTGCTGCTGGTCGAAGCGGCCGAAGGGGCCCTCGAAGGAGAAGGCGAAGTCCTTGACGCCGCCGGCCTCGCTCGCAGCCACCGCACCCGTGCTCAGCACGAGCGCGGAAAGGGCCGAGATCAGAAGTTTTTTCATGATGTACGGTCCTTGTCCTTACTCGGCCGGAGTGCCGTAGTGGTTGTTGAAGTCTTCTTCGATCGTCGCCGGCATCGGAGCGGGCTTCTCGACCAGGCCGAGCAGCGGCAGGATCACGAAGAAGTAGGCGAACCAGTAGGTCGCGCCGATCAGCGAGATGTAGGGGTAGATCCCGTCGGTCGGCATCGCGCCCACCCACATCAGCACCACGAAGTCGATCGCGAGCAGCCAGAACCACCATTTGAACACCGGACGGAACTGACCCGAACGGACCTTCGAGGTGTCAAGCCAAGGCGCCAGCGCCATCGCGATGATCGCGCCGAACATCGCAAGCACGCCGAAGAACTTCGCGTCGACGATGCCGAAGGTGATCCAGTGCACGAACTGCACCGCCCAGACGTCGGCGGTGAAGGCGCGCAGGATCGCGTAGAACGGCAGGAAGTACCATTCCGGCACGATATGCGCGGGGGTCGCGAGCGGGTTCGCCTCGATGTAGTTGTCGGGGTGGCCGAGGTAGTTCGGCATGAAGCCGACGACCGCGAAGAAGACGGTGACGATGAGGGCCAGCGCGAACAGGTCCTTGATCACGAAATACGGCCAGAAGGGCAGGGTGTCCTTCTTCGCGTCTTCCTTCGAGGTGCGACGCACTTCGACGCCCGTCGGGTTGTTGTTGCCGGTGGTGTGGAAGGCCCAGATGTGGACGATCACCAGCCCGGCGATGACGAAGGGCAGCAGGTAGTGCAGCGAGAAGAAGCGGTTCAGCGTCGCGTTGTCGACGGCCGGCCCGCCCAGCAGCCAGGCCTGGATCGACGGCCCGATGCCCGGGATCGCGCCGAAGAGGCCGGTGATGACGGTGGCGCCCCAGAACGACATCTGGCCCCAGGGCAGCACGTAGCCCATGAAGGCGGTGCCCATCATCAGCAGGTAGATGATCATGCCGACGATCCAGGTCACTTCGCGCGGGGCCTTGTACGAGCCGTAGTAGAGGCCGCGGAAGATGTGGATGTAGACGGCGAGGAAGAACAGCGAGGCGCCGTTCGCATGCACGTAGCGGATCGCATAGCCGCCGTTCACGTCGCGCATGATGTGCTCGACCGAGGCGAAGGCCAGCGAGACGTGGGGGGTGTAGTGCATCACCAGCACAACGCCGGTGCCGATCTGCAGCACCAGGCAGAAGGCGAGCACGATGCCCCAGATCCACCACCAGTTCAGGTTCTTCGGCGTCGGGATCATGATCGTGTCATAGATCAGCGCCACGACGGGCAGACGCTCGTGCAGCCACTTCTCGACGCCCGTCTTGGGCTCGTAATGGTCGTGCGGAATTCCAGCCATGTTCCTGTCCCTCTGCCCTTAGCCGAGCTTGATCGTTGTGTCGTCGGTGAAGGCCGCGACCGGAATGTCCAGGTTGCGCGGTGCGGGGCCCTTGCGGATGCGGCCGGCCGAATCGTAATGCGAGCCGTGGCACGGGCAGAACCAGCCGCCGAAATCGCCGGCGTTGCCGAGCGGCACGCAGCCGAGGTGGGTGCACACGCCCATCATCACCAGCCATTCGCCGGAGTCCTCGCCCGAGAAGGGCGGCAGGGTGCGGTTCTCGTCCGAGGCGTCGGCGCCGGGCTTGTTGGCGTTCTCGGCCGTGGTGTCGGTCAGCGTCGCGACGTCGACCGAACGGGCGAGATCAATGTCTTCCTGGGTGCGGCGGCGGATGAACACCGGCTTGCCGCGCCATTTCACCGTGAGCTGGGTGCCGGTCTCGACGCCCGAGACATCGACGTAGATCGAGGCCATGGCCTTCACGTCGGCCGAGGCGTTCATCTGGTTGATCAGCGGCCAGACGGCCATGCCGGTCACCACCGCGCCGGTTCCGGCGGTGGCATAGTAGAGGAAATCCCTCCGGGTGCCTGCGTCTTCTGCGTGGGACACGAAATCTTCTCCCTTCCCGGGCCTGGGGCCAGGCCGATGCGACTTGCCGGGCCGCACGTGACGTGCCGCCGAACATGCGTTTCGTTTAGCAATCACGATGTTGTCAGTCCAGCGAACATTCTTGTCCCGGTGGGGCGAAATGCCGCAGGATATCCCGTCTTGCCCGGCTTTCGCGGCGCCCCATGGCGCCGCGCCGGCGGACCCCGCCGCCGCGCGGGCTCAGTCGGGGGCGAGCATGTAGCCGAGGCCCCGCACCGTTTGCAGGTAGCGCGGTTCGCGCGGGTCGGGTTCGATCTTGCGCCGCAGCCGGGTGATCTGCACGTCGATGGCGCGGTCGCCCGCGCCTTCCTCGGGCGTGGCCGGGCGGTCGCGGCCGAGCTCGTCGATCAGGTCGGTGCGGCTGACCACCTCGCCGGCGCGGGCGGCAAAGATCCGCATCAGGGCCATTTCGGTCGCGGTCAGCCGCACCGGGCTGTCGCCCTGCCACAGCTCGCCGCGGTCCTGGTCATAGCGCAGCGGGCCGAGCGTCAGGTATTTCGGCCCGGTCTGCACCGCGGAGGGCACGCGGCGCAGGATTGCGTTGATCCGCAGCAAAAGCTCCTTCGGCTCGAACGGCTTCGGCAGATAGTCGTCGGCGCCGGCCTCGAGCCCCTCGATCCGCTCGCGCGTCTCGCCGCGGGCGGTGAGCAGCAGGATCGGCGTCGCCACCCGGCGCGCGCGCAGATCGCGGGTCAGGCTCAGCCCGTCCTCGCCCGGCATCATCACGTCGAGCACGATCATGTTGAACTCGAGCCCGGCCAGCAGGCGCCGCGCATGCGCCGCATCGCGCGCCGCGGTGACAAGAAAGCCGTTTCGGATCAGGAACTTCTGCAGAAGGCCGCGGATCCGCTCGTCATCGTCGACGATCAGCAGGTGGGGAGCTTGCGCGGCGCCCGGCATCAGCTGTCATCCTTCAGCATCTGATAGTGGCGGCGCATGTCCGGGTCCATCATCGCCTCGAGCACCTGGCGGAAGCCCGCGACGGCCTGCGGCCCGGCGGTGCGATAGGCGCCGCGCATCCGCTCGCGCTGCGCCCCCGACAGCTCGCGCTCGAGCGCCTCGCCCGTCGGCGTCAGATGCAGGTGGCGTGCGCGCTTGTCCTTGCGCCCGACCCGGCTTTCGACCAGCCCGTCGTCGATCAGCGTGCGCAGCACCCGGTTCAGCGACTGCTTGGTCACGCCGAGCACCGACAGCAGCGTCGTCACCGTCAGCCCCGGTTCGCGGTTGATGAAATGGATCGCGCGGTGATGCGCCCGGCCATAGCCGTGCTTGTCGAGAATCCGGTCGGGATCGGCGGTGAAGCCGCGATAGGCGAAGAACATCGCCTCGATCCCTTTGCGCAATTGCTCGTCGGTCAGAAACAGCAGGGTCTCGCCGCCCTGGGTGCTGCTGTCGGCCATCGGTCTTCCTCGCTTTTCCGCGACTTTATGTCAGTGTTGTTGACTTTCCAAGAATGAATTGTTAGCCGGGCACATAATCTGCGCAACATTATGATTCGAAAGTGTCGTTGTGCGCAACTTCTGTAAAACAACCCGAGGGAGACCACGATGACCGGGGCTTATGACGATCGCGATGGATGGATCTGGATGGACGGCACGCTCGTCCCCTGGCGCGAGGCGCAGGTTCATATCCTGACCCATGCGCTGCACTATGCCTCCTCGGTGTTCGAGGGCGAGCGCTGCTATGGCGGGCGGATCTTCAAGGGCGTGGAACATGCGCGCCGCCTGCGCCGCTCGGCCGAGCTTCTCGACATGGAAATCCCCTGGACGGTGGAGCAGATCGAGGCGGCGAAATACGAGATGCTGAAGGCGAACGGCTGGACCGACGCCTATGTGCGGGCCGTGGCCTGGCGCGGGGCGGGCGACGACATGGGGGTCTCGGCCCGGCGCAACCCGGTGCGGCTTGCGGTGGCGGGCTGGGAGTGGGGCAACTACTATGGCGACGCCAAGATGAAGGGCGCACAGCTCGACATCTCGAAATGGTGCCGGCCAGACCCGCGCACGATCCCCTGCGAGGCGAAGGCGGCGGGGCTTTACATGATCTGCACCATGTCGAAACACGCGGCCGAGGCGAAGGGCTGCTCGGATGCGCTGATGATGGATTACCGCGGCTATGTGGCCGAGGCGACCGGGGCGAACGTCTTCTTCGTGAAGGACGGCGCGGTGCACACGCCGCTGCCGGACTGCTTCCTGAACGGCATCACCCGGCAGACAGTGATCGGGCTGTTGCGCGAAAAGGGCATCCCCGTGCACGAGCGCCACATCAGCCCGACCGAGATGGCCGGGTTCGAGCAGTGCTGGCTGACCGGCACCGCCGCCGAGGTGACCCCGGTGGCGCGGATCGGCGACTTCCGATTCGAGGTCGGCGCGCTCGCGCAGGAGATGGTGCGCAGCTACGAAGCGCTGGTCCGGGCCTGAGCTGCCCGGGGACGGAACGGCGCGCCATCTGGCGCGCCGCGACGGTCCGGTTCAGGCGCCGGCCCGTTCCTCGCGGTCAATGCGCAGGAATTCCTGCACCTTGCGGGCATTGCGCTCGGCCGGGCGCTGGTTCAGTTCGAGAATTGCGGGATGGATCCCTTCCTTGCGGGCAAGGTCAAGGAAGTGCTTCACGCGGGCGCCTTCGGCCTTCAGTGCCGCGCGGTCGATGATGTGACGGGTCATGGCAGCCTCCTTCAGATGCTTGGGCCACAACCCTAGCACGAAACGGTGCCGTTTTCGACCAGACGATCCGCCGCAGCGCGGCGCCCCGGCGGGGTCTTGCGCAGCGGCTCAGCCCTGCGGCGTCATCGCCTTGCGCTGCCGGCGCCGCTCGAGACCGAGCTGATGCTCGCGCCAGATGATCAGCACCCCGGCCGCGATCACCAGAGCCGAGCCCGCAAGCGTGCTGGCCGAGGGGATCTCGGCGAAGACGGCATAGCCGATCCCCAGTGCGAACAGCATCGAGGCATAGTCGAAGGGGGCGATGACCGAGGCATCGGCAAAGCGGTAGGCCGAGGTCATCAGGATCTGCGCCACGCCCCCGAGCAGCCCGGCCCCGATCAGGAGCGCCGCCTCGGTGGGCGAGGGCATGACCCAGCCGAAGGGAAGCGTCAGCAGCGACAGCACCGTCGCGGTGAAGGAGAACCAGAACACGATCGCCGAGGTGCGTTCCGAGCCCACCAGCCGGCGGATCTGGATCTGGGCGAGCGCCGCACAGGCCGCACCCGCGAGCGCGAGCCCCGCGCCAAGCGTCTCGGTCCCGCCACCCGCGCCGCCGAATTGCGGCCAGAGCACGACCAGCACCCCCGCGAGCCCCAGCGCCACCGCCGAGATCCGCACGATGCGGACCTGCTCGCCGAGGAACAGCGCGGCGAAGACGACGACGAGAATGGGCGTCGCATAGCCGATTGCCGTCGCCTCGGGCAGCGGCAGGAAGGCCAGCGCCGCAAATCCGAGCCCCATCGCCGTGGTGCCGATCACGCCGCGCCAGACATGGCCGAGCGGGCTTTGCACCCGCAGCCCGCCGCCGAGCTCGTGCGTGACGGCAAGCCAGACGAGGATCGGCACGATGCCGAAGGCCGAGCGGAAGAACACCGCCTCGCCGGGCGGCACATGCGAGGCGACGGCCTTGATCATTGCCTGCATCACGACGAAGCCGACGACGGCCCCGAGTTTCAGGGCGATGCCGCGGGCGGGGGAGGGGGAGGGGGTGATCTCGAGCATCGGCCTCACCTATCGCGCGGCGCGGCGCCGGCAAGGGGAGAAAGCCGGGCAAGCGCCCAGCGGGCGGCCTCGGCGACGGCGGGGTCGGGGTCATCCACCAGCCGCGCAGCCACCGCGGCCAGCGCCGGCGCGCCCGAATTGCCGATCGCATAAAGCACGTTGCGCACCATCCGGTCGCGGCCGATGCGCTTGATCGGCGAGCCGGCGAAGCGGGCGCGGAAGGCGGCGTCATCGAGTGTGGCAAGCTCGGCCAGTTGCGGCGCCCCGGCCTCGCGCGCGGCATAGCCGATCTCGTGCGCCTCGGCGGCGAACTTGTTCCAGGGGCAGGCGGCAAGGCAATCGTCGCAGCCATAGATCCGGTTGCCGAGCATCGGGCGCAGCTCGGGATCGACCGGGCCGCGATGCTCGATCGTCAGATAGGAGATGCAGCGCCGCGCGTCGAGCCGGTAGGGGGCCGGGAAGGCGGCTGTCGGGCAGGCGTCGAGGCAGGCGGTGCAGCGCCCGCAATGGCTGGGCTCGGGGGCGTCGGGGGCGAGCGGCAGAGTGGTGAAGATCGCGCCGAGGAAGAACCAGCTGCCAAGGTCGCGGGCGAGCAGGTTGGTGTGCTTGCCCTGCCAGCCGAGCCCCGCCGCCTGGGCGAGCGGCTTCTCCATCACCGGCGCGGTGTCGACGAAGACTTTGATCTCGGCGGTCTCGCCCTGGCGTTTGGCGGCCTCGATCAGCCAGCGGCCGACCCGCTTCAGCCGCCGCTTGAGCAGATCGTGGTAATCCTTGCCCTGGGCATAGACGCTGATCGCGCCATGCTCGCGGTGTTCGAGCACGGCGCGCGGGTCCTGTGCCGGAGTGTAGGGCTCGGCGAGCATCACCACCGCCCGCGCCTTGGGCCAGAGTGCGGCAGGATTTCCGCGCCAGGCCATGCGTTCGGCCATCCAGCCCATCTGCCCGTGCATGCCGGCCGCGACGAAAGTCTCGAGCCGCTCCATTGCCTCGGGGATCGCGTCGGGCGTGGTCACCCGCGCTTTCGCGAAGCCCTCGGCGCGGGCGGTCTCGATCAGGCGTCGCTTCAGCTCGTCCACGTCGGTCTCCGTGATGCCGGGCGGGGGCGCTGCCCCCGCGCCCCCGGGATATCTGCGGCAATTGGAAGAGGGAAAGGCGGTTTTGCTTCCAATTGCCCGAAATATCCCGGGGGTGAGGGGGCAGAGCCCCCTCGCGCGCTCAGAAATCGAGCTCGGCGTATTGCGGGGCGGGGGGCAGGCCGGGCAGCTGATCGGCCAGAAGCGAGCGGAAGGCCGGGCGCGACTTGATCTTCGCATACCAGTCCTTGACCGCGTCCGAGCGGTTCCAGTCGACATCCGAGATATAGTCGAGGCAGCTCAGATGCGCGGCGGCGGTGAAATCGGCCAGCGTCATCGCATCGCCCGCAAGCCAGCGCCGCTGGTCGAGCAGCCAGCTCATGTAGTCGAGGTGGAACTTGATCGCCGAGAGCCCTTCCTTGACGGTCTTGCTGTCGGGATAGCCCTTCTTCATCACCTTCTTCCAGACCCGTTCGCCCATCACCTTGCGGGTGACCTCGTGGTTGAACTTGTCGTCGAACCAGCCACACAGCCGGCGCACCTCGTAGCGGCCCTCGGGGTCGCGCGGCAGCAGCGGCGGCGTCGGCACCGTTTCCTCGATATATTCGCAGATCGCCTGGCTTTCCGACATCATCCGGTTGTCGAGGCGCAGCACCGGCACCTTTCCGGCCGGGTTGCGGCGCAGGAAATCGGGGCTCGGCTCCCAGTAGCGCTCCTCGATCAGCTCGACCTCGATCTTCTTCTCGGCGAGGGTCAGGCGCACCTTGCGGCAGAAGGGCGAAAGCGCGACGTGGTACAGGCGGTTCATGGACACGGCCCCGGTTGGTGTTTTCCCCGTGATAGCGGCCGGGGCCGGGGCGTTCAATGCTCTGCGGGCGTCTTTGCGCGGCGCGGCCGGCGCGGGCGGCGGGCTGGAGCGGCCTCGGCGGCCGTGCGCAGCAGCTCAAGCAGCCAGTCGGGGTCTTCCCACAGGTCGGGCTCGATCCGCCAGTAGGGCTGCGCGCCGCGCACCGGCGGCTCGGCCGGCGGGCGCTCGGGGAGGATGTCGAGCAGTGGCCCGAGCGCGGGCAGGCGGCGCAGATAGAGCGCGTCGTTGAACAGATACCCGGCGGGCTTCTCGCCGAGATAGAGGCCAAAGCCGCCGAACATCGGGCGGGTGCGCACGCGGCCCTGCAGCTGCTCGCGGAAGAACAGCTCGAGATCGGGGGAGACCGGCATCAGAGGCTGTGCCGGGCCCGCAGCGCCGCCTGGATCGTGCCGTCGTCGAGATAGTCGAGTTCGCCGCCGATCGGCACGCCCTGGGCGAGGCCGGTGACGGCGGTGCCGCTCTCCTCGAGCGCGTCTGCGATGTAATGGGCGGTGGTCTGGCCTTCGACCGTGGCGTTGAGCGCGACGATCACCTCGCGCGTGGCCTCGGTGCGGACCCGCTCGATCAGCCGCGGGATGCCGAGCTCTTCGGGGCCGACCGCCTCGAGCGCGCTGAGCAGCCCGCCGAGCACGTGATAGCGGCCCTTGAAGGCATGGCCGCGCTCCATCGCCCAGAGGTCGGCGACATCCTCGACGACGCAGATCTCGCCCGTCGCGCGGGCCGGATCGGCGCAGATCTCGCACAGCCCGCCAAGCGAGATATTGCCGCAGACGGGGCAGTCCTGCGCGGTCTCGGCCACATGCGCCATGGCGCGGGCGAGCGGTTCCATCAGCTGCGTGCGGCGGCGGATCAGCTGCAGGACGGCACGGCGCGCCGAGCGGGGGCCAAGCCCCGGCAGCCGCGCCATCAGCGCGATCAGCGCCTCGATCTCGTCCTGCGCGCCGGCCATCTTACACGGGCGGCAGGTTCATGTCGGCGGGCAGGCCCATCTCGGTCAGCAGCTTGCGCTGCTCGTCCTGGGCGCGGGCCGCGGCACGGGCCTGGGCATCCTTGATCGCGGCGAGGATCAGATCCTCGACCACTTCCTTTTCCGAGGCGACGAGGATCGAGGGGTCGATCGACAGGCCGGTGAGTTCGCCCTTGGCGGTGGCGCGCGCCTGCACGAGGCCGGCGCCTGCCTCGCCCACCACCACGATCCGGCCGAGATCTTCCTGGAGCGTCATCATCCGCTCCTGCATCTCCTTCGCGGCCTTCATCATCTTGGCCATGTCGCCAAGCTGGCCCAGTCCCTTGAACATCGTCGTCCCCCGCCATGAGTGTCTGTCACAGATACGCAGCCCGACCGGGCGGAACAAGGGGGCGTCAGCCGTCCTCGAACGGGTCCCATTCATCCTCGACCTCGGGCAGCGCCTCGGCGGCCTGTTCCTGGGCAAGATCGGCGGCAAGGGTGATATCGTCGAAGACGGCGCCGGGGAAGGCCGCGAGGATCGCCTGCACCACCGGGTTCGTCTCGCGCGCCTCGGCCTCGGCCGCACGGCGGCCGGCGTCGCGGACCTCGGCGATGGTCGGCGCGCCGCCTTCCGAGACCACCGAGACGCCCCAGCGGGCGCCGGTCCAGCCCTGCAGCCGGGCGGCGAGGGTGGCGGCGAGGTCGCGCGGCGCCTCGGGGGTGGGCTCGAACTCGATCCGGCCGGGGGCATAGCGCACGAGGCGCAGGCAGGTCTCGACCTCGACCAGCAGCTTCACGTCGCGCATCCGCTGGATCAGCTCGACCACGTCCTCGAACCGGGCAAAGCGGGCGAGGGCACCTGCGGCGGGGGCGGCGGCAAGCGCCACCGCGGCGCCCGAGGGGGCGCGGCCGACCGGCGCGCCGCCGAGCATCACGCGGGTGGTCGCGGCGGCAAGCGCCGAGGGGCCGTGCACCGGCCCGCCGCCCGGGGCGGGGCCGCGCCCGGCCGGGGCGCCGGCACTGGACTGGATCTTGCGCATCAGCGTTTCCGGGTCGGGCAGATCGGCCACATGGGTCATGCGAATGAGCGCCATCTCGGCCGCCATCATCGCGTTCGGCGCGGCCGAGACCTCCTCGATCGCCTTCAGCAGCATCTGCCACAGCCGCGAGAGCACCCGCATCGGGATCGCCGCCGCCATCGCCTGACCGCGGGTGCGTTCCTCGGGCGGCACGGTCGGGTCATCGGCGGCCTCGGGGGTGATCTTGATGACCGAGACCCAGTGGCTGATCTCGGCCAGATCGCGCAGCACCGCCATCGGATCGGCGCCATCGGCATATTGCTCGGCAAGCTCGGTCAGGGCGCCCGCCGCATCGCCCTTCAGCACCATGTCGAACAGGTCGAGCACGCGGGCGCGGTCGGCCAGACCCAGCATCGCGCGCACCTGCTCGGCCGTGGTCTCGCCCGCGCCATGCGCGATCGCCTGATCGAGCAGAGACATCGCATCGCGCACCGAGCCCTCGGCGGCGCGGGTGATGAGCGCCAGGGCGTCGCCCGCGATCGCGGCGTTTTCCTTCGCCGCGACGCCAGCGAGATGCGCCATCATCACCTCGGGCTCGATCCGCTTCAGATCGAAGCGCTGGCAACGGCTGAGCACGGTGACCGGCACCTTGCGGATCTCGGTGGTGGCGAAGATGAACTTCACATGCGCGGGCGGCTCCTCGAGCGTCTTCAAAAGCGCGTTGAAGGCCGAGGTCGACAGCATGTGCACCTCGTCGATGATGTAGACCTTGTAGCGCGCCGAGGCGGCCCGGTAATGCACGCTCTCGATGATCTCGCGGATGTCGCCGACGCCGGTGCGCGAGGCGGCGTCCATCTCCATCACGTCGACATGGCGGCCCTCGGCGATCGCCCGGCAATGCTCGCACACACCGCAGGGTTCGGTGGTCGGGCCGCCGGTGCCGTCGGCGCCGATGCAGTTCAGCCCCTTGGCAATGATCCGCGCGGTGGTCGTCTTGCCGACCCCGCGCACGCCGGTCATGATGAAGGCATGGGCGATGCGGTCAGAGGCGAAGGCGTTCTTCAGCGTGCGCACCATCGCCTCCTGACCGATCAGATCGGCGAAGGTGGCGGGGCGATATTTGCGGGCAAGGACCTGATAGCCGGTCGCGGGCGTGTCGGACATGAGTGCTCCTCTCGTCGGCGCGCAGTCTAGTCGCGGGGCGGGCCGAGTCAAACCGATGAGACGGGGCGGGGCGTCTGCGCTGTGGACAAAGCTGCCGGTCGCCCAATGTCAGCGTCAGGCCATCCCGTTAATCGTCTTGGCAAGCTTTGCAAGATCAGCCGCATAGAACCCTGCGGCATTGATGCAGTTGGTTTCCACCAGTCGCAGGCCTTCTTCGGTGCGGCAAATGTCCATGACGTAGGCGGGCGAGTAACTCTTGTTCAGCCCGGCCAGCGTCTGAGCGAACTCCAGAGCATCGTTGTCGATCTCGTGGCGATACGTCACCCGTGTCCCTTCTTTGTAGAGAGAGTAGGTGATGACAACCCCGTTCACGATCCAGATGCGCCACTCCCTGTAGATCCGTGCCGGTGTGGTCAGCATCATCAGCGTGTCGGGACGAAGCGAGCCATGCGGTATCTCGTCTGCGTCAAGGACCATGACCTTGCGGGCGATCTCGCGAATTTCAGCAGCAGCTTTAACGCTTCCCGCCTGCTCCTTGCTGTCAGCCACCGGACGAATGAACCAATGGCAACCATCGTCAGCCAGCTTTGCCTCGATCTCGCTGACCTGAAGAAATATCGCATCTGGACCGTTGAGCATGAAGGGCTGCCAAGGTTTCTCATGGACGAACGGCGCAATCCGGAAAACGCCGGGATGCAGGCTCTTGGCCTCCGCATACCGCCACAGAGTGTAGGAACCGAACATTACCACGGAGTACGGGTCGCGCACTTCAGGCTCGGGAACAAGCTCACCGATGAAGGGAACAACCTTGTGCCACGAGTAAGGAATGCCCAGCCGGTCAAGCGTATCCGCTAGCTTTTCGGTATCCTCGAACTGCTGAAGAATCCACTGCATCCCGTTCCGGTTCCTGTGCTTACCACCAACCCAGAGAGCACATGCCCGCCGGGAAGCCAATGACCACAATGGGCTCCGGGCGGTGTCCCCGCGCCCCGATTGCGGCGGTTCTTCTTGTCGGGTGCGCCGATCCGCCGCTGCCTCACCAGCCGGTGAGGCCTTCGAGCGGCGCCGGCGGTGCTGATTGCGTCACCTGCGCGGCAGGCCGACGCTCGTAGAAGGCGTTGCCGCCCGCGGTCAGCACATAATGCATGTTGTCGTAATGATAGCTGCGGTTCGCGGTGTGGAAGAACTGCGCATTGCCGATCAGCGGGTGGCGCTCGCCGCGCAGCACCGATTGCGCCGCCTCGCGCACGTTGGTCTTTTCCTTCATGCGTTTGGTCATGATGCCGGGCGCGAACTGGCCGCGCTGACGCACCACGCCGCAGACCGAATTCGGGTATTTCCCCGACTCGACGCGGTTCATCACCACGCTGCCCACGGCGACCATGCCGTCGCGGCTGGAGCGGTTCGATTCGAAATACATCGCGCGCTCCATGCAATCGAGCGGGGTGTGCCCGCAGCTTGCCAAAGCGCCCAGTGCGGCGGCAAGGACAAGGGTGCCGCGCATGCCCGGTGTGACGAATGCCATGATGTGCCTGCTTCTCTGCCCGGGGCGTTTCGCCCTCGTTGGCGGCAAGAATACCAGAGCGCGCGAGTCGCGCCAAGAGATGCGGGCCGGCGGTGGCGGTCTGCCGCGCAATCCGCGGGCGTCACCGGCCCGGCCCGTCACAGGCCCGGCAGGTCGATCATCACCGCGGCATGGTCGCTCGCATGCGGCCGGTGCGCGCCGACGCCCGCAAGCCGGGCGCCGGTGTCTCGCCGCGCCTCGCGGCCCAGCCCGGCGCGCAGGATGACCGGGGCCGCGCGCGGAAACGCCTGTGCAAGGGCCGGCGAGGCAAGGAGGGCATCGGGGCAATCGTAGCGCCCCGAATGCACGTCGAAATAGGTCCAGCGCTCGGGTTCGGGCAGGCGCTCCATCAGGTCGACGGTGAAGCCGTTCTCCAAGGGCGCGATGGCGCGCTCGGTGCCGGGCAGGGCGCCGTGCGGCTCGTTCAGATCGCCGACGATCAGCCACAGGCCTGCCGCGGGCACCTCGAAATAGCGCGCGATCAGCCGCCGCACCGCCAGCGCCTCGAGCCGGCGCGTGGTCCAGGCTGCGGTGACGTCGGGGTAGGGCGACTTGAAATGGCACAGGAACAGGGTGATCCACCCCACCGTCGCCATCAGGCAATCGCGGCGGAAGACCGGGGCGAGCGGATCGACGCCCGGCGGCGGGGCAATGTCGAGATCTTTCAGCGTCAGCGCCGCGTGGCTGCGCAGCTCGGCAAGCGGCCGGCGCGAAAGGAGCGCAAGATCAAGGCCGCGGCCGTCATTGCCGGGCAGGCAGATCCGCTCGGGATAGGGGCGCAGCCCGGCGGGGATCATGCAGCGCTGATGAAAGGCCTCGAGGGTCGCAAGATCATAGACCTCCTGCAGCGCCAGAAGATCGGCGTCGATCTTTGCCAGCACCTCGGCCGTCAGCCGCCGGTCAATCGCATCGAGGCCGGACTCCTCGGGGTCGTCGCTGTCCCATGCCCCGTGCAGCTGCGGTTCTCCTGCGGATTTCAGCAGTTTCAGGTTCTGAAGGTTGAAGGTCGCGATGCGCATGATGGGGCAAGCATCGCACCGCCCCCGCGCCGAGGCAAAGGCTGAATCGTCACGGCAGGCGCAAGCCCGGAAAGGCTTTTCGGATCAACCGTTTCGGAGGGGGGAGGGGTGAGAGGCTGGACATCGACCCAAGCGGGGCTCGTTGCGGCTGCTTCCTTCCGGACCTGACCGGGTTGGCGAGGCGCTCGCCCGCGCCAACCTCTCAAGCGGTGATATAGGCAAGCCGCGCCGGATTCGCAACCCCGGCCTTGCACAGAACGAAGGGCTTTGGCGGAATGCAAAAGGGCGCCCGGATGGGGCGCCCTTCGACTGCTGGATACGGGCGCGGTTCAGCCGAGCGCGGCGTCGCAGCGCTTGCAGGTATGGGCATGCGCATGGGTGCCGACGTCGGGCAGGATCTTCCAGCAGCGCTGGCATTTCTCGCCCTCGGCGGTCTCGAAGACCACCGCGACGCCCGGAACCTCGGGCAGGCGGAAGGCCTCGTTCGGCGCCGGATCGGTGGTCACGGTCAGCGCCGAGGTGATGCACAGGTCATCGAAGCGGACCGAGCGCAGCGCCGCGGCGAGGCTCTCGTCCTCGACATGCACCACCGGCGCCGCCTCGAGCGAGGCGCCGATCACCTTGGCGGCACGCTGCACCTCGAGGGCGGCGGTGACCGCACGGCGGGCACGGCGGATGCCCTCCCATTTCTGCGCGAGCGCCTCGTCCTTCCAGTCGGCGGGCGTCGCCGGGAAGTCCTGCAGATGCACCGAGCCATCCTCGGACGGGAAGCGGCTGAGCCAGACGTCCTCCATGGTGAAGGGCAGGATCGGCGCAAGCCAGGTGCTGAGCCGGTAGAACAGCAGGTCCATCACCGTGCGCACCGCGCGCCGGCGCAGGCTGTCGGGCGCGTCGCAGTAAAGCGCGTCCTTGCGCACGTCGAACCAGAACGCCGAGAGGTCGACGGTGCAGAAGTTGAACAGCACCTGGAACACGCCCGAGAAGTTGAAGGCGCGGTAGTTGGCGTGCACTTCGGCATCGAGTTCGGCCAGACGGTGCAGCATCCAGCGCTCGAGCTCGGGCATCTCGGCCACGGCCACGCGCTCGGCCTCGTCGAAGTCCTTCAGCGCGCCCAGCATGAAGCGCAGCGTGTTGCGCAGGCGCCGATAGCTGTCCGCAGTGCCCTTCAGGATCTTCGGCCCGATGCGCTGGTCGGTGGTGTAATCCGCCTGCGCCACCCACAGCCGCAGGATGTCGGCGCCGTATTCGTCGATCACCTCCTGCGGCGCGACGGTGTTGCCGATCGACTTGGACATCTTCATGCCCTTCTCGTCGAGCGTGAAGCCATGCGTCACCACGTTGCGATAGGGCGCGCGGCCGATCGTGGCCGAGCCCTGCAGCAGCGAGGAATGGAACCAGCCGCGGTGCTGGTCGGTGCCTTCCATGTAGACGTCGGCGATGCCGTCCTTGGTGCCGTCCGGACGGTCGCGCAGCACGAAGGCATGCGTCGACCCGCTATCGAACCAGACGTCGAGCACGTCGAAGACCTGTTCATAATCCGACGGATCGACGATGCCCGCGAGCAGTTTTTCCTTGAATCCTTGCACATACCAGACATCCGCCCCGTCCGTCTCGAAGGCGGCGGCGATCCGGGCGTTGACCTCGGCATTGCGCAGCAGGAAATCGGCGTCGGTGGGCTTCGCGCCCTTCTTGGTGAAGCAGGTGAGCGGCACGCCCCAGGCGCGCTGGCGCGACAGCACCCAGTCCGGCCGGTGCTTGATCATCGAGTGCAGGCGGTTGCGGCCGGAGACCGGGGTGAACTTCACCAGCTCCTCGATCGAGCGCAGGGCGCGGGCGCGGATGGTATCGCCATAGGTGCCCATGCCGTCGTCGAGTTTGTGGTCGATCGCGGCAAACCACTGCGGCGTGTTGCGATAGATCACCGGCGCCTTCGAACGCCAGGAATGCGGGTAGGAGTGCTTGATCTTGCCCTTCGCGAGCAGCGCGCCGGCCCAGGCGAGCTGCTTGATGTTCGACACGTTCGCCGGGCCTTCCTTGCCGTCCTGGTCCAGGATCGCCTGGCCGCCGAAGATCGGCAGGTCGGTGCGATAGCTACCGTCGGCCTCGACATTATAGGTCATCGGCAGCTTGAACTTCACGCCGAGCTGATAGTCGTCGTCGCCGTGCGAGGGCGCGGTGTGGACGAAACCGGTGCCGGCGTCCTCGGTGACGTGATCGCCGGGCAGCATCGGCACGTCATAATCCCACTCGCCCTTCGCCTCCTCGAGCCCGGCATAGGGGTGCTTCAGCACCGCGCCCTCGAACTCGGAGGTCGCGACGTCGCGCAGCCGGGTGAAGCCCGTCACCTTCGCCGCGGTCATCACGGCTTCGGCCAGCGCATCGGCCAGCACCAGCAGCTCGCCCGCAAGCGCGGTCGATTTCTCGTCGACGGTATCGACGCGATACATCCCGTAGGCGATGCCCGGGTTGTAGGCGACCGCGCGGTTTTGCGGGATCGTCCAGGGGGTGGTGGTCCAGATCACCACCGCCGCCCCGTCAAGCCCCGCAACCGGGCGGAACCGCACCCAGATCGTGTGCGAGGTGTGGTCGTGATACTCGACCTCGGCCTCGGCGAGCGCGGTCTTCTCGACCGGCGACCACATCACCGGCTTCGAGCCCTGATAGAGCGTGCCGTTCATCAGGAATTTCATGAACTCCTCGGCGATCACCGCCTCGGCATGGAAATCCATCGTCAGATAGGGATTGGCCCAGTTCCCGGTCACGCCGAGGCGCTTGAATTCCTCGCGCTGCACGGTGACCCAGTTCTCGGCGAACTTGCGGCATTCCTGGCGGAAGGTCACGGTGTCGACGTCGTCCTTGTTCAGCCCCTTGGCGCGATACTGCTCCTCGATCTTCCATTCGATCGGCAGGCCGTGGCAGTCCCAGCCCGGCACATATCGGCTGTCGTGGCCCATCATCTGATGGCTGCGCACGATGATGTCCTTGATCGTCTTGTTCAGCGCGTGGCCGATGTGCAGGTGGCCGTTGGCATAGGGCGGGCCGTCATGCAGCACGAAAGAGGGGCGCGCATCGTCGCGGCCCTTTTCGCGCAGCTGGTCGTAGATCGCCAGGCGCTCCCAGCGGGCCAGCCATTCGGGCTCGCGCGCGGGCAGGCCGGCGCGCATCTGGAACTCGGTTTCGGGCAGGAAGACGGTGTCGCGATAGTCGACGGTGGTTTCGGGCGTGTCAGCGCACATCGGAAGAATGTCCTCGGCTTGAAGGAAGAGGGGCGCGCAGCCCGCGCCCGCGGCTTGCAGCAGTCCCGGCCACCCTGACGCGTCAGAGCGCCGGGCCGGTAATTCGACGAAGGATGTGCGCAAGCCGGGTCATGGCGCGCCTTATAGGCGGCGCTTGCGCGCGCGGCAAGCGCCGGTTGGGGGCGCTGCCCCCTCTTGGCTGCGCCAATTCACCCCCGGGATATTTGCGGCAATTGGAAGCCGGGACCGCGCTTGCTCTTCCAATCGCACCAAATATCCCGGGGGTGAGGGCGAAGCCCGAGGGGGCAGCGCCCCCTTTTGCCCGGCCTTTTCCTTGCCCGGCCGATAGCCTAGGGTGGCGCCGATTTGCGGAGGGGCCGATGAGCGACGAGACGGGGATGCCGAAAGCCGATGACATCAGGGCGATGTTCACGCGCGCGGGCGGGAACTATCTCTTTGCCCGCTGGGGGCGGCCGGTGGTGCCGGTGGTCTTCGGCGTCGATGCGGCGACGCTTGCCACGGTGAAGGGCGCGGCCGAGGCGGTGGTGACGCTTGCCGGCCACCAGATGGCCGAGACCGATCCCGAGCTTGGCGCGAACCTGATGATCTTCTTCTTCCGCGAGTGGCAGGAGCTTCTCGAAGTGCCGAACCTCGACCGGATGATCGAGGGGCTCGGCGATCTCGTTGCCCGGCTCGAGAGCGCGGGGGCGAACCAGTACCGGGTCTTCCGCTTCGATGCCGCGGGGGCGATCCGGGCCTGCTTTGCCTTCGTGCGGATGGATGCGGCGCTCGACGAGGTGCCGGCCGAGACGATCGCGCTGAGCCAGGCGGTGCAGATGATCCTGCTCTGGGGCGAGACGGCCTTTGCCGGCCATCCGCCGCTTGCCTCGGCGCGCGGTGTGGCGGTGATGCGCCCGGAGGTGGCGGCGCTGATCCGCGCGGCCTATGACCCGGTGCTGCCCGCCGTCGCCGATGACGCGAGCCATGCGCTGCGGCTTGCGGCCCGGCTGGCCGCGCCGCGGCCGGAGGGCACGGCATGACGCATGACTTCCCGGTCCGGGTCTATTACGAGGACACCGACCTTGCCGGCATCGTCTATTACGCGAATTACCTGAAGTTCATCGAGCGCGGACGCACCGAATGGGTGCGCAGCCTCGGCATCGATCAGGTCGCGCTGAAGCGCGATCACGGCCTTGTCTTCGCGGTGCGCCGGGTCGAGGCGGATTACCTGCGTCCGGCGAAGTTCGACGACGAGCTCACGGTGACGACCGAGCTGTCCGCGGTGGCGGGCGCCCGACTCATCCTCGAGCAGGCGGTGTGGCGGGCGGGCGAGAAGCTCTTTGCCGCCGCGGTGACGATCGTGTGCCTGAGCGAGACCGGCGCGCCCGCGCGCCTGCCCGCCGCGCTGCGCCAGCGCCTCGTGCCCTCGCTGCACTGAGCCGGGGCAGGGGGAGGAGCCCTGCATCTGCTGCAATGCGGCACCAGCCGTGACGCGATGACGCAGATGTTATGGCGCTCCCCCTGATCCTCGGATAGAATCACTGTTAAGAGAGCCGTGAAACGGCTTCGACCGAGAGCAGTGAACGCCTAAAGGCACGATTATGGATCAACAAACCCTTGCGATGGGGCAGGAGATTGATTTCTCGCTGCTTGCACTTTTCCTGCGCGCATCGCTGACTGTGAAACTTGTGATGCTCATGCTCACCATGGCCAGCTTCTGGTCGTGGTCGATCATCATCCGGAAATTCATCACCTTCCGCGCCGCGCGGGCCGAGGCCGATGCCTTCGATCGCGCCTTCTGGTCGGGCGAGCCGCTCGACGAGCTCTTCGACCAGATCGGGCCTTCGCCCGAGGGCGCGAGCCAGCGCATCTTCGCCGCCGGCATGCTCGAATGGCGACGCTCGCACCGCCATGACGGTGAGCTGATCGCCGGCGCACAGGCGCGTATCGACCGCTCGATGGATGTGGCGATCGCGAAGGAGGCCGAAAACCTGAACTCGGGGCTCAGCTTCCTCGCCACGGTGGGCTCGACCTCGCCCTTCATCGGTCTGTTCGGCACGGTCTGGGGGATCAAGGTCGCCTTCGAGGAGATCGCGATCTCGCAGAACACCTCGCTTGCCGTCGTGGCGCCGGGGATCTCGGAGGCGCTCGTCGCCACCGCGATCGGCCTGATCGCCGCGATCCCGGCGGTGATCTTCTACAACAAGCTTTCGGGCGATGCCGACAAGATCACCTCGGGCTACGAGGCCTTCGCCGACGAATTCGCCACCATCCTTTCGCGCCAGCTGGACGCCTGAGCCATGGGCGCGGGGGTGATGAAGAAGGCCGGTGGCAGCGGACGCCGCCGGCGCGGGGGCAAGGGCCGGCATGCCGTGATGGGCGAGATCAACGTCACGCCGATGGTCGACGTGATGCTGGTTCTGCTCATCATCTTCATGGTGGCGGCGCCGATGATGACGGTGGGCGTGCCGCTCGAGCTGCCGAAGACGGCGGCGAAGGCGGTGCCGACCGAGCAGGAAGAGCCGCTGACGGTCTCGCTGCAGCTTGATGGCACGGTGTCGCTGATGAACTCGACGGTGCCCGAGGCAGAGCTGGTCGACCGGCTGCACGCCATCGCGCAGGAGCGCGACAGCGACAAGATCTACCTGCGCGCCGATGGCGGCATCGAATATTCGCGCGTCGTCGAGGTGATGGGGGCGCTGAACGCCGGCGGCTTCAACAACATCATCCTGGTCACCGACACCGGCGGCCCCTCGCTGACGGGCAAGGCGCCTTCGGGGAACTGACGCGCCATGCGCATGGACAGGGCAGAGAAGATCGGCACGGAGGTCTCGGCGGCACTGCATATCGCGGTGATTCTGCTGGCGATCTTTGGCACCGACTGGTTCCCGCCGGAGCCGCAGGAACAGGTGCAGATGACGCAGGTCTCGGTGATCTCGCAGGCCGAGTTCGACGCGATCGCCGCCGCCGCACCGAAACAGGGCGCGAACAGCGAACCCGCCGTGCCGGCAGGTGGCGAGGCCGGTGCCGAGGCGCCGGCGCAGCCGGAACCCGCCCCCGCGGCCGAGCCCGCCCCGGCGCCCGCCGAGGAGGCGCCGGCGCCCGCGCCGCAATCCTCGCCGGTGCCGCCCTCGAAGCCCGCGCCGGCACCCGAGCCGCAGCCCGACATGACCGCGGTCGCGGAACCGACGCCGCCCGCCGAGGTGGTCGAGGTGCCGCCGACGATGATGCCGCCGGTGGTCGAGCCGCAGGACACCACCTCGCCCGATTTCTCGCCGCGCCCGGTGGCAAGGCCCGCGCCGCGGGTCGCGCCGACCCCGGCACCCGCCCCCGAGCCCGACGCCAAGGTCGCCGAGGCGCCCGTCGCCGAGACGAAGCCTGCCGAGACGCCGAAGCCCGAGCCGGTCGAGAAGCCGAAGCCCGAGGCCGCGCCGAAGGAGGCCGCGACCGAGATCACGCCCGAGACGAAGCCGGTCGAGGAACCCGCCAAGACCTCGGCGCCGGCCAGCGTGCCGCGTCCGCAGTCGCGTCCGACGAAGCCCGCTCCGGCCCCGGCCGAGACGAAGCCCGCCGAGACCAAGACCGCCTCGAATGACAGCGCGACCGACAAGGCCTCGGACAAGCCCGCCGACAAGGCGCCGGCGGCGAAGCCCGCAGCAAAGCCCGCCGACAAGGCGTCGGACAAGACCTCGGGCAGCGGCACCGGCAAGGCGAGCGACAAGGGCACGGGCAAGACGAGCGACAAGGCCAGCGACAAGGCCTCGGGCACGCCGGCGAAATCGGGCACCTCCGGCAAGTCGGGCAGCGCGAGCGGGGTCAATGACGCGCTCGCCGAGGCGATGACTTCGGAAACCGGCACCGGCTCTGGCGGCCTCGGCATCGCCGAGAACGGCCCGCCCGTGACCGCCGGCGAGAAAGAGGCGCTGATCGTCGATGTGAAGGCGTGCTGGAACACCGGCGCGCTCAGCTCGGAGGCGCTGCGCACCACGGTGACGGTGCTCGTCGACATGGGCCAGAACGGCAAGCCGGACGTCAAGTCGATCAAGATGAAGGGCTTCACCGGCGGTTCGGAAGCCGCGGCGAAGCAGGCCTTCGAGGCGGCGCGGCGCGCGATCGTGCGCTGCGGCTCGGACGGCTTCCCGCTGCCGGCCGAGAAATACGGCTGGTGGAAGCAGATCGAGATCGTCTTCGACCCGAGCAAGATGAGGATGAAGTGACGCGTGCGCCGCAGGGAGCCGGAAAAATCCGGCTCTCCGCCGCTTGTGATGTGCCGCGACGCAGAAATTGGGTACAACGGGCAAAAGCCCAAGCCAGGGAAAAGAGCATGTTCCGTTTTGCATTGGCCGCGCTGGCGGCGCTGATGATCGGCCCGGGGGCGGCGCTGGCGCAGCAGGGTCCGCTGCACATCGAGATCGACGAGGGCGTGATCGAGCCCTTGCCCTATGCCCTGCCGAGCTTCGTGGCGGAAACCGGCGGCGCGGGCGAGATGGCGGCGCAGATCTCGCAGGTCATCAATGCCGACCTGAGCGGCACGGGCCTGTTCCGACAGATCCCCGAGAACGCCTATCTGCAGCGCTTCTCGAGCTTTGACACCCCGGTCAGCTATGCCGACTGGCAGGCGATCAACGCGCAGGCGCTGATCGTCGGCGGCGTGTCGATGTCGGGCGGCAAGGTGGTGGTCAAGTTCCGCCTCTTCGACGTCTACTCGAACCAGCAGCTCGGCGACGGCCAGCAGCTTGCGGCCAGCCCGCAAAGCTGGCGCCGTCTCGCGCATAAGGTGGCCGATGTGATCTACAGCCGGATCACCGGCGAAAGCGGCTATTTCGACAGCCGCGTGGTCTATGTCTCGGAGAGCGGCCCGAAGGACAAGCGCCTGAAACGCCTCGCGATCATGGATTATGACGGCGCGAATGTGAACTATCTCACGGATTCGAGCACGATCGTGCTTGCCCCGCGCTTCTCGCCCACCGGCGACCGCATTCTCTACACCACCTTCGAGACCGGCTTCCCGCGGATCAAGCTGATGAATGTCGGCAATGTCAGCGGCCAGCTGCTGCCCGAAGTGCCCGGCACGATGACCTTCTCGCCGCGCTTCTCGCCCGATGGCAACTCGATCGTCTATTCGCTCGAGCAGAACGGCAACACCGACCTGTGGAAGATGTCGGCCTCGGGCGGCTCGCCGGCCCGGCTGACGAATTCGCCGGCGATCGAGACCGCACCGTCGTTCAGCCCCGATGGCTCGCGCATCGTTTTCGAGAGCGACCGCTCGGGTGGTCCGCAGCTCTACATCATGCCCGCGGGCGGCGGCGAGCCGACCCGGATCTCCTATGGTGACGGCCGTTACGGCACCCCGGTCTGGTCGCCGCGCGGCGACATGATCGCCTTCACCAAGCAGGCGGGCGGGCGCTTCTTCATCGGCGTGATGCGCACCGACGGCTCGGAAGAGCGGCTGCTGACCGCCTCCTTCCTTGACGAGGGCCCGACCTGGTCGCCGAACGGCCGCGTCATCATGTTCACCCGCGAAAGCCCCGGCGCGGGCGGCGGCGCACAGCTTTTCTCCATCGACATTTCAGGGCGGAACCTGAAGAAGGTCGGCAACGCTGGCGGGGCCTCCGATCCGGCCTGGTCGCCGCTTCTGCCCTGAGCCCGATTCACAAGGCATTCCGAACCTGTTACCTTCGCCCGAAAGGGCAAACTCAAAAGGCGGTACACATGAACTTCGCACCCAAGGCAGTGATCCTGCTGGCAGTCCTCGGCCTCGCGGCCTGTAACAACCCCGACAAATACGGCTCGGGCAATGGCGTGGTCGATCCGGGCGGCGCTTACGGCAGCGGCACCGGCGACGGCTCGGTTTCGCAGGGCTCGATCAGCGACCCGAACTCGCCGGCCTATTTCAACGCCGCCGTCGGCGACATGGTGCACTTCGTGGTCGACCAGTCGACGCTGACCGACGAGGCCCGCAACATCCTGACCGGCCAGGCCAAGTGGCTGAACGCGCACGGCAAGTATTCGGCCATCATCGAAGGCCATGCCGACGAACAGGGCACCCGCGAATACAACCTCGCGCTTGGTGCGCGCCGCGCCTCGGCGGTGCAGGCCTTCCTGATCTCGCAGGGCGTCGCCGGCTCGCGTCTGCGCACCGTCTCCTACGGCAAGGAACGCCCGCTCGCGGTGTGCTCGTCGGAAGACTGCTACGCCAAGAACCGCCGCGCGGTCACGGTGATCTCGCTCGGCGCGGGGAGCTGATCTGATGCGGCGGGTGATGCTGGGGGCGGCCGTGGCGCTGGCGCTGGCAGCGCCCGCCCATGCGGCCGACAAACAGACGCTGGCCGACATCCGCGCGGAACTCGCGCAGCTGTCGGATCAGCTTCAGGGCCTGCGTTCGGAGCTGGTGGCCTCGGGCGCGAAGGGCATGCAGGCGGCGGGCGGGGCCTCGGCGCTGCAGCGCATGGACACGATGGAGGCCGAGCTGAGCACGCTCACCTCCCGCACCGAGGAATTGCAGAACCGCATCGACCGGGTCGTCAAGGACGGCACCAACCGGGTGGGCGATCTGGAATTCCGCGTCTGCGAGCTCGAGGAGGGCTGCGATCCCTCCAGCGTCGGTCAGGGCGCGCCGCTTGGCGGCGCCGCGCCGACGGCAGGTTCGGTGACCGCGCCCTCGGCGCCGAGCACCGGGGCGTCCTCTGCCTCTTCGGGGGGCGGTGATCTGGCAATGAACGAGAAAAGTGATTTCGACCGGGCCAAGGAGGTGCTCGGTCAGGGTGACTTTCGCGGCGCCGCTGACCTCTTTGCGACCTTTGCCGAAACCTATCCGGGTGGCCCCCTGACCGACGACGCGATGTATCTGCGCGGCGACGCGCTGCATCAGGCGGGCGACGTTCCGGGCGCGGCGCGGGCCTGGCTCGACGCCTTCTCGGCAGCGCCCGAGGGCAAGCGCGCGGCCGACAACCTGCTCGAGCTCGGCAAGTCGCTGGGCGAGCTCGGTCAGAAGAACGAGGCCTGCGCGACGCTGGCCGAAGTGCCGGCCCGCTTCCCCTCGTCGCAGGCGGCGGGGCAGGTGTCCTCGGCACAGGCGAGCCTCGGCTGCCAGTGACGCCGGACCTGCCCGCGATCCTGAAACAGGCATTTGGCCCCGATGCGCCCCCGCGTGTCGGGGTTGCCGTTTCCGGGGGTGGGGATTCGATGGCGCTGCTGGTCGGGCTGCATGCGGCGGGTTTCGACCTTGCCGCGGTGACGGTCGATCATGGTCTGCGCGCGGGCTCGGCCGCGGAGGCGGCCGAGGTCGGCCGGTTTTGCGCCGGCATCGGCGTGCCGCACAGCGTGCTGTCCTGGCAGGGGACCGCGGCCGCGGGCAACCTGATGGACGCGGCGCGGCGCGCGCGGCTGCGGCTGATCGGGGCCTGGGCGCAGGGGCAGGGGATTGCCGATGTCGCGCTTGGCCATACCGCCGATGACGAGGCCGAGACCTTCCTGATGCGCCTTGGCCGTGAGGCCGGGCTCGAGGGCCTCGCCGGAATGCGCCGGCGCTTCGTGGCCGAGGGGGTCACCTGGCACCGGCTGCTTCTGGGCGTGACCCGCGCCGATCTGCGCGCGGCGCTGCGCGCGCGCGGGCTCGGCTGGATCGACGATCCCTCGAATGACAATCCGCGCTTTGGCCGGGTGCGGGCACGGCAGGCGCTGGCCACGCTCGCGCCCCTTGGCATCACGCCCGCGACGCTGGGCGCGGTGGTGCGCAACCTGGCCGCGGCCGATGCCGCGCTGACCGAAACCCTGTGCCGTTTCGTCGCCGCGCAGGTGACGACGCCGGCGGGCGATGTGGTGATCGGGCGCGCAGGCTTTGCCGATCTGGCGCCCGAGTTGCAGCGGCGGCTTCTGAACGCGGCGCTGCGCTGGATCTCGGGCTGCGAGTACCCCCCGCGCGCGGCCAAGGTGGCGGATCTGCTCGCGGGGCTGGCGGCGCAGCCCGACCGCACCCTGCACGGCTGCCGCATCCGGGCCGGGCGCGATACGATCCGCCTCACCCGCGAGGCGGCGGCGGTCGCCACGCTGCGGGTGTCCGTGGGCGATCTTTGGGACCGCTGGGCGCTGACCGGCCCCGCCGCACCGGGGCTCGAGATCGCGGCGCTTGGCGATGAGGGGCTTTTGCAATGCCCGCACTGGCGCGAGACCGGTTTGCCGCGCGCAAGCCTGCTCGCCTCCCCCGCCGTCTGGCACGGCGAGGCGCTGATTGCGGCGCCTCTGGCCGGGCTCGAAAACGGCTGGAAAGCGCGAATTGACTGCGGCGCATTTGCGGAGTCGCTAATCAGACGTTGAACCTGACCGCGTAATCCCTATTTTCACCCGGTAAAGGCCCGGCGGAGACCGGTCCCCGTCTATTCTGGAGGTTCCCCTTGGGCAACGCACGCAATCTGGCCTTCTGGGCCGTGCTGTTCCTGCTGATTCTCGCGCTGTTCAACCTTTTCGGAGACGGGCAGGCCTCGATGAATGCGCGGCAGGTCGCCTATTCGGAATTCATGACCGCGGTCGACAAGGGCGAGGTCAAGTCCGTCCAGCTCGACGGCGAGGACGTGCGCTATCAGATCGCCGACGGCACCACCTATTCGACGGTGAAGCCGGAATCCGACGCCATCGCCGAGAAGCTGATCGGCAAGGGCGTGCAGGTCAATGTCGTGAAGCAGGCGCAGTCGGGCTTCATGTCGCTCCTGGGCGTCTGGCTGCCGTTCATCGTGATGATCGGGATCTGGATTTTCTTCATGAATCGCATGCAGGGCGGCGGCAAGGGCGGCGCCATGGGCTTCGGCAAGTCGAAGGCGAAGCTTTTGACCGAGAAGCAGGGGCGTGTCACCTTTGACGATGTCGCCGGCATCGACGAGGCGAAGGAAGAACTCGAGGAAATCGTCGAGTTCCTGCGCAATCCGCAGAAATTCTCGCGTCTCGGCGGCAAGATCCCGAAGGGCGCGCTGCTTGTCGGCCCGCCCGGCACCGGCAAGACCCTGCTGGCGCGCGCCATCGCCGGCGAGGCGGGCGTGCCCTTCTTCACCATCTCGGGCTCCGATTTCGTCGAGATGTTCGTGGGCGTCGGCGCCAGCCGCGTGCGCGACATGTTCGAGCAGGCGAAGAAGAACGCGCCCTGCATCGTCTTCATCGACGAGATCGACGCGGTGGGCCGCGCCCGGGGCGTCGGCATCGGCGGCGGCAATGACGAGCGCGAGCAGACGCTGAACCAGCTTCTGGTCGAGATGGACGGTTTCGAGGCGAACGAGGGCATCATCATCATCGCCGCCACGAACCGCAAGGACGTGCTCGACCCGGCGCTGCTGCGTCCGGGCCGCTTCGACCGGCAGATCCATGTGCCGAACCCCGATATCAAGGGCCGCGAGAAGATCCTCACCGTGCATGCCCGCAAGGTGCCGGTCGGCCCCGATGTCGATCTGCGCGTGATCGCGCGCGGCACGCCGGGCTTCTCGGGCGCGGATCTCGCGAACCTGGTGAACGAGGCGGCACTGATGGCTGCCCGCGTCGGTCGTCGCTTTGTCACCATGGAAGACTTCGAACAGGCCAAGGACAAGGTGATGATGGGGGTCGAGCGGCGCTCGATGGTGCTGACCCCCGAGCAGAAGGAAATGACCGCCTATCACGAGGCCGGTCACGCCGTGGTCGGGATGAAACTGCCGAAATGCGACCCGGTCTACAAGGCGACGATCATCCCGCGCGGTCAGGCGCTTGGCATGGTGGTGTCGCTGCCCGAGATGGACAAGCTGAACTACCACAAGGACGAGGCCAAGCAGAAGATCGCCATGACCATGGCGGGCAAGGCGGCCGAGATCCTGAAATGGGGCGAGGAACACGTCTCGAACGGCCCGGCCGGCGACATCATGCAGGCCTCGGCGATTGCCCGCGCGATGGTGATGCGCTGGGGCATGTCGGACAAGGTCGGCAATATCGACTATTCCGAGGCGCATGAGGGCTATCAGGGCAACACCGGCGGCTTCTCGGTCTCGACCAAGACCAAGGAGCTGATCGAGGAAGAGGTGCGCGAGCTGATCGACGCCGGCTACAAGGAGGCGCGCCGCATCCTGATGGAGAACCAGCCGGAATGGGAGCGTCTGGCGCAGGGGCTGCTCGAATACGAGACCCTGACCGGCGAGGAGATCCGCAAGGTGATGACCGGCGAGGCGATCCACGGCGACGACGGCAACACGCCGGGCGGTCTGCCCTCGGTCACCTCGGTGCCGAAGACGAAACCTGCCAAGGGGCCCGACACCGCGCCGGAACCTTCGGCGTAAGCGCGGGGCGGCGGCGATGACCCGGCCTCGCACGGAAAGCGCCGACTGGAACCCCGAAAGCTATGGCCGCTTCCGCGACCTGCGGTTGCGGCCGGCGCTCGATCTGATGGCCCGGGTGGGCACGCTGCCGCCGGGCCGGATCGTCGACCTCGGCTGCGGCGCGGGGGCGGTGGGGCCGGCGCTCGATGACCGCTGGCCCGGGCGCAAGATCGTCGGCGTCGATGCCTCGCCCGCGATGATCGGCAAGGCGGCGGCGACCGGCGCCTATCACCGCTGCGATCTTGCCGATATCCGCGGCTGGGAGCCGGGCAAGCCGCCGGCACTGATCTTCTCGAACGCGGCGCTGCAGTGGCTCGACGATCACGCCGCACTGCTGCCGCGGCTGGCCGGGCTGCTGGTGCCGGGCGGGGTCCTCGCCGTGCAGATGCCGATGCAATCGGGCGCGCCCTCGCACCGCTTCCTGCGCGACCTCGCCGCCGAGATGTTTCCCGACCGTTTCGATTTCACCGGCTGGGTGGCGCCGGTGGCGCCGCCGCTCGATTACGCGCGGATGCTCGCGCCGCTCGGCGAGGTCGACGTCTGGAGCACCGATTACATTCAGCGCCTCGCCCCCGAGGGCGCGGTGCACCCGGTGCGCCGCTTCACCGAAGCGACGGCGCTGCGCCCCTTCGCCGCAAAGCTGAACGAAAGCGAACTTGCGGGCTTTCTCGTGCGCTACGAGGCGGCCCTCGACGCTGCCTATCCAGCCGAGCCGGACGGCACCGTGCTCTTCCCCTTCCGTCGTCTGTTCCTGGTCCTGAGGGTCGTCTGATGGCCGCGCTGAACTCCACCCAGTTTCATGGCGAAATCGTCTTTCTGGGCCTCGTGCGGCCGGGCGCGGGGCTGGCGTCCGAGCCGGTGACGCAGCTCGTGCTCGGCTTTGACGGTGCCGCGGGCGAGGCGCATTCCGGCCGCACCCGGGCGAGCTGTTCGCGGGTGACCGAGCAGCATCCGACGGGCACCGAGATCGCCAACACCCGGCAGCTGACGATCCTGTCCGAGGAGGAGCTCGCCGAGACCGCCTTTGCCATGCGCCTGCCGCATCTCGCCCCCGAATGGGTCGGCGCCTCGATCGTGCTGCGCGGACTGCCCGATCTGACCCATCTGCCGCCCTCGTCGCGGCTGCAGGGGCCCGATGGCGCGACCCTTGTCGTCGACATGGAGAACCGCGCCTGCGTGCTGCCCGGCAAGGTGATCGAGACCGTGCACCCGGGCGCCGGGCCGCGCTACAAGCCCGCGGCACAGGGCCGGCGCGGCGTCACCGCCTGGGTCGAGCGGCCGGGGGTGCTGGAACTCGGCCAGAGCCTGCGCCTGCACATCCCCGATCAGCGCGCCTGGTCGCGGATGTCCGACGTCCGCGGCTGAGCCGGCTTTCCCCTGTCAGCATAACGGGTTAGGCTCCGCCGAGGAGGACCCAGATGCTGCCCGATATCGAGATTGCCCGCGCCGCCCCGAAACGTCCGATGCCCGAGGTTGCGGCAAAGATCGGCATTCCGGAAACCGCCCTGATCCCCTATGGCCGCGAGATCGCGAAGATCGACCGCGCCTTTCTGGATGCGATCGAGCCGCGCGCCGAGGGCCGGCTGATCCTTGTCACCGCGATCACCCCGACGCCTGCGGGCGAGGGCAAGACCACCACCACCGTGGGCCTTGGCGACGGGCTGAGCCGGATCGGCAAGCGTGCTGCGATCTGCATCCGCGAGGCCTCGCTTGGCCCGAACTTCGGGATGAAGGGGGGCGCGGCCGGCGGTGGGCGGGCGCAGGTGGTGCCGATGGAGGCGATGAACCTGCATTTCACCGGCGATTTCCATGCCGTGACCGCGGCGCACAACCTGCTGGCCGCGATGATCGAGAACCACCTCTACTGGGGCAATGCGCTGGACCTCGACCCGCGGCGGGTGCGCTGGCGGCGGGTGATCGACATGAACGACCGGGCGCTGCGTGACATCGTGACGGGGCTCGGTGGCGTCGCGAATGGCGCGCCGCGGCAGACCGGTTTCGACATCACCGCGGCCTCGGAGGTGATGGCCTGCCTGTGTCTCGCGCGCGACCTGGCCGACCTCGAGGTGCGGCTTGGCCGGATCGTGATCGGCGAGCGGGCCGACCGCAGCCCCGTCACCTGCGCCGAACTCAAGGCGGCGGGGGCGATGGCGGTGCTGTTGCGCGATGCGCTGCAGCCGAACCTGGTGCAGACGATCGAGCACACGCCCGCCTTCGTGCACGGCGGCCCCTTCGCCAATATCGCGCATGGCTGCAGCTCGGTCATCGCCACCCGCGCGGCGCTGCGGCTGGCCGATTACGTGGTGACCGAGGCGGGCTTCGGCGCCGATCTGGGGGCCGAGAAGTTCTTCGACATCAAGTGCCGCAGCGCCGGGCTGCTGCCCGCGGCCGCGGTGATCGTGGCGACGGTGCGGGCGCTGAAGATGCAGGGCGGCACGGCACTCGCCGATCTTGGCCGCGAGGATGTCGCGGCGCTGAGCCGGGGCTGCGCAAACCTCGGCCGCCACATCGCCAACACCCGCGGCTTCGGTGTGCCGGTGGTGGTGGCGATCAACGCCTTCGAGAGCGACACCGAGGCCGAGATCGCGGCGCTCGTCGACTATGCCGCGCATCAGGGCTGTCGTGCGGTGCTGTGCCGGCACTGGGCAGAGGGCGGTGCGGGGGCCGAGGATCTCGCCCGCGAGGTGGTGCGTCTGGCTGAGGGGCCGGGCGGCTTCGCCCCCCTTTACCCCGACGAGATGGGCCTTTTCGAGAAGATCGAGGAGGTGGCGAAGCGGATCTATCACGCCGATGCGGTGATTGCCGAGGCCTCGCTGCGGGATCAGCTTGCCACCTGGGAGGCGCAGGGCTTCGGCGCGTTGCCGGTCTGCGTGGCGAAGACGCAATACTCCTTCTCGACCGACCCGAAACGGCGCGGCGCACCGAACGGGCACAGCGTCACCCTGCGCGAGGTGCGGCTTTCGGCCGGGGCGGGCTTCGTCGTGGCGATCTGCGGCGAGATCCTGACCATGCCGGGCCTGCCGCGCGCGCCCGCGGCCGAGCGCATCGGCTTGACCGCGGCGGGCGAGGTCGAAGGGCTGTTCTGAGCGGCCGGGCTTGAGCCGCGGCGCGGAAGCTGCAATAGATCCCGCAGATCGAAAGCGAAGGATGCCGATGAAAGAGCCCTCCACGATTGCGACGATGGCCGAACTGCGCGCCGAGATCGACGCGCTTGACGCCCGTCTCGTCGCGCTGCTGGCCGACCGGGCCCGGCTGATCGACCGTGCGGCCGAGCTGAAGCCCGGCGAGGGCATGCCGGCGCGGATCGCGGCGCGGGTCGAGGAGGTGGTCGGCAACGCGACCACCGCCGCCACCGCGCAGGGGCTCGACCCGGCGCTGGTCGAAGGCATCTGGCGCGCGCTGGTCAACTGGTCGATCGCGCGCGAGGAACGGGTTCTGGGCAGGGGAGACGGTGCATGACCGCGACGATCATCGACGGGAAGGCCTTCGCGGCCAGGGTGCGGGCGCAGGTGGCCGAACATGTGGCGCGGCTGCGCGAGGAGCAGGGGATCACCCCGGGGCTCGCGGTGGTGCTGGTGGGCGAGGATCCGGCA